>JBIITV010000154.1:0-9889 GCA_044340325.1 Lysobacteraceae bacterium
CGCAGTGGGGCGACGAAGGCAAAGGCAAGATCGTCGATCTGCTCACCGAGAACATCGGCGCCGTCGTACGTTTCCAGGGCGGCCACAACGCCGGCCACACGCTGGTCATCAACGGCAAGAAAACCGTCCTGCATCTGATCCCCTCCGGCATCCTGCGCCCCGATGCCCTGTGCCTCATCGGCAACGGTGTGGTGTTGCATCCCGGCGCACTGCGCAAGGAAATCGGCGAACTCGAAACCACCGGCGTCGACGTGCGCGCCCGGCTCAAGATTTCGCCGGCTGCGCCCATCATCATGCCGTATCACATCGCCCTCGATCAGGCCCGCGAAAAGGCCGCTGGCGGCAAGGCCATCGGCACCACCGGCCGCGGCATCGGCCCCGCCTACGAAGACAAGGTCGCGCGCCGCGGCATCCGCGTCGCCGATCTCCATTACCCGAAGGAGCTGGCGGAAAAGCTGCGCGGCACCCTCGACTATCACAACTTCGTGCTCACCAAGTATCTCGGCGTGGACGCTATCGACTTCCAGCAGACCCTCGACGACGCGCTGGCCTTCGGCGAATACGTCGAACCGATGAAATCCGACGTGGCCGGCATCCTCCACGACCTGCGCAAACACGGCAAGCGCGTGCTGTTCGAAGGCGCGCAGGGTGCGCTGCTGGACATCGACCACGGCACCTATCCCTACGTCACCTCCAGCAACACCACCGTCGGCGGTGCGCTCGCCGGCACCGGCGTTGGCGCGGACGCCATCGACTATGTGCTGGGCATTGCGAAGGCCTACGCCACCCGCGTCGGCGGCGGCCCGTTCCCGACCGAACTCGACGACGCCATCGGCCAGGGCATCCGCGATCGCGGCCACGAATACGGCGCCACTACCGGCCGCCCGCGCCGCTGCGGCTGGATGGACATCGTCGCGCTCAAGCGCGCGGTCGCCATCAACGGCATCAGCGGCCTGTGCATCACCAAACTCGACATCCTCGACGGCATGGACAAGCTGAAGATGTGCGTGGCCTACGAATACCGCGGCAAGCGCACCGAATACGCGCCGCTGGACGCCGATGGCTGGGACGAGTGCACGCCCGTGTACCTCGAATTTCCGGGCTGGAGCGAATCCACCGCCGGCATCACCGAGTGGAGCAGACTCCCGCCCGCCGCCCGCGCCTATCTGCGTGCGCTGGAAGAGCTCGCCGGCTGCCCGCTGGCGATCGTCAGCACCGGTCCGGATCGCGACGCCAACATCATCCTGCGGGATCCGTTCGCGTAGTCGGTTTCATGGGGCGACGTCAGCGGCGACACAACCACCTCGCTCAACCCAGCGCTATCAGGCGCGGCATCACAACCGTCATGAGCCTGTGACGCTTGGGGATCGGGGTCGGCGCCAGCATGCCCCCTATCCCGATCACGATCCCGCGCTGTTATTCCGGACAACAGGCCTGTGGTCTGCTGTCGCTCAGATCCAGCCATGGATTTGCGAGAGGCTGTTTTCAAAACGTCACGTCGGAGCCTGTGGCTGCTTGATATGCAGCGCGAACGAAGGCCGCTTATCCAGCACTGTGCGCCACCTTCTCTCCGCCTGCGGGGAGAAGGTGGCCGCAGAACCTGCCTCGGGCTTGAACCGGTGGCGGAGGAGGGGCGCGCGACGCGGCAGCGATCACGGCCAGCGCATCATCGATCCGAAGCGGCACATCGTCGTTGCACATGCCGCTCATCTGCCCCTCGGACACATTGGTCGCAGCTCGCGCGTCGCGCTCGGACGGTCATCTGCGCGCGAGTCAGTGACTCGCAAGCGCGCCACTTCGCACCCGCAGGCGGGGAGCAGGGAGAGCATCGCGGCTTGCGCCGCTTCTCTATCAAGAGCAACAGCAGATCCCTCCACGGGCTCCGCCCGTGTTCGGGATGACAAGGGTGTCATGGTGAGCGCTATCTGCCGAAAACGTCAGCCAGCATGTCGTCGAAGTCATCCATCTCGCGGCGCTGCTCGGTCATCGACACAAGATCGTTGACTGCCTGGGTGCGTAGTTTCGGGTCGTTGAGATCGCGGATGGCCTCGCGGATGCTGTCCGCCGAGCGCTTCAGCGTCTGGATATCGTTGTCCATCAGCCGCTCGAGCTGTTCGGGGCGCTTGATGTGGCTGTTTCTCATCGCGATGCCGGGAGGGGTGACTTCGTCGATCGTGCGCATGATCTCCGATTCCAGCGCTCTGAGCTGTGTTTTCAGCAGCGCGTTGTAATCGCGCAGGGTTTCTTCGGCCAATGCGTCGGTCGCCGCCGCGTCGCTTTGCAGGGTCTGGTTGTGCAGTTTCAACAGCGAAAGCAGATCCTTGTTCTGATAGGCGCTGTTGAGGCCCTGCATCGTTTCGGTCTTGCGTATTTTTTCCGCCGCGTCGGATTCGCGATCGGGGTGGATGCTGCTGGCGAGTTTGCGGTACAGCGTGCGCAGCAGATCGGGCTTCGGCGGTTCGGCGGTGGGGGCATCGGTCTCCTGCGTCGCGGGGGTTTTGGTCCGACGTTTCGCGTCCTGCTTCGCCGCGCGCTTTTCGGCGCGCCGTTGGCGTGCGTCTTGTTCGCGGCGCTCTTCGGCTTCCAGTTCCGCAAGCAGCCGCGCCCGCGCGCGCTCGACGAAATCGTCGTGGCTTTCGTCGGGTGCCTGTTGGATCGAGCCCTTGCCGAACATGTCTTCGAAGACCGCGATGATCTCGGCTTTCTGTTCAGCCCGATTCTCCTCCACAAGCTGCTCAGCCGGCGTATCGCTGTAGCGGTCGTGGATCGCGGTCAGGGTGTCGTCTGTGCCGTGCATCATCGCGGCATCCACCAGATCCATCAGGCAGTCGGTCAGCGCATCGCGCCTGCGCGCGGTGATGCGCAGGCCTTTCGGAGGCGATGTCAGGATGGCGTCGATCTGCACGATCAGGGAGATCTGCGCATCGGTCAGGTCGCGCAGCGCCGGTTGCATCTTCGCGTGATACTTCTCGAGGATCACCACCGGCTGCTGCTGCCATGCGACCAGCAGCGCCTGGGCCGCTTCGATCCGGCCGACCAGACGATCGAATTCGCGCTGCAGCGGTGAGGCCTTCGCCTTGGTCGCCGTCGGCTTCAGCGACTGCGTTTCTGGCGCTGGCGATCGGGTGAAGCCGAAGAGGTCGGACGATGGGTCGTCGTGCATGGTGCTTTCGTGCGTCGTGATGGGAGATGTGTCCGGAGTTCGATCCGGTGCATGATGCCCAGAATGAGCAGGCAGCGCGTTTGGCCTATTGTTTTTTCAGTGCCGGATTGTCCCAGCCCGGACGCGGTGCGAAGCGGTCGCCGAACTTCGCCTGCAGCGCCTGCAGTTTAGCCAGCAGCACTTCTGCGCCGGTGTCGCGGATGTACTGGATCGGGCCGCCGCGAAACGGGGCGAAGCCGGTGCCGAAGATCACCCCGGCATCCAGCAGATCCGCATCAGCGACCACGCCGTCGTGCAGCGCGGCGACGGCTTCGTTGAGGAAGGGCAGGATCAGGCGGTCTTCGAGATCGTCGGGGGCTTTGTAATCGGCCGGAATTTCCGGCTTCTGCGCGCGGCCGTTCTGCCACTTGTAGAGGCCCTGGCCGTCCTTCTTGCCGCGTTTGCCGGCTTCCGGCGGCGCGGACAGCGCGGCGGGAATCGGCAGGCCGAGGAAGGGCGCGAGTTCGGCGCCGACGCCGACCGCCACATCCAGGCCGACGGTGTCGATCAGTTCGATCGGGCCCATCGGCATGCCGAATTTCACGGCGGCCTTGTCGATGACCGGTGCGGGAATGCCTTCGGCGTAGGCGGTCGCGGCTTCCAGCATGTACGGGAACAGCAGGCGGTTGACCAGAAAGCCCGGCGTGCCTGCGACCGGCACCGGCAGTTTGTCGATGGCCTTGCAGAACGCGGCGAGACGCTTTTCGGTCTCCGGCGCCATGCCGTCGTGATGGATGATTTCCACCAGCGGCATCATCGCCACCGGATTGAAATAGTGCAGCCCGGCGAACTGCGCCGGCCGCGCGATGTGTTCGCGCAGTTCGGTCAGCGGGATCGATGAGGTATTGGTGGTGAGCAGCGCGTCGGCTTTCATCCGCGGCTCGACCGAGGTGTACAGCTCGCGCTTGGCGTCGGGTCGCTCGATGATGGCTTCGATCAGCAGATCGGCCTTGGCCACGCCATCGCCGGCGAGGTCCGACACCAGTCGCGCGGCGACTTCGGGGCGTTTGCTGTCGTCCTTCACGCGTTTGGCGAACAGGTCCTGCGCGCGGGTCATCGCGGTGTCGATGAAGCGCTGTTCGCGGTCCTGCAGGGTGACGTTGAAACCTCTGAATGCCGCCCATGCGGCGATGTCGCCGCCCATCACTCCGGCGCCGACCACGTGCACGTGGGCGATGCCGTGATCTTTGCCGCCCAGACCTTTCAAACGTTCCTGCAGGAAGTACACGCGGGTGAGGTTGCGCGCGGTGGGCGTGGCGGCCAGCTTGACGACCGATCTGCGTTCGGCATCCAGCAACTGCTGCGTGCTGCCGCTGCTGCGGCGCCAGGTCTCGATCAATGCGAACGGTGCGGGGTAATGGTCTTTGCGCGCTTTGCGCGACACTTGCTTGACCATCTGCGGCGCCAGCAGTTGGCGCGCCGGCCAAGTGTTGGTGATCCAGGCCATCAGATTCTGCTTGAACGGGCGCTCGCTGCCTTTCAGTGCGAGCGTGGCGGCGGCATTGATGAGATTGTCTGCGTCCACGACGCGGTCCACCACGCCCAGCGATTTCGCGGCCGACGCCGACAGCGTGCGTCCGGTGAGCATGAGGTCCATCGCCGCCGGTGCGCCGATCAGCCGCGGCAGACGCACGCTGCCGCCCCAGCCTGGATAGATCCCGAGCTTCACTTCGGGCAGGCCGATCCGGGTGGAGGCGTCGTTGGAGACGATGCGGTAACGGCAGGCCAGCGCGATTTCGGTGCCGCCGCCCATGCAGAAGCCGTGGATCGCCGCGACGGTGGGGAAGGGCAGATCGGCGATGCGCTGGAAGATGCTCTGACCGCGGCGGATCGAATCGCCGATGGTGCCTTTGGCGTCGAAGGTCTGGAACTCGCGGATATCGGCGCCGGCGATGAAGCCCTTGTCCTTGGCCGAGCGCAGCACCATCGCTTTCGGCGGTTCCAGCACGATGCGTTCGAGCAGGTCGTTCAGCTCGATCAGCACGTCCTGGCCGAAGGTGTTGACCGATTCGCCCTCGCGGTCGAACGACAGCACCAGCACGCCGTCCGGGCGCAGCTCGGTCTTCCAGTGGCGCAGATGCAGGCCGTCGAGGCTGGGCAGGGAGGTCGTCATGATGGTGGATCCATACGCTGGAGAATGTCCCTATGATCCGGACCATGGTGGGACGGCGTCAAATCGATGGATTGCAGGCCGGCTGTTCTGAAGTGGCCAATCCCGTGAAGCGACGGGCCATGGCTCGACGATACATGGTTGACTGGACGTGTATTGACTGCGTATGGCTTGTGGCAGTCGCCGCCGGCCCCCAGATGAATGCATGGTGCATTCGGCAGTCTCGGGCGGACTGCCGGAGGCGGGGAACTTTTCGCCGACGTGTATTGTCCCAGAACCCGGCTAGCGTGCCGGCCGATCCAAAATTCAGGAGAGCCGGCCGGATGGCCGAAGTAACGACAGAAAACCTGGACCTTGAGCTGGTCCGACGGGTGCAGCGCGGCGACAGCGCGGCGTTCGACCTGCTGGTGCGCAAGCATCAGCATCGGGTCGTTGCGCTGATCGGGCGCTATATCCACGACTGGAGCGAGTGCCAGGATGTCGCCCAGGACACGTTTCTGCGCGCCTACCGGGCGATCGGGAACTTCCGCGGCGACGCCCAGTTCTCAACATGGTTGCATCGCATCGCCGTGAACACAGCCAAGAATCATCTGGTCGCCCACAAGCGTCGCCCGCCTGGCGACGATATCGACATCGATGACGCGGAGCAGTTCGAGTCGGCGCTGCGGATGCGCGACAACGACACCCCGGAGCGCGAATTGATGCGTCAGGAGATGGAACAAACGGTGATGCGCGCGGTCGAAGCTCTGCCTGAGGAGCTTCGTGTGGCGATTACATTGCGAGAGGTGGACGGCTTGAGCTACGAGGAGATCGCGCAGCAGATGCAGTGCCCCATTGGCACCGTGCGATCGCGCATATTCCGGGCCCGCGACGCCATCGACACAGAGCTTCGTCCGCTGCTGGATGCGCCTAACCCGCGCGAACGCGCGACCCGCTGACGTGAGTTCTGCTGATCGCCCGTGCAAGTCCTGACTGCCCTTGTCCTGCCAGTTTCGATTGAACCAGCTCCGACCCTGCCAGCTCCGATCCTGCCTCAACAAACCCTCGTGTCCACGGACCTTCAACCGCCATCCGACATCGATACCCCATGACTGGATTGCCCGACTCTTCCGCGTCACCCGATTCCCAAGCCCGAGACTTCCACCGCGAACAGCTGTCCGCGATGATGGACGGCGCGCTCTCGGCCGACGAAGCAAAATTCCTGCTGCGGCGCATGGAGCACGACGATGCGCTCGCGGACTGCTGGCAACGCTGGCAGTTCGTCGGCGACGCGATGCGCGGCCAGGCCGGTCGCGCGCTGCCGGCCGATTTTTCCCGCCGCGTCGGCCGCGCCATCGCCGACGATCTGGCGGACGATCTGGCCAATGATCGCTCCCAAGCCCTCGTCGACGGGGCCACCGACGCGCCGGCCATCGCCGCGCAGGGCGGTGTGGGTCGCCCGCTGTTGCGCTGGGGGGGCGGTGCCGCACTGGCGGCCTCCGTTGCGCTGGCCGCATTGATCGGCACACGCGATCCGGGCACGACGGACGGCCCTGCTCCGGCAGCGACCACGTTCGCGACGGTGTCCAGCCCGGCGGGCACGGCCGATCTGCGCGCCGTAGTGCCTGTGCCGGATCCGGTCCTCCCGCCAGCAGCCGAGGCGCCTGTCGTCGATGCCGCTGCTGCGCTGGCGCTGGCGGCGGTCGCCACGACCGATCGTCGTGGCCTGCGGCCGCGCATCCTCGCCCGCGAAGAGGCGGTTCCCGCGAGCGTGACCCGACAGTCTTCAGTGACGGAACTGCCCGCCGCCACATCGCCATCCCGCCCCGGAAACAACCTGCGCTCGGCGGACAGTGTCAGTGTCGCCAGCGCTGACACCGCCACGCAGGGCAACGCCGCAGCCGCCGGGATGACGCCCAAGCCCTGGCCGCGCGCGCTGGTGCCCGGTGCCGCCGTCAACGGCGAGGTCACCGCCGGCTTCGGGGGCGATGCGGGATTCCACTCTTTGCAGCCGCTCCCGCCGCGTTTCGACCCGCTGCCCGCGAACTCCGCGCGACCGGCCGAGGATGCTGCGCCCTCGCCGTGACGCCGAGGTCGGCGGCGCAGGCCGCTGACGTTCAAGTTAAGTTCCGTCTCCCACTTCCCACCCCTTTATCGAGGACGATTCCCCGATGAAACAGTCGTTGCGTACGCTCGCACTCGTTTCCGCCACCGTCGCCGCCACCGCAGCTGCGACCACTGTCCTGCCGATTACCGCGAGCCAGCCCGTCGCGGCGGTCGGCGCGACGGCAGCCGCATCTGCCACCGTCGCCACGGCGGCCGAGGCCATCACTGTGCCTGTGGTCACCGGTCTGCCCGATTTCAGCCAACTGGTCGAGCGGGTCGGGCCAGCGGTGGTCAATATCGAAGCCACCGGATCACCTCGCCGTCAGGCGATGGTGCGCGGTCGCGGCCCGGCGCCGGACGATGAGGAGATGCCGGAGTTCTTCCGCCGCTTCTTCGGCCCCGACAGCCCATTCCCCGGCGCCCCCGGCGCCCCCGGGCCTTCCGGCCCCGATGGCCCGCAGGGGCCTGAGGGCGGGCCAGGCAGCTTCTCGCTCGGTACCGGTTTCCTGATTTCCGGCGACGGCTATCTGCTGACCAATCACCACGTCGTCGATGGCGCCGATGCGGTGACGGTCAGGTTGTCAGATCGTCGCGAATTCAAGGCCAAGGTCGTCGGCAGCGACCCGCAGTCGGATGTTGCGGTGCTGAAGATCCCCGCCACTGATCTGCCGTATCTGCGCACCGGAGATTCCAAGTCGCTGAAGCCGGGGCAGTGGGTGGTCGCGATCGGCTCGCCGTTCGGCCTGGATCACTCGGTGACCGCAGGCATCGTCAGCGCGGTCGGCCGCGCCAACCCCTATGCCGACCAGCGCTATGTGCCTTTCATCCAGACCGACGTGGCGATCAATCCGGGCAATTCCGGCGGTCCATTGCTCAATACGCGCGGCGAAGTCGTCGGTATCAATTCGCAGATCTTCAGCAATTCCGGCGGTTACATGGGCGTGAGCTTCGCCATCCCGATGGATGTGGCGATGAATGTGACCCAGCAGCTGAAAGCCACCGGCAAGGTCAGGCGGGGCCAGATCGGCGTATCGGTCGGTGCCGTCAGTTCGGACATGGTCAAGGGCTTCGGTCTGCCCGATACCCGCGGTGCGGTGGTGAACGATGTCCGTGCCGGCAGCCCGGCGGACAAGGCCGGGATCGAGCCGGGCGACGTGATCCGTGCCGTCGATGGGACCCCGATCGATGATTCCAGCGACTTGCCGCCGGTGATCGGTGCGATGGCGCCGGGCGCGACCGCCAAGCTCAGCCTGCTGCGCAATGGCAAACCGCTCGAGCGCAATGTCACCCTCACCCAGCTCGACGAATCCGCAGTCGCGACCGCGCCGCAGCGGGGCGCCCCGCGCGAGCGTCAGGCCGGCGGCGCAGGCAATGCGCTTGGCCTGATCGGCCAGGATCTGGACGCCGACGAGCGCAGCCAGCTGGGGCTCAAAGCCGGCGAGGGCGTGGCCGTCGCCCGGATCGACGGCAAGGCCGTGCGCAGTGCCGGCGTGCGCCCGGGCGACATCATCCTGCGCGTCGGAACCACTCCAGTGGGCAGCGCTGCCGCACTGGACCGCGAGCTGGGCAAGGTGCGCGCGGGGCAGACTGTGATGCTGCTGGTCCGCCGCGGCGGAGCCACGCAGTTCGTCGCCGTGACGCCCGAAGAGGACGAAAAACAGTAAACCCCTGATCCGGGGGCATGTCCCGGGGGCATGTCCCGGGACGGTCGGGTCGCGCAATGGCTCCCATGAGCATCACTGCACTGGGAGCATTGCCGACGGGCCGGACGCTGCGCTGTGCGATAATCCGACGTTTGACTCATGGCCTCCGGGCCGGCAGCCGCAGCCCTCATGTCCAGCTCCCATGTCTGACTCGATGCGGAACATCCGCAACTTCTCCATCATCGCCCACGTCGATCACGGCAAGTCCACGCTGGCCGATCGCATCATCCAGCTCTGCGGCGGGCTGGAAGCGCGCGAGATGGAAGCGCAAGTGCTCGACTCAAATCCGATCGAGCGCGAGCGCGGCATCACCATCAAGGCCCAGTCCGTGTCCTTGCCCTACAGGGCGAAGGACGGGCAGACCTATCAGCTCAATTTCATCGACACTCCCGGCCATGTCGACTTCAGCTACGAAGTCAGCCGCTCGCTGGCCGCCTGCGAAGGCGCTCTGCTCGTCGTGGACGCCGCCCAGGGCGTGGAAGCGCAGTCGGTCGCCAACTGCTACACCGCCGTCGAGCAGGGCCTGGAAGTGGTGCCGGTGATCAACAAGATCGATCTGCCGACCGCCGATATCGAGAAGGTCAAGGCCGAGATCGAAGCGGTCATCGGCATCGACGCCGAGGATGCGGTTGCGATCAGCGCTAAGACCGGCCTGAATGTGATCGATGTGCTCGAAGCGATCGTCCACCGCATTCCGCCGCCGAAGCCGCGCGATACCGACAAGCTGCAGGCGCTGATCATCGACTCGTGGTTCGACAATTACCTCGGCGTGGTCTCGCTGGTGCGGGT
>JBIITV010000155.1:0-9811 GCA_044340325.1 Lysobacteraceae bacterium
ACCGATGTGTACCGTTCCTCGGGCGCCGGCGGTCAGCACGTCAACAAGACCGAATCGGCGGTGCGTATCACCCATATCCCGACCAATACTGTCGTGGCCTGTCAGAACGGCCGCAGCCAGCATCAGAACCGCGACATGGCGATGCAGATGCTGAAGGCCAAGCTGTACGAACTCGAGATCCAGAAGCGCAACGCCGAGCGCGATGCGCTGGAAGCCACCAAGTCCGATATCGGCTGGGGCAGCCAGATCCGCAACTATGTGCTCGACCAGTCGCGGATCAAGGATCTGCGCACCGGCATCGAGCGCACCGACACCCAGAAAGTGCTCGACGGCGATCTCGATGAGTTCATCGAGGCCAGCCTGAAATCCGGCCTGGAAGCGGGTTCGAAACGCAGCGACGCCGTCTGATTTTTCGCTGTCGCAGGAGCGGCTTCAGCCGCGATTTCCTTGGCAATGGCCAATCGCGGCTGAAGCCGTCCCTACAGCGCTGCCATCTACGCCTTATCAAACGAAGATACCGCCATGACCGATGACCACGCCCCGCAACACGACGAGAATGCCCTGATCGCCGAGCGACGCGGCAAACTCGCTGCGCTGCGCGGGCAGGGCATCGCGTATCCGAACGACTTCAAGCGCGAGCACTATGCCCGCGACCTGCAGGACACCTACGAGGATGCCGGACGCTGGACCGGTGAAGCGCTGGCGGCTGCCGAGCATCCCGTCGCCATCGCCGGACGTTTGATGGCCAAACGGGTGATGGGCAAGGCCGCTTTCGCTCAGATTCAGGACATGACGGGCGGGATCCAGCTGTTCCTGCAGTCGAACAGCCTCGGCGAAACCTACGATGCCTTCAAAGGCTGGGACATCGGCGACATCGTCGGTGCGCAGGGGGTCTTGATGCGGACCAAGACCGGCGAGCTGTCGGTGAAGGTCGACAGTCTTCGCCTGCTTACCAAGTCGCTGCGACCGCTGCCGAGCGCCTGGTACGGTCTGAACGATATCGAGCAGCGTTACCGCCAGCGTTACGTCGACTTGATCGTCACGCCGGAAGCGCGGGAAGTGTTCCGCAAACGTTCGCTGATCATATCCGCGCTGCGGCGCTGGCTGGACGACCGCCGGTTCCAGGAAGTCGAGACGCCGATGATGCATTACATCGCCGGCGGCGCAGCCGCCAAGCCGTTCACGACCCATCACAACGCCCTGGATCTCGATCTGTACCTGCGCGTGGCGCCGGAGCTGTATCTCAAGCGGCTTGTCGTTGGTGGCATCGAGCGCGTCTACGAGATCAACCGCAACTTCCGCAACGAGGGCGTCAGCACCCGGCACAACCCCGAATTCACCATGCTCGAGCTGTACGAGGCCTACGCCACGTATCACGAGGTGATGGATCTGACCGAGGCGATGATCCGCGAGGTCGCCCGCGACCCGCTGGGTATCGGTGAAGTGGAGTGGGACGGCAATACCATCGTCCTCGATCAGCCGTTCCGGCGCTGGTCGATGACCGAGGCCGTGCTGGAGCACAATCCGGACATCCGCCGCGACGAGCTTCGCGATCTCGAAGCGATGCGCGGTCATTGCCAGCGTCTGGGTATCCGTTTCAAGCCGTCCTTCGGCTGGGGCAAGCTGCTCCTGGAGGTCTTCGAGAAGACCGTCGAGCACACCCTGATCCAGCCGACCTTCATCATCGATCATCCGGTCGAGATCAGCCCCCTCGCGCGCGCCAACGACCTCGATCCGCAGCTCACCGACCGCTTCGAACTGTTCATCGGCGGCAGGGAGATCGCCAATGGTTTCTCGGAACTGAACGACTCCGAGGACCAGGCCGCGCGTTTCCTGGCCCAGGTCGAAGCGAAAGACGGCGGCGACGACGAGGCCATGCATTACGACGCCGACTACATCCGCGCCCTGGAGGTCGGCTTGCCGCCGACCGGTGGTCTGGGGGTCGGAATCGATCGACTGGTCATGCTGCTGACCGGGTCGACCTCGATCCGCGATGTCCTGTTGTTCCCGTACATGCGTCCCGAGCAGCTGTGAGAACAGGCGGGTCGTCCCCGGCGTATGCTTCGAGAGACGGTGGGCCCGAAAGTCCGGTCCGCGCTCCCGTCGTCAGTATTGTTCCCGGCTGAGCCGGCCAGCACTGTCCAGCATCCGGGTTTGGCCTAGAATGAGCCTTGGACTGCCATAACGGATGCCGTACCACAAACAAACACATGCGAGACAAGGCACAGAAATTGCTTTAGATTCGGGACATAGGGCAAACACCGATCCACCACGCACGCAAGGACGCACGGTATTCGTATGTGGGGCAACTCTGTGAAAATCGTCATCGTCGATGACCAGACATCCGCACGCACAATGCTGCGGCACATCCTTGAGGACATCAGTCCTGAGTTGGAGGTCTTCGACTTCGGCGATTCGGAAGAAGCTCTGCGCTGGGCGGAAAACAACCGTCCCGACCTGCTCCTGCTCGATTACCGCATGCCGGTGGTCGACGGCCTTGAGTTCGCCCGCCGCTTTCGGCGCGCGCTCACCAACCGTGACGTGCCGATCGTGCTGGTGACCGTGGTCGGCGACGAGCCCATCCGGCAGGCTGCCCTTGATGCCGGCGTGATCGACTTCCTGGTCAAGCCGGTGCGCCCGCGCGAACTGCGTGCCCGCTGTCGTAACCTGCTGCAGCTGCGCCAGCAGTCCGAATCGATCAAGCAACGCGCGCTGTCGCTGGAACAGCGGCTGCTGTCCAGCATGCACGAGGTGGAGGAGCGCGAGCGCGAAACGCTCTCGCGTCTGGCGCGGGCGATCGAATATCGCGACATCGGCACCAGCGCCTATCTCGAACGGATGTCGCATGTCGCCGGCCTGATCGCCGAAGGTCTGGGGATGTCGGAAGACGAGGTGCGGCTGATCGAGCTGTCCGCGCCGCTCCACGATATCGGCAAGATCGCGATTCCCGACGACATCCTGCTGAAACCCGGTCCACTCGACGAGCAGCAGTTGGCGATCATGCGTCGGCATCCTCAGATCGGCCACGAACTGCTCAGCGGCAGTCAGAACCGTTTCATCCAGGCCGGCGCGGCCATTGCGCTGCGCCATCATGAACGCTACGACGGCAGCGGCTATCCCGACGGTCTCAGCGGCGCGCAGATTCCGATCGAAGCGCGCATCGTCGCCGTCGCGGACGTCTTCGACGCGCTGATTTCGCCCCGCCCCTACAAAGCCCCATGGAGTTTCGACAACGCGATCGACTTCCTGCTGGAGCAGAGCGGCAAATTGTTCGACCCGCAGTGCGTCCAGGCGCTGGTGCAGAACCGACCGAGACTGGAGGACATCTGCGAGCGCTATTCGGCCAGTTCGCAACGACCGGGAATGGAATAGCCCCAATGCGAACCACCGTAGACTGGATACAAGCCCGATTGGCGAACCGGCCGGACAGCGAGCACGGTCAGGCACTGGTGAGGATGATCATCGCCTGCATCCTCGCCATTTACATCTACGCCCTCCGGAAGGCGGGCCTGGGCGATGCCGACGCGCTGCTGTCGATGCTGATGGTGATGCTGGCCGAGGCCTTCGTCGGCATCGCAATCCTCGCTTCCATCATCGTCCATCCTGGCGCGTCCCATCCGCGTCGCTGGGTCGGCATGATCGCCGACTACACCGTGCTCGCGGTGCTGATGCTGGTCGATCCTCCTGCGCTCGCTCCGCTGTACGTGCTGATCCTGTGGGTCACCATCGGCAACGGTCTGCGCTTCGGCATGCGCTACCTGCTCTCGGCTTCCTTGCTGGGGCTGATCGCCTTCAGCAGCGTGGTGATCGGTACCGATTACTGGCGCGGGCAGCCACATCTTTCGGCGGGTCTGGTGATCGGCCTGATCGCGATCCCTGCGTATCTCTCGACGCTGCTCAAGAGCCTGCACCGCAGCACCGAGGAAGCGCGGCGCGCCAACGCCGCCAAGAGTCGGTTCCTGGCGACGATGAGCCACGAACTGCGTTCGCCCTTGAACGGCATCATCGGCATGGCCGAACTGATCCGCAATTCTCGGCTGTCGCCCGAACAGCGCGAATACGCGGAGGTCATCCACACCTCCGCGCAGACCCTGTCGCTGCTCGTCGACGAGGTCCTCGACATTTCCGCGATCGAGGCCGGCAAACTGCAGCGCAAGGAGTCCGAGTTCAACTTGCGCGAACTGACGGGCCGACTCGAAAAGATGCTCAAGCCGCAGGCGGCATCGAAAGAGCTCGGTCTGAAAGTGACGATAGCGGAGGACGTGCCGCTGGAACTTTTCGGCGACAGTGGTCATTTGATGCAGATCCTGCTGAATCTGCTCAACAACGCCATCAAGTTCACCGAGACCGGCTCGGTTTCTTTGGACATCATGCGCGTGCGGACCGACAGCCGTGCGCTGCGGATCGGATTCTCGGTGCGCGATACCGGGATCGGGATACCCGACGACTACAAACAGAAGATCTTCGAAGCGTTCGAACAGGTCGATACCGGTCCGACCCGCCGTTTTGGCGGAACCGGGTTGGGGACCACGATCGCGCGCACGCTCACCCAATTGCTCGACGGCACGATCGTGCTTGAGGACAACCCTGGCGGCGGCAGTCATTTCCGGGTCGAAATTCCCTTTTCGGAAGCCGAAATCAGCCACAGCTTCGCCAGCAGGGATGCGGGCAATGTCGTTGCCTTCGGTGATCCCTTCATCCGTCATCGCGCGCGGATCAAGCAGCTGCGGATCCTGGTTGCCGACGATCAGCATGCGAACCGGGTCGTGCTCAGTCGCATCCTCGAACACGCCGGCCACAAGGTCACGGTCGTCTCGGATGGCGAGGGGGCGCTCGATGCGTTCGCGGACATCCAGTTCGATCTTGCCGTTCTCGATATGCACATGCCGGGGGTCAGCGGTCTGGATGTGATCCGCCAGCTGCGTTTCATGCAGGCCGGGCAGCGCATGCGCACGCCGGTGATCGTGATGAGCGCCGATGCCACCGAGCAGGCGATGAAGGACGCCAGCGCCGCCGGCGCAGAAACGTTCATGACCAAACCGATCATGGTCGCCAAATTCCTGGAGGTCGTCGCCGATCTTGCGTCGCGCCAGAACGCTTCGCCGAAACAGCAGGTTTCGGCGCAGATGATGGGCACCAACTCGGCGGTGCTCGAAGAACTTTCGATGATGGGGCTGGGCGACGCCTTCCTGCTCGATTTCGTCGAGCAATGCCTCAAGGACATGTCAGGCTGCGTCGAACAGCTCGCTCGTGCGGCTCACGCCGGGCAATGGGCCGATTTCCGCGAAGCCGCGCATGCGATGAAGGGCGTGAGCGAAAATCTGGGCGCCGCTCCGATCGCGGATCGCTGCCGCGAGATCATGCGCAGCGACGATGCGACCCTCGCCCGTCGACGCAACGCTTGGACCGCAGAAATCGAAGCGCAGTTGATTCTGGTCGCCGAGCACAGCCGTCGAGAAGTGGCCCGGTTGCTGTCGGAACGGGCGTCCGGGGGAGACCTGCCACTCCAGGCCCGCCAGCAGACGCCCTCCGACTGATCCCATCAGCCGAGCGCGCTGATGCGGGCGATCGGCGGTTGTTCCGCGCGCCGCTGCTGGGCACGGATGAGACGTTCCATCGTCTTCAGGCCGCGATCGTTCAGGCGCATCGCCGCATCTACCCATTCCGATGTCACCGCGAACAGTTCGTCGAGGCTGATCGGCTGGCAGGCATGGCGGACGGCATTCATCGAGCGCAGCGCATTTCCCATCTTCTGGTGTTTGCGGATCAGTTCCTGTGCGGCCTGAAGGCCGGTGCCGCGCGGCACGACCTGGTCGACGACGCCCATCGTCAACAGTTCCTCGACCGGATAGATGCGCGCATCCAGCATCATCCGTTCCGCGACGATCGGCGTGACCCGGCGGGTCAGGAAGGTATAGGCGCCCATACCCGGAAACAGGTCGAACAGCACTTCGGGGAAACCCATGCCGCTGCCTTCTTCGGCGATGATGGTGTGGCAGCACAACGCTGCTTCAAAACCGCCGCCGAGCGCATCGCCCTGGACGACAGCGATGCTGTGGACCTGATTTTCATAAAGACGGTAAAGATTGAAGGCGACTTCGATACAGAGTTTGGCGTAGTCGAGCAGTCTGCCGCGGTTGCCGCTGCGGATCAGGTGCGCGAAGAGGGCGAGATCGCCGCCGAGGTTGAATACATCCGCGTCCGAGGCCAATACCATGTGATGCACGCCATGCTGCTGGTCGGTGCTGCCGGCTGCGAGCCGGCGGCGCAGGCTTTCCTGCTCGCGTTTCAGTTCGTTGAGAAGCCGTTCGGAAAAGCACGGGTGGTAATGGCCGACCGTATTCGAATGCATATACAACCAATCGCTGCGGTTGGAGGCGTCGGATTCGTTACGGACCAGAGAGGCGGCGGTGATCGGCGAGATGTTTTCGAGCAGGGTCATGGCGTCAATTCCTTCGGGGAAGTCGAGGTTCGGGGGCAGATCGAAAATCAAAAGGTGTTTCGGAGCGAACAAACGTATTTTTGTCCGCACGACAGCCGCCACGGTGCTCGCCCGGGTTGAAGCCCGGATGGGCGAACAGGGCGTGTCTGGACCAGGAGGTCTGTCGAAGTCTGAGCATCCAGTTCCCCCTGCATGATCGATACGCGTGCCGACCGGGCGGCCCGGGTGGTGATCGGCGTAGGTGCGGTTGTCGCCCGGATGGCGCTTGTATGCGCCGAAAAACAGGAAACTTCAAGCGATGCCACCCCCTAAAGACAGACAGGTCGACCCGAGGGCCGACCTGTCTTTAGGCGGAACTGCGAACTGCGTCGCTTTATGCGGCCGGCGGCGGGTCCCTCAGTTCGCGGCGGAGGATCTTGCCGACGTTTGTTTTCGGCAGCTCGGTACGGAACTCCACGTACTTCGGCTGTTTGTAGCCGGTGAGATTTTCGCGTGCGTGCGCCTTGACCTGCTCGGCGGTGAGTCCGGGGTCTTTCTTGACGATGACGACCTTCACCGCTTCACCGGATTTTTCGTCGGGTACGCCGACCGCCGCGACTTCGAGTACGCCCGGCATCATCGCGATCACATCCTCGACTTCGTTCGGATAAACGTTGAAACCGGAGACCAGGATCATGTCCTTCTTGCGATCGACGATAAAGAAATAGCCCTTTTCGTCCATGCGGGCGATATCGCCGGTATGCAGCCAGCCGTCGCTGTCGATGATTTTCGCGGTTTCTTCGGGGCGCTGCCAATATCCTTTCATGACCTGCGGGCCTTTGATGCAGAGTTCGCCCGTCTCGCCCTGCGGAAGAATACGGTTGTCGTCGTCCTTGATGCAGGCATCCGTCGAAGGAATCGGCATGCCGATCGTGCCGGAGTATTCGGTCAGGTCCAGTGGATTCATGCAGGCGGCGGGAGAGGTTTCCGTCAGCCCATAGGCTTCGGCCAAGGTGCAGCCGGTAACCTTCTTCCAGCGTTCGGCGACGGCCCGTTGGACCGCCATGCCACCGCCCAACGACAGGCGGAGATTCGAAAAATCGATCTTGTCGAAGCCTGGCGTATTCAACAGCCCGTTGAACAGCGTATTCACGCCGGTGATCGCGGTGAATGGAATCTTGCTGAGCTCTTTGACGAAGGCCGGCATGTCGCGCGGATTGGTGATGAGATAGTTGTGCCCGCCAAGATGCATGAATACCAGGCCGTTCGCGGTGAGCGCGAAGATATGGTACAGGGGCAGGGCGGTAATGATCACTTCCGTGCCCTCGCGTTTGTTCGAACTCAGCCAGGCGCTGGACTGGAGCATGTTCGAGACGAGATTGCGATGGGTGAGCATCGCTCCCTTGGAGACGCCGGTGGTGCCGCCGGTGTACTGCAGGAAGGCGATATCGTCGGGCACGATATCCACAGCGGGCAGAGTATGGAGCTGACCGAGCGTCAACGTGTTCTTGAAACGGACGGCGCCGGGGATGTCGTACTCCGGGATCAGCTTCTTGACGTACTTCAGTACGAAGTTGATCACTGGACCCTTCGGGAAACCCAGCATGTCGCCCATGCCGGTGGTGATCACATGTTTGACGGGCGTTTCCGCCAGTACTTCCTGTACGGTCTTCGCGAAATTGTCGAAGACGAGGATGACGGTGGCGCCGGAGTCGACCAGCTGATGTTTCAGCTCGCGCGCGGTGTACATCGGATTGGTGTTGACCACGGTCAGACCCGCACGCAGGACACCGAAGGTCGCGACCGGATACTGCAGGCAGTTCGGCATCATGATCGCAACGCGATCGCCTTTCTTGAGCTTGAGCTCACCGAGCAGGTAGGCAGCGAACTGCTTGCTGTACTCGTCCAGCTGGGCATAGGTCATGGAACGGCCCATGTTGGAAAACGCCGGGCGGTCGCGGTATTTTTCGAGCGACGACTGGAGCACCGATACGATCGAGGGGTACTCGGTCGAGTCGATCTGATGGGGTATTCCTTCGGGATAGCTCGCAAGCCACGGACGCTCAAGATTCATTAGACCCTCCATCTGTTGTTCGACCGCTGGATTGCGGTTCTGGACATTCGCTGGGATTGGAGCATAGGCACTAGTGAGCCGCAAGACGCCACCGTATGTTTCTCAGCTGAGGAACCGCACCCCCTGAAAAAAAGCGGTCTGGTGTCCGGCATCCGGCGGTGACCCGGCGCCAGAGCGTTGCGGTCAGGCCGGCTTTTTCGAAGCCAGCTGTCGCAGCACGTAGTGCAGAATCCCGCCGTGCCTGAAGTATTCGACCTCTTTCGGGGTCAGCAGCAGCACCCGGGCGCTGAAACGGCGTTCCTTGCCGTCGGTGCGCCGGGCCACCACAGTCGCGGTCCTGGCCGCGCCGTCGTCCAGGCCGACGACATCGATGACTTCGGATCCATCGATCCCCAGTGTCTGCGCGTTCTGACCATCCTCGAACTGCAGCGGCAGGACGCCCATGCCGACCAGATTGGAGCGGTGGATGCGCTCGAAGCTTTCGGCGATCACTGCCTTCACCCCGAGCAGGTTGGTGCCCTTGGCCGCCCAGTCGCGGCTGGAACCGGTGCCGTATTCCTTGCCGGCCATCACCACCAGCGGCACGCCTTCGGCCTTGTAACGCACTGCGGCATCGTAGATGGCCAGTTTTTCCCCCGAAGGGTAGTGCAGAGTATCGCCGCCCTCTTCTCCGCCCAGCATGAGATTCCTGATGCGGATATTGGCGAAAGTCCCGCGCACCATCACGTCGTCGTTGCCGCGGCGCGAACCGTAGCTGTTGAAGTCGGCGGGCGCCACGCCGCGCGCCTGCAGGAACCTTCCGGCGGGGGAATTGGCCTTGATGTTGCCGGCCGGAGAGATGTGATCGGTGGTGATCGAATCGCCGAACAGGCCCATGATCCGCGCGCCGTGGATGTCGTCGATCGTGCCCACAGCCATCGTCATGCCCTCGAAGTAGGGCGGGTGCTTGATATAGGTGGAAGCCTCGTCCCAGCGGTAGGACTCGCCTTCGGGCGACTCGATCCTGTTCCAGCGGCTGTCGCCCTTGAACACGTCGGCGTAGTTCCTGGCGAACATCTCCGGGCCGACGGTGGCAGCGATCATGTCGCCGATCTCCTTGTTGGTCGGCCAGATGTCGCGCAGATACACCGGCTGGCCGTCGCGGCCGGTGCCGAGCGGCTGGGTCGTCAGATCGATATCGACCGTGCCAGCCAGCGCATAGGCCACCACCAGCGGCGGCGAGGCCAGGTAGTTCATCTTCACTTCGGGATGCACTCGGCCCTCGAAGTTGCGATTGCCGGACAGCACCGAAGCAACCACCAGATCGCCGTCGGCGA
>JBIITV010000039.1:0-33447 GCA_044340325.1 Lysobacteraceae bacterium
GGGTCTTGGGCCGTTTTTTGTGCGACTTTTTCTGGTCAAGATCTGGGCGCAATGGAATGCACAGATGGGCGAGAGAGCCGCAAATCGAGTTGCCGTGATGGCCTGAGCTATTTTGCAGGGCCGACTAGCTGGGTGACTTAAACAATGCGGGCAGTCCGGTGCAGATGACGATCTGGCTGGGAGACCTTCCTGTCGGCCTGCTGGTGGGTGTGGGCAATCAGCAGAAGCTGGACTGCATCGAAGCGGATGCGCTGGCCAACCCGCGCGCAGTGATCGACCCGCAGCGCGACGTGGCGATCCGTTGGGTCGCCTGATGCGGACGCTGCTGAACGCGACCAGTGCATCGGAGAATGCACCGAGCCCCGCAGATGCGGGGCTCGGTTCTTGTATCGTCCTCAGTAATACGGCACGGATCAGAACGTGATGCTCCAACTGTCGATGCGGCCGACATCGCCTGCGGCATTGTCGTTCACGCGCAGGTTCCAGGTGCCGTTCAAGGCCTCGGTCGACAGATTGACCGAGTAGGTCTGATTGATGTTGTCGGCGCTGCCGCCGGTGCGGTTGTGCAGCACGTACACGCTACCGTCCGGCGCGACCAGATCGACCTTCAGATCGCCCTTGTAGGTGTGGATGATATTGACCAGCACGGGCGTGGCGGCGGGTGCGTTGCCGCTGCGTCCTGATACGAGGATCGGGCTGTTCACCGTGGCGTTGTCGCTGATCGGCACATCTGTACCGTTGGTGTAGGTCTGGGTGCCGGCGGTGGCGACGGTGACCGACTGCGTTCTGGCGTTGCTCAGGCCGCCGTTGTCGGTGACGGTGAGCCTGACGCTGTAGGTACCTGCGGCCGAGTAGGTTCTGCTCGGATTGGCTGCGGTGGAGAGCGTGCCGTCGCCGAAGTCCCAGCTGCGCGAAGCGATGCTGCCGTCGCTGTCGGTGGAGGTATCGGTGAAATTGGCGGTCAGGCCCGATGTGGTGGCGTTGAAGTTCGCGACCGGGGCGACGTTTCCGCCACCGCCGCCGGTGGTGATGTTCAGCAGCACCGCGTTCGGCGCACCCAGCGCGCCGGAGGCGTCGGTGCCCTGCACGTAGACGATGTGACGGCCGACGCCCAGCCCGGTGGTGCCGAGGCTCGCGGTCGCGGTTTCGCGGGTCGTGTTGAAACTGCCGTCGCTGGCGGCCATCGCGATGCCCGCAGCGCCGGCTTCCCACGGCGGGATGTCGACATACAGCCGGGCCGAAGCGATGGCCTGGGTGGCTTCGGTGCCGTTGGTCTGGTTGAACTGGCTGTCGTCGAGGATCGCGCTGATGGTCACCGGCGTGCCGGCCGCGACCGTTGCGCTCGAGGTCGATACGCTGACGGTGTTGGGGCCGGACGGGTAGCGATACGGTGCGGTGAGATTGCGCGCTGCGTATTTCAGCGCCGCCAGATTCTTCGGCAACGTCGACGACTCGAATGTGGTGCAGGATTCGAAGAACGAGACGCCAAGCTCGATGGTGTAGCTGGGCACGCCGAGCAGCCCGTACATGGTGTCGTCGGTGGTGCCGTCGGTGCCGTACAGCTCGTTCGATTGCTGTGGCTTGTAGCTGTTGAAGAATGCCATGCGCCGTCCGAAGGTCCGCAGCGCGGTGCTGTTGGGTGCGGGGCTGGTGGTGTCGCCCCAAGACCACAGCACAAGCTGCGAGAAGCTGTGGATGTCGAGGAACAGGCCTTGGGTGTCGTCGGGCGCGGCGCTGGTGTTGGCGTCGCCGCGACGGTCGGGGAACAGGCCGCCGGTGTAGACGCCGCTGGCGTTCGGCGTTCCCGCAACAAGACGCATCAGGTTCTGCGTTTCCGGTTCCGACTGCGCAAGCGGACCACGATACGTGTCGGTGCAGGCGTTGCCGCTGGAGCCGCCGGCGACGGTGTTCCAGTGGAAGGGGAAGTTGCGGTTGAGGTCGGTGCCGACGCTGTTCGCGCTGCAGCTGCCATTGGTGTTGTTGACGTTCTTGCGCCAGGACAGGCCGGTTTCGGCTTTCTTGCGCCCATCGGGGTTGGCCTGCAGTACGAGATAGAACGTGTAGTTGTCCATCAGCCAGGTGGCTTCTGGATCGGTGCCGTAACCGTTGACGAGCCACTCGGCGTAGCGGGTGAGCAGCTCGGCCGGCGTGTATTCGCGCGCGTGGATGGAGCCGAAGATCACCATCGGCGGTTTGTTCGGCCGCAGTGTGTTGGTGGCCGAATTGGTCAGCCGCAGCACTTTCATGTCGTAGCCGCCGGTGTTGCGCGACTTCAGCCAGCTGGGGCCGATGTTGGAAACGCTGGCCAGCGCGGGTTTGGCGGCGACGAGCTGGTCGATGGTGGTATAGGTTTCTTCGACCGTGCGGTAGCAGGCGTAGCCGGAGATGCTCCGGGTGCCGAACTGTTTGTTCGCCATCGCGGTTTCGACGCTGCGGATGCGATCGGTCGAGGCCTGGTCGATGACCACGCGCAGGCCCATGCGCTGGAGTTCGGCGATGTCCTGTGCGCTGGCTTCGGTGCGCACGGTCCTGCTGCCGTTGTCCACGATCATGTGCTGGAAGCGCGAAGCGAGCGCCTGCAGTTGGGCGCGGTTGCGGTACTGGATAGTGACGAACGAAAGACTGTCGTTGCTGGCGGTGGTGGAAGCGGCGCCCGCTGTCTCTGCGTAGGCAGGAGCGGCGAGGCAGACCAGCAGGGCGGCGGATAGCAGGAAGCGGGTGGTCATGGCATCTCCATATCGGTGAGTACGGTCGCATCGTGCCGACCGCAGAGCCGCGTGCAGGCGGCAATGTCGTGGGGAGGATGTTGTGTGCCGCGAATGCGCAGAATTTGCAAGTGGGCTGTCGCTGCGGGTGCTCCCGGCAGGCCGCCGCCGATCATTTGCGATACCGCATCGATGTTCGCGAATCCCTGCGTTCAAAGGCAAAATCGCCCGATTCGCCGGCGCAGGCGAATCCCGAACCTGCGACCCGCTGCGCGATTCCCCTTGAGTCGGGTTTGCTGCCTTGCAGCAGCCGCATGCGACGGATCACGGCCGTCGGGGCGGCATCGCGGGGCGCGCAGGTGAGACGCCAGTCTCGTTTCTGGCAGCCTCTGCGTTGATCAGCGGTCATCGCCGGATCTGTATCGCGACGGCTCGCAGCGGTGCGGACATACCGGTATCGTATGCTTTTGCTGCCAGACGGTGGCACACGCACCGTGTCCGCATCGAGTGTCCGGCACGACAGGGGGAACCATGGCTACCGCAGAGTCCGTCGAGACTCCGCTGATCATTGCGCGCGAATGCCGCCAGTTGGTGCTGAGCCAAGGTTTGGCCGGCGCGTTGGCGACGATCGGCGTGGCTGCGCTGTTCCTGCTGGTGGTGCGTGATGTGCATCCGCGCGATCACCTGTTCGGCTGGGCACTGGCCGTGATCTGCGTTTCGGCGCTGCGGGTCGTGCTGGCCGTGTGGTCCAGGCGGTCGGTTCTCGACGCCGGCGATGCTTGGCCGAATACGCCTGCGCTGTGCATTCTCGTTGGGCTGCTCTCTGGCGGTGTATGGGGCGCGGCGGCGACGCTGTTGTTCCCGCTGGGCCACAGCGAACTGTATTTCGTCACCTCGTTCCTGCTGATCGGCATGCCCGCAGGGGCGATCAGCAGTTTCGGCGCCTGGTGGCCGGCTTACGCCGCGTATGTGCTGGCCAGCGTCGGTCCGTTCGCGCTGTACTTCCTGATCGGAGGGCACTCGGAATTCATGATCGCCGGGCTCGCAGCATGTCTGTTCGGGTTTTTCCTGCTACGCGAGGCCTTCGTCATTGGCCGTACGATCCAGCGCAACATCGCACAGCGCATCGCGCTGTTGGGGATGACCCAATCGCTGGGCGACGCGCTGGATCGCGCGGATTCGGCCAATCGCGCCAAGTCCACGTTTCTGGCCAATATGAGCCATGAGCTGCGCACACCATTGAATGCGATCATCGGGATGAGCCGGCTCCTCGCCGAATCGCCGGATCTGCCCCAGCATCGACAGCTTCCGGACACCATCCACCGCGCCGGGCAGTCGCTGCTGGCCTTGATCAGCGATGTACTGGATCTTTCGCAGATCGAGGCCGGCAAGATCACGCTGCAGGTTGCGTCGTTCGCGCCCAGGCAATTGGTCGAAGAGGTGATCGACATGTTCGCGCCGGAGGCGGCGTCGAAATCGCTGCGGATCGATGTCGCTTTCGCGGCGTCGCTACCGGACCGTTTCGTCGGCGATCAGGCGCGGCTGCGGCAGATTCTGGTGAATCTGGTCAGCAATGCGATCAAGTTCACGACGGAAGGCGGTGTGCGCATCGATGTGGATCTTGAAGTCGATCCCGTCACCGGCCGTTGGCTGGTGATCGATGTGACCGATACCGGGCAGGGCATCCTCGCGAGCGACCAGAAACGTATCTTCTCGGCGTTCCAGCAGGTCGACAACTCGATGAGTCGTGCCCATCAGGGCACCGGCCTGGGCCTGAACATTTCCCGCGACCTCATTGCACTGATGGGGGGGCGCATCGAACTGCGCAGCGCGCCGGGCGCGGGCAGCCGCTTCCGCGTGCGGGTGCCGGAATCTTCGATCGGTATCGACACGTCCGTATCGCCGTCGGAGGCAGCCCAACAGATCCGCATCGCCGATGCCGCGCTGGTCTCGCTCGAAGGTCTGCGGATTCTGGTGGTGGAAGACAATGCCCTGAATGCCTCGCTCGTAAAACTGATGCTGGAGCGAGACGGCTGCATCGTCGAGTGCGCCAACAGCGGCGCGCGGGCACTGGAGCTTATGCGGGCGGCACCCTGGCAGGTCGTGCTGATGGATTGCCAGATGCCCGGAATGGACGGTTATGCGACCACGCGCCGCTGGCGCGAGACCGAAGCTAACGAAGGTCTCGACCGGTTGCCGATACTCGCCCTGACCGCGCATGCCATGGCCGACGACCGGCGCAAATGCCTCGATGCGGGCATGGACGACTATCTGACCAAACCGGTGAAGCTGGAATCGCTGCGCGCGGCGCTGTCGCGGTTGGTGGCGATGGACGAAGCCGACAGCGAGAATCCGCCGCCATGACCCGGCTGCTGATCGCGGGCGCGACCGGTCTGGTCGGCCGTCATGCGCTGGCGCAGGCGTTGGCCGACCGGCGGATCTCCCATGTGGTGGCGCCCACCCGCCGCGCGCTGCTGCCGCATCCCAAACTCGAAAACCCTCTGGTCGATTTCGATGCCCTGCAGGAGCAGGCCGACTGGTGGCAGGCCGATGCGGTGGTCTGCGCGCTCGGCACCACACTCCGCCAGGCCGGTTCGCAGGCGGCTTTCCATCGGGTCGATGTCGACTATGTGCTGGCAATCGCGGCGCATGCGCGCAGGGCGGGCGCACGCAGTTTCGCGTTGAACTCCTCGCTCGGCGCGGATCCCGCGGCGCGCGGTTTCTATCTGCGCTGCAAAGGCGAGGCGGAGCGGGGCGTCGAAGCGCTCGGCTTTCCGTCGCTGACCCTGGTGCGGCCCTCGATCATCGGCGGCGAACGCGAACAGCGACGGCCGATGGAGCATCTCGATATGCGCGTGTTGCGCGCGATCGAACCCGTGGTGCCGAAGCGCTATCGCGTGGTGCCGGCCGAGCGTATCGCCCGGTGTCTGCTCGATGCGGCGATCGCGGCGGAACCCGGCGTGCACACGGTGGAGTCCGAGCGGATCTGAGCCCTATCGGGTGTGCCGCCGATGGCAGGGCCGAGAGTGATGCGGGTTCGCGCGTTCGGTGGTTGATGGACATCGTCGCCTTCGCGCGTCCCGCCGGCATTGTGACCGTGCCTGCGCGTGTCGGGAGAGATAAGTCGATGATTTTGCGCAGGTTGTTGTTGCGGTGCAGCAGCTCTCTTGATGCCGGCCGATCCTCTGGAGCCAATGCCCCAGCGCTTGGGCGCACAATAGGCGGTCCCAGTCTGTTGTCCGGAAGTGCTGCATGTCGATCGAAACCCCGTCCCTGCGTTTTGCCGATCTCGGTCTTGCCGAGGGTGTGATGGCGGCAGTGAGCGAGGTCGGATACGAAACCCCGTCGCCGATCCAGGCCGCGACCATCCCCGCACTGATGGCCGGGCGCGACGTGCTCGGACAGGCGCAGACCGGCACCGGCAAGACCGCCGCGTTCGCGCTGCCGCTGCTGTCGCGTCTGGACCTGTCGAAGACCAAGCCGCAGGTGCTGGTGCTGGCGCCCACGCGCGAACTTGCGATCCAGGTCGCCGAAGCCTTCCAGCGCTACGCCAACAAATTGCCGGGCTTTCACGTGCTGCCGATCTATGGCGGCCAAAGCTATTACCCGCAGCTGCAGGCGCTGAAGCGCGGCGTGCACGTCGTCGTCGGAACGCCCGGCCGTGTCATCGATCACCTCGATCGCGGCACGCTCGATCTGTCCGAACTCAAAGCGCTGGTGCTGGACGAAGCCGACGAAATGCTGCGCATGGGGTTCATCGACGATGTCGAGACCGTGCTGAAGAAAGTGCCGGAAACCCGTCAGGTCGCATTGTTCTCGGCGACCATGCCCAGCCAGATCCGTCGCATCGCCCAGACCTATCTGCGCGATCCGGCCGAAGTGACCATCGCCGCGAAGACCACCACCGCGACCAACATCCGTCAGCGGTTCTGGTTCGTCAGCGGGATGCACAAGCTCGACGCGCTGACCCGTATCCTCGAAGCCGAACCCTACGACGCGATGCTGGTCTTCGCGCGCACCAAGCTGGGTACCGACGAGCTGGCCGAGAAGCTGCAGGCGCGCGGCCTCGCCGCCGCCGCGATCAACGGCGATATCCAGCAGGCGCAGCGCGAGAAGACCATCCAGAATCTCAAGGACGGCAAGCTCGATATCCTCGTCGCCACCGATGTGGCCGCGCGCGGGCTCGACGTCGAGCGCATCACCCATGTCCTGAATTACGACATTCCGTACGACACCGAGAGTTATGTCCATCGCATCGGCCGTACCGGCCGCGCCGGGCGCAGCGGCGACGCGATCCTGTTCGTCAGCCCGCGCGAGAAGAGCATGCTGCGCGCGATCGAACGCGCGACCCGCCAGCCGATCGAGGAAATGCAGCTGCCGACCGTGGAGAGCGTCAACGACGCCCGCGTCACCCGGTTCCTCGGCCGCATCACCGAGACGCTCGCGCTGGACGAGAGCAGCGGCGGCGATATCAGCCTCTACCGCGAGCTGGTCGAACGCTACGAACGCGAGCAGAACGTGCCCGCGATCGAAGTCGCTGCGGCGCTGGCGAAGCTGCTGCAGGGAGACACTCCGCTGCTGCTCGCTCCGGATCGCAAACCGCAGCCGTTCGCGCAGCAGCGCGAATACGCCGAACGCGCGCAGCGTGCCGATCGCGGACGCGACCGTGGAGACGACCGCAGCGCCGAGCGCAACGAGCGTCCGCAGCGTGAACCGCGCGAAGGGCAGGGCTTTTCCGAGCGCGCGCCCCGCGAACGTCCGGCCAGAGAATTCACGCCCAAGAAAGACTTCGCACCGCGCTCGGCGCCCGAGCCGGGCATGGAAACCTATCGCATCGAAGTCGGCCACATGCACGGCGTGAAGCCGGGCAACATCGTCGGCGCGATCGCCAACGAAGCCGAACTGGACAGCAAATACATTGGCCGCATCGATATCCACGACGATCACTCGATTCTGGACCTGCCCGAAGGCATGCCCAAGCCGCTGTTGATGCATCTGAAGAAAGTCCGGGTGTCCGGTCAGCCGCTGCGACTGCAGCGGCTCGATGAGGTCGGTGGTGGTGCAGGGCACGGCGCTGTGGGCAGGGAAGGCGGCGACTACGCGCCCAAGCCACGCAGCTTC
Organism: Lysobacteraceae bacterium; assembly: GCA_044340325.1. Taxonomy (GTDB): domain Bacteria; phylum Pseudomonadota; class Gammaproteobacteria; order Xanthomonadales; family Xanthomonadaceae; genus Lysobacter_I. The sequence continues at coordinate 7,827 of JBIITV010000039.1, forward strand.
AAGCCCCATGGGGATAAACCGCATGCGCCCCGGCCTAATTTCGCCAAACCGCATGGTGGCAAGCCTCCGGCGAAGCCGCATCGCAAGGGTCCGCCGAGCAAGGGGCCGCCGAAGGCGTAGCCGGCGCCATCGCTCAGCGGCGATGGGCCTCGGTATCGTCGTTGCTGCGCCCGTCCTTCGCGGCCGACGGATGGCAGGCGAAAAAAATGACCAGACGCACGTATCGCGGCCCCGCCATCCACCATACGTCGGCGCACGCATTGCGGTCGCGGGCCGAGGCGCCCACAATCGGCCAACTATCCGGAGTGCACCGCGTGACCGATCCCGCGACGGCAGTATCTGCTGCCAAACCCCAAGCGTCACAGCTGCGCCAGCGTTGCGCGCAGTTCGCCGAACCCATCGCAAGCCGGGCTGTCTGGCAACTGGTCAACACGCTGGTTCCGTTCGCCGCGCTCTGGGGTCTCATGGCCTGGAGCGTGATCGATCACTGGAACTATCTGTGGACGTTGCTGCTCGCACTGCCGACCGCAGGTCTGTACGTGCGGACCTTCATCATCCAGCACGACTGCGGCCATGGCTCCTTCTTCGCCAGTCAGCGCGCCAACGATCTGGTCGGCCGCTGTCTTGGCGTGATCACGCTGTTCCCCTACGGCTACTGGAAGAAGACCCACGCCATCCATCACGGCACCTCGGGCAATCTGGACCGCCGCGAAGTGGGCGACATCGAGACCCTGACCGTTGCCGAATACCGGCAGCGTTCCTGGTTCGGCCGCTTCTGCTATCGCTTCTACCGCAGTACGCCCGTATTGCTGGGCATCGGTCCGATGTACCAGTTCGTGATCAAGCACCGCTTCCCGTTCGACATGCCGTTCTCGTGGAAGAAAGAGTGGCTGAGCGTGCTGCTCAACAACCTGATGCTGGCGATCGTCTTCGTCGCGATGTGGTGGACGGTCGGCTGGCACATCGCCCTGCTGGTGCACTTGCCTGTCGTGCTGATCGCCGGCGCCGCCGGCGTCTGGCTGTTCTATGTGCAGCACACCTTCGAAGGCGCCTACTGGACGCGCGGCGAGGAATGGAATTCGCTTGATGCCGCAGTCGCCGGAAGTTCCTTCTACGATCTGCCGCGCGTGGTCCACTGGTTCACCGGCAACATCGCATATCACCACATTCACCACCTCACCACGCGGATTCCCAACTACCGCCTGCGCGAGGCATACGAGTCCAGTCCGCTGCTGCAGACCGCGCCGCGCCTGACCTTCTGGTCCAGCCTGCGCTGCGCGCAGCTGAAACTGTGGGATGAGGATCTGCAGCGGTTGGTGGGTTTTCCCAAGCGCGCTCGGGCCTGATCCGAGCACGTCGTTCCTTGGAACAGCGCATGGCCGCCACAGTGCGGGTGCGCGACGATATCGAAGCAAGAAGCGCATGATCATCCCGGAATACTGGGCTGAAGCCCGTCTGCAGCATCGCGACCGCAAACGCCAGGTGACCATGCGGCGGTTCGGCTGGTCGGATATCGGTCAAGCCGAGGCGCAGGCGCATGCCGAAGCGCGCGTGCGCGAGGCGATGGATCGTGCGCTGGCGGGTGAGACGCTGCCGCGTCGCGAGCGGCGCGTGGCTTACAACGGCGCGGACGGCATGCCCATTCGCGAGGAGATCGTCGACCGCGCAGGTGACACCGTGATCACCCGCAACGGCTACGGCGCGCTGTGTCTGAATACGCCGAACGTGTTGTTCGCCGACATCGATCATGAAGCGCACAGCAGCCCGCGCAGGGTGCTGGTGTCGATGATCCTCGTGTTCGCGGTGATCTCCATCGTGATGATCGCAGGCCTGCACTTTTCCGTGGTCGCGTCGCTGGTCGTTGCGTTCTTCGCATCGCTGTTGCTCGGAGTGCCGCTGCCCGGCGCGCTGCGCAGATTGTCCGCGCTGTTGCAGGGCGGACATGAACAGGTCGCCCTCCGACGCATACGCCAATTCATGACTGCGCACCCGGGTTGGCGCGTGCGCGTCTATCGCACACCTGCCGGCCTGCGTCTGCTGGTGCTGCATCGCCTGTTCGACCCGCGCGAAGCCGAGGTCAAGGCCTGCTTCGACGCACTCGGCGTCGACCCGATGTACGCGCGGATGTGCTTCAACCAGAACTGTTTCCGCGCGCGGATCAGCCCGAAGCCGTGGCGCATGGGCCTGCAGCGGATGCGTCCGCCCTATACGGCGGCCTGGCGGCCGGAACATGCCGAGTTGCCGGCGCGTCGGCAGTGGATCGACGTGTATGCGCGTGAGGCGAAGGCCTACGCTTCCTGTCGTTATGTCGAGACGCTGGGCAACGGGCCGTCCGATCCGGATGCCGATGCCGTGCGGGAGTTGCACGATGCGTTCTGCCGGGCTGAGCAGGACCTGAGAATAGCCTGAGACCGCGACCGCTCGTCGGAGATCGCCTGCGCTGTGTTGATCTTTTTCTATATTTCCATAATTATGGAAACATAGATTGAAAAGACCTGATGCTCATCCAACGATGCCGATGCGCCGATGCGCCGATGCGCCGATGCGCCGATGCGCCGATGCGCCGATATAGGCGAGCCATTTGCACTCCAGCCCGGGGAATCAGCGATGAAACGCTTCCATGTACACCTGTCCGTTCGCGATATCGAAGAAAGCGTCCGCTTCTATTCGACCCTGTTCGCCGCTGGCCCGAGCGTGCATGAGCGGGAGTACGCGAAATGGATGCTCGACGACCCGCGCGTGAATTTCGCGATTTCCACCCGCAGCGGTAAGCCCGGTGTCGACCATCTCGGCATTCAGGCCGAAGATGCGGACGAATTGGCTGAGCTTGGCGTGCGTCTCGATGACGCCGGTCAGGCCGTGGTGCCCGAAGCCGGTGCCGAGTGCTGCCATGCGCGTTCGGACAAATTCTGGACCGAAGATCCTCAGGGCACCCGTTGGGAAACCTTCCACACCGTCAGCCGGATCGCCAGTTATCACGGTGCGAAGGACAGCTGCGAGCTCAGCTCGGCGCGCGCGGTCGATTTGAAAGCGCTCAGCGGAGCGGTGCAGACACAGGGCGCATCTTCCATATCCGATCCCTGCTGCGATGCCGCCACGCCGCAGGGCGTGTGCTGCGCGCCGAAGCCGGATCGCCCGGCCGACGCATCGTGCTGCGGCCCGGCGAAACAAGCGGTCAAGAACGTCGGCTGCGCGATCGCCGGCTGCAGCGATACCAAGAACTGAGGGCACATCCATGAACGACCGCGTCTACAACATCCTCGTCCTGTGCACCGGCAATTCCGCGCGCAGTGTGATGGCCGAGGCCCTGCTCAATGTGCTCGGCAAGGGCCGCTTCCGTGCCTACAGCGCGGGCAGCAAACCCAGCGGTGCCGTGCAACCGATGGCAGCGGATCTGGCCGCAAAACTCGGCTACGACACCACGCATCTGCGCAGCAAGTCCTGGGACGAGTTCGCGGCGCCCGGTGCGCCGGAGATGGATCTCATCATTACCGTCTGCGATAACGCTGCCGGCGAGGCATGCCCGGTCTGGTTCGGCACGCCGATGACCGCGCACTGGGGCGTCGACGACCCGGCAGCGGTGGAGGGCGACGAGGATACGAGGCGTCATGCGTACATGAAGGCGTTCGCCGAATTGCGGCGACGTACAGAATTGCTGGTCGCGCTGCCGATCAGCAAACTCGATCGGCTCGTGGCCGAACAGAAGATCCGCGATATCGGGAAGATCGACGGATGAGTGGATCGATGGCGAATGCGCCGCGCGCATTGCTGGCTGAATTCATCGGGACGCTGCTGCTGCTGGCGATCGTCGTCGGCAGCGGCATCATGGGCGAGCGGCTGGCCGATGGAAACGTCGCAGTCGCTCTGCTTGCGAATGCGGCCGCGACCGCCGGCGGTCTCTACGTGTTGATCGTGCTGTTCGGGCCGCTGTCCGGCGCGCATTTCAACCCGGCGGTCACGATGGTGATGCGCATCAATGGCGAACGCCTGCCGGCACCTGCGTCCGCCTATGTCGCGGTGCAGATCGTCGCTGCCATCGTCGGTGTCGGCGTCGCGCATGCGATGTTCGGCGAACCGCTGTGGCAACCCGGCGACCATGTCCGCACCGGTCTGGCGCAGTGGTTCAGCGAGGGCGTGGCGACGTTCGGCCTGCTGTTGACGATCCTTGTCGGTTCGCGCCATCGCCCGCAGGCGATACCCGCGCTGGTGGCCGCGTATATTTTTGCCGCGTACTGGTTCACCGCGAGCACCTCGTTCGCCAACCCGGCGGTGACCCTGGCGCGCGCGTTCACCCAGACCTTCGCGGGGATTCGTTTTGTCGATGTTGGCGGCTTCGTGATCGCGCAGATGGCCGGTGCTCTGGCCGCGTGGTCGGTGGCGAAACAACTGCTGCCGTCAGTCGCCCGCGACGAGGCGTGAATGCCTGCTCAGGCGGCCACGACGTCGATCGTCACGTCGCCGACGGTCACGCGCTGACCGCTGCGGATCTTGCAGGTCTTGCGCAGTTCCACCACGCCATCCACGCGCACCGCACCGGTGGCGACCAGGTGCTTGCCGGCGCCGCCGCTGTCGCAGACGCCGGCGAGCTTCAGCAGCTGGTTGAGCTCGACGTGCTCGCGGTCGAGCTCGAAATGGACGATGGGCATGCGCGTTCCTGCTGGTACGGCGGTTCGGTCTGCTGTGGTTCGATCCGGTGTGGTTCCGTCGGTGCCGAAACCGGAGGTAGGATACCGCGTGCCGCGAGCCCTGCTGACAAGATTTGTCAGCAGGACTGGCGGATCCTGCCGCTTCCCGAACCAAAGGACATGCCGATGATTGCCTATACCACTCTTGGTACCAAAGACCTCGCCCGCGCCGCCGCTTTCTACGATGAAGTGCTTGCCGAGCTGGACGCGAAACGCTTCATGGAACAGCCCGATTACTTCATCGCCTGGGGCAATTCACAGGAAGGTGCCGGTCTTGGTATCACCTATCCCGCCGACAAGAATCCCGCGACCGTCGGCAACGGCACGATGGTTGCGTTGACTGCGACCAGTCGCGAACAGGTCGATCGTGTCTACGCCAAGGCGATCTCACTCGGTGGCACCGACGAGGGTGCGCCGGGACAGCGTTACCCTGGTTTTTATGCGGCCTATTTCCGGGACCTGGACGGCAACAAACTCAATTGTTGCTTTATGGGCGAATGATTCTTCGATCCAGCATCCGTGCGCGAGGCTGCTGACACGGCGCTGTCGGCAGCCACCGTACAGCACGCGGACTTCCGATCCGCAGCTCGAGGAGCTTGAGCATGTCGGTTTCGGGCATGTCAGCATCTATCGTGTCAGACGACCGCTTCCAGGCTTGCCGCCATGCGCCGCGCCGACCGTTTGTTCCAGATCGTGCAACTCGTCCGCAGCCGTCGGTTGACGACGGCCGCGTATCTTGCCGATCGTCTCGAAGTGTCGCAGCGCTCGGTGTATCGCGATGTCGCCGCGCTGCAGGCGCAGGGCGTGCCGATCGAAGGCGAGGCCGGTGTCGGCTATCGCATGCGCCGTGGTTTCGATCTGCCGCCGCTGATGCTCACCACTCAGGAAGCGCAGGCGCTGGTGGCATGCGTGCGGATCGCGCAGCCGCGTATCGACACGGGACTCGCGCGGCATGCGGAGGATGCGTTGGCGAAAATCCTCGCGGTCCTGCCGACGCTGGAGCGCGCCGCTGCGGATCGTCTGACGGTGTACGCACCGCAGGTCGGTCCCGATCGCGCCACCCGCGAACGCCTGGAGCAACTGCGGCACGCGACCGACCGCAAGACCACATTGCGCATCGACTATCTCGATCTGAAGGACGATGCCAGCACGCGCGTGGTGCGGCCGCTGGGCTGTTTCTACTGGGGCAGCGTCTGGACGCTGGCGGCGTGGTGCGAATCGCGCGGAGATTTCCGCAACTTCCGCGTCGATCGAATCTGCAGGGTCGAGGTGCTGGCAGAACAGTTCCGCGACGAGCCTGGCAAGACCCTGCCGGATCTGATGCGCAGCCACGATTGCGACGACTTCGTCTGATGCGTCTTACCGCAGCTCGATCTTCAACCGGCCGCCGCGCCATGACAGCACCGCGCCATCGCGGGTGATCCGCTCGATCACGATCTCGCCGAGCAGATCGCCTTCCTTCAGACGCTGTCCGTCCAGGATCACGAAGCGCTGCGATGGCGTTTCGTTCCACAGGTGCATGCTGAGTTTCAGCGGTGGCAGTTGATTGCGTACTGCCGCATCGAGATCGGCGAGCGCGACGATCCGATCGCCAGTGGGCATCGCGGCGGCCGGCGCTGGCGGCGTGTCGATCTGTGGTGACGCAGGCAGGTCGCGCGTGCTCGTGACGGCAGGCGCGGGCGGCGGTACGCCCTGCACGGATGCCGGAGGCGACATGCGCGGTTGGATCGGTGGTGATACCGGCGGCTCGACCGGCGAGGTGTCCGGTGCTGGTGCGGAAATCTCGCCGGCAGTCGCAGGCGATGCTGGCGTAGGCGAGGCTGGTGGAGGCGAGGCTGGTGGAGGCGAGGCTGGTGTAGGCGATGCAGCCGAAGGCGAGGCTGGCGCAGTCGTTTCGAATACGTCTGCGTTCGCAGCGGGGCCCGTCGGTACTGCGCCGGTATCGGCCATCGGTGGTGAGGACTCGCGCTGCGCGAACAGCCACAGCGCGGCGATCAGCGACAGTACGCCGACGCCGCCGACCGCCAGCATCGGCCACTGCGTGCGCGCGGGCGCGGCCTCGACAGGGTTCGGCATCGTCGTGAACAGATCGGGGGTTTCGCTGCGGCGGCGTGCGGTTTCGGATTTGCGCAGGGCATCGAGGATGAAAGACATCGGTCACTCCTCCGGCGCGGAGAGCTGCGGCCCGCGATCACGGCTCGACAGTGCGAACAGCGTATCCGGGCCGAGGATGCCATCGCTGCGCAGACCGTGACGTGCCTGGAATGCGCGCAGCCCGGCGGTCAGATCGCTGGTGTGCGCACCATCCGGGTCCAGATGACGCCTGACCCATGCGATGGCTGTGGCATCGCCCGCTGCGAATGCGCTTTCGATCGCATCCGGCGCGGGCCAGATCGCGAGGTATTCGCCGTTCCATACGCCGGCCAGCGCGACCCGGTCGATCACGAGCGCGCTGCCATCGAGCGACACGTGCACGCGCTCCGCATCCGCATCGAGCAGCGATGCCCACACCGCCTGCGGTTCGGCGCGCAGACGCAGCAATACAGGACGGTCGAAGCGCAGCAGTTGATCGAGACTCGCGCGACTGCGCAGACAGCGCCAGCCGGGCGCGGGCACCGGCGGGCAGGCGTCGGGCGCGATCCTGCGCATGGCAATCGGCGCTTTCCACGTTGCGACCAGCGACTGCCACTCGCGCGGCGATGTCGACGACGACGCCCGCACGCGCTGCAGCAATGCATCGCCATCGAGCGCAGGCGAGGGCGATGCGGCGGCTGCGACCGGCGCAGGCGTCGTCGCCGCAGGCGAACCGTTCGCTTCGCGAGGCATCGGCGCATCGGCCGGCGCAGTGCGCGACAGCGCGAACGCGATGGCAGCCACGGCGAACACCAGCAAGCCTGCGATGACCAACGGTGTGCGTTGGCGTTGTGTACTGGCCTGGGCCGATGGCGCCAGGGCTTCGTCGGCGGCGCGGTCGACGGTTTTCGCATCGATGGTGAGCAGATCGTGCGCATAGCCGCCGAGCAGCGCGCGTTCGGCGATCACATTGATCAGGCGCGGCACGCCGCCGCTGCGCAGATACACGCGGCGCACGGCTTCGGTCGAGAACGGGAAGCGGGCCGCGCCGGCAGTGCTGAGCCGGTGGCGCAGATAGGCGGTGGTGCCGGCCAGATCGAGCGGACGCAGGTGATAGCGGGCGGTGATGCGCTGCGCGAGCTGGCGCAGTTCCGGACGGCCGAGGGTCTCGCGCAGTTCCGGCTGGCCGATCAGGATGATCTGCAGCAGTTTCTGGGTTTCGGTTTCCAGATTGGTCAGCAGCCGCACCTGTTCCAGCGCTTCTGTCGACAGATTCTGCGCCTCGTCGATGATCAGCACCACCTTGTCGCCTTTCGCGTAGGCCTCCAGCAGATAGGCGCTGAGCGCATCGAACATCGATTTGCCGCTGGGCTTCGTCGATGCGGCGGGTTTGCCCTTGCGTTTCGGGGCTGGCGCCGAAGCGCCGCCCACGGGCAGCCGCAGCTCCTCGCAGATGGTCTGCAACAGTTCCGCAGGCTCCAGCCGCGGATTCAGCACCAGCGCGGCGTGGGTGTTCTCCGGCAACTGGTTCAGCAGCAGCCGGCTGAGCGTGGTCTTGCCGGTCCCGACCTCGCCGGTGAGCTGCACGAAACCGCCGCCGCCGCCCTGACGGATGCCGTACAGCAGATGCGCCAGCGCATCCCGGTGGTGTTCGCTGAGGAACACGTAGTGCGGGTCGGGCGTGATCGAGAACGGCGCCTGTTCGAGGCCGTAGTACTCCAGATACATGCGGGGCTGCTGTCGGCCGGCGGGAGCGGGGTGCCTAGACTGCCACAGCGGCGATGTTCCCGTCGTTATTCGCCAATGACCCTGGATTCGCCGGTGGCGAGGATCTCGGGGTGCTCGATCTTCCGTGGCCGCAGCAGCAGCGGGTAGACCAGCACCACGCCGAGAATGATCGCCACGCCGAGGTAGAACTGCGGGGTCAGCTCGCGCTGTTCGCCCAGCAGCAGGATTGCCAGCGCGATCGCGTAGACCGGTTCCAGATTGATCGCCAGCTGCGAGCCGAACGCGCTGAGATGCCGCAGCGCCATCAGCGACAGCGCGAACGGCACCAGCGTGCACGCCACTGCCAAAATCAGCAGATACAGGCCGTCGTGCAGGTCGGGCAGTACGAAGGGGTCGCCGCCGAAGGCGGGCGAAAGCAGCCCGGACAGCGGCGCGAGCAGGGTCATCGTCGCCACGCCGGCCGCCATTTCCAGCGCCGTGACCGAGAGCGCATCGCTGTGCTCGACCAGGCGTTTGTTGAGCGAGCTGAAACATGCGACGAACAGCGCCGAGACCGTGCCGACGACGACGCCGATCAGCATGTCGCCGGGCACGCCGCCTGCGACCAGCGCCACGCCCGGCAGGACCGCGATGCCGAGCCCGACCTCGCGTTTCGACAGTCGTTTTCCGGTCAGCACCGGTTCGATCAGGGCGGTGAACACGGTGGCCAGCGCCATGCAGGTGGCGCCGACCGAGGCGTTGGAGAGCTTGATCGAGGCGTAGAACGTGAGCCAGTGCAGCGCGACCAGTGCACCGATGCCCGCATAACTCCAGCGCAGCCGCACGGACATCGCCCGCAAGCCGCGCCACACCCGCGGCAGCAGGATCAGCAGTGCGACGACCAACAGCATCCGCCACCACACCAGCGGCAGCGCCGGCAGACTGATCAGTTTGCCGATGATCGCGGTGAAGCCCCACAGCACCACACAGAGATGGATCTGCAGCCAGGCGGTGCGGGTGGCGGCGTTGGAGTGGGCGATCATCGTGCGCCTGCGGCGAAGGGTCGTGGATTATGGCCGATCGACATCGCCGATCCGCAATGCCGGCAGCGACCCGCGTTCCCAGGCGTTGACTGCGGGCAGCCAGTCGACGAAGCCAGCGGCGGATGCCCAGATCGGGGCCGCCTTCATCGAAACGGGTCAGACCGAAGCCGCTGTCGAAGACCAGCCGGAGTCGGGGATGCTGTGACGTCAGATCGGGCAGGCGCGGCAAGGGCAGAGGTGTAGATCAGCGCGTGCAGCGTGGTGATGCGGACCCGGTCCAGATCGTAGCGACCTCCGTGCTGTCCGCGCGGATCGGCGCCAGCAGCACCGAGACCACGACCTATCTGGTGCGGCTGTTCGGCGTGGCTTGGGCATGGCTGCTGGCGGACTAGCCGTAGACGGTCACCATGGCCATCGCCGGCACATCGATGCGTGGCTATTCGGTCTGCGCCGGCAGCGCGGTGCCGATCATCGATGCCCGTCGCGGCACGCCGTCCCCGTCGAGTAGGCGCTCGATGCGGGCGAACACCTCCGGCCGCGAGAAGGGCTTCTTCATGAAGTCGTCGGCGCCGATGCGCTGCACATAGAACTGCTCGGTGGCCTGCATGTTGCCGCTGATCATGATGATCGGCACCTGCTTGGTTGCGGGTTCCCTGCGCAGCGCGCGCAGTGCGGCGAAGCCGTCCATCCCGGGCAGGACGATATCGAGGAAGATCAGGTCGGGGACCAGATCGCGTGCGATGTCCAGCGCCTCCTCGGCGGTGTAGGCCTCAAGCGTCTCGAAGCCGTTCTGCTGCAGCATCTTCCGCAGGACCGCGACGATCGTCGTGGAGTCGTCGACGATCAGCACCCGCGTGCCGGGACGAACGTTGCTGCGCGGCTTTTCCCTTCGCTCGGGACCGTCGTAGTTCTCTTCCGTCGCCGGATGCCGGGTCAGCGAGGCTTCCACCAGCACCTCCGGCGTGACCGCCTCGGCCAGCGCATCGAGCTCCTCGGGCGTGGGCGTCGGCGGGCGTGGAGGCAGGGGCGTGACGATGGGCGCGGGCGCCTGCGCGGCGGGCACGTCCCGCCCGCGCAGGGTGTCGCGCCAGCGTTTGACCGAATCGAAAATGCTCACGCGCTGTACTCCCTTCGGACAAAAAGCCGGTCTGTTCGCCCCGGATCGAATGCCCCGTCGAGGCACCCTGTCACAACGGCGATCCCGGCCCTGGGCGGACGCGCAGAGCATAGCGGCCCGGCGCACACGGGCCAAGCGGCGGCGCCCGCAGACGCCGATCCCCGCCGACAGGGCTCAGCGAATGCCTTCTTGCAGCATCATCGCGCGTACGAAGCGCACCGGCGGCGCGCCATAAGACAGCACCTGGTCGTGATAGACCTTCAGTTTGAAGTCCTTGCCGAGCTTCTGTTCCATCGCCTTGCGCAGGTCGAAGTGCTCCTGCACACCGACGAAATAGGTCGGAAGCTGTGCGCTGGTGAGCTGTGCGCGGGTCCACTTGCCCTCGGCTTCACGCTCCTGCTGGAAGGTGCGTTTGACCATCAGCGCCATCGCCTGCTCCTTGCTCCAGCCGTCGACCTGCACGCCCTGGTCGAGAATCGCGTTGGCCACCGCGCGCAGATAGAACTTGTAGCGCACGAGATGGAACAGGGGATCGTTGTCCAGATAGCCGGAGTCCATCATCAGCGACTCGGTGTAGACCGCCCAGCCTTCGGCGAACATGCCCGAGCGAAGCACACCGCGCAGCGTCGACGGATGTCGCGCCGAGTGCGCGCCTTCCAGATAGTGGCCAGGCATCGCTTCATGGATCGTCAGAAGGTGGATCATGCGCGTGTTGTATTCGCGCAGGAACGAGTCGGTCTGCTTGTCGGTCCATTCGTCCGGGATCGGCGAGATCGCGTAGTAGGTCTTCAAGCCCTTGTCGAGCGGCCCGGGCGAATCGCAGTAGGCTACGGCGACGCCGCGCTGGAATTCAGGCATCAGGATGATTTCGACCGGGTCGTCCGGGACGGTCACCAGATCCTTGGCGCGCACGAAGTCGGTGGCTTGAGCGAGCGTCTGTCTGGCCGTCTCGACCACCGCGTCGCGCTTGGGTTTGTCGGCATAGGCCAACTCCAGCGCAGCCTCGATCGCTGTCTGCTGCTGGTCGTCGCTCGGGCTCCCGGGCATGTCGGGCGCACCGGGTTTGCCCTTGAGCACCTGCTGCGCGATCTTGTACATCTCGCCGCGCACCCGCACCACTTCGGCCTCCGCGCGCTGCTTGATCTCGGCCCGCGACAGCGACGACATCAGCGCGAATTTCAGCTTTTCGTCGTAGAGTTTCTCGCCGATGCGGAAATCGCCCTTGGCGTTCGGCACCAGGGTCTTGTCGAGCCACAGCTGATGTTCGGCGACCGCTTTGCGCAGACCTTCGATGGCGGCGTCGAGGCGTTTGCGGTCCTCGCCCTGCAGCTTGTCCGCATTCGGCACGATGAACTGCTCGATCAGCGAGATCACACCACCGTTCTGCTTGGCGACGGTTTCGGCATGGGTCTTCGGTACGCGCGCCGCATCGATGTTCTCGCGCATCTGCGCGAACAGCGCCGGCAGTTTTTCCATGCGCGCGGTGGCCGACTTCAGGCGCTCCGGCATCGGCGCGAATTCGCGCGCCATGAGGTTGTAGATCGCACCGCCGGCCAGGCCGCCGTATATCTGCGGGTCCCAGGCCCAGGATTGCAGGGTCTCCATGCCCCAGATGTCGGATTGGATCTGATTGCGCAGGATCGCCGCGTCGATCTGGTTCTCGCGCGACAGTGTGCCCGTGTCGATCGTATCGAGTTCGGCCAGCATTTTTTTCGAAAACCCGACGTATCCCGCGCGGCCAGCGGCGCTCAGATCGTCGATCTCGCTGTCGAAACGGTGATCGCCCTGCTGGGTCGCATTGACCGGATTCAATTTCAGCCAGCCGTCGAGCCAGCGTTTGCTGAGATCGGCGAACTTCGCATCGATGGCGGCGTCCGTAGTCGTCATCCCTGCATCCTGGGTGGCTGGTTCGGTGAGTGCCCCCGTGTTCGCGCCGCCGCAGGCAGCGAGGGTCGCGGTGAGCAGGGCGATGGCGAGCGATGTCGGGCGCATGATCGAAAGTCCGGCTGAACGAAAGCGTCAAGGATAGGACCTGACGGGGCTGTTCGCATGTGTCGGGCTTTGGCGATCCAGAAGCAGCAGGCGGCCTTTGTAGGGGCGGGGGCTTCCAACAGCCGGATGAGAGGCGTTTTCCGCTCACCCCAACCGTTCGTGCCCGCTGTAGACATTCATCCGCGCATCGCGGGCGAAGGCGATCAGTGTGATGCCGGCCGCTTCGGCCTGCTGGATGGCCAGATCGGTCGGTGCCGATATCGCGGCGATCACTGCGATGCCCGCATTCGCGGCCTTGTGCACGATTTCGTACGATGCGCGCGACGTGATGGCGAGAAAGCCGCCGCCCGGATCGGGGCGGGGCGTCGTGCGCAGCATCGCGCCGACCAGTTTGTCGAGCGCGTTGTGGCGGCCGACATCCTCGCGAACCAGCACGCTGTCGTTTCCGATGAAGCCTGCCGCATGTACGCCTCCGCTGCGCGCGTTCAAGGGCTGCTGCTGCGACATGTGCGTGAGACCGGTATGGATCTGCGCCGCAGACAGACGTGGACCCGCGTCGACCTTGCGCACCGGCTGCAGTACGGCCTGCAGGCCCGATACGCCGCACAGGCCACAGCCGCTGCGGCCTTCGAGCGTGCGCTGGCGATGCTCGATCGCCTCGAAGCGCTGCTGGGGGATCGCGGCATGCAGGGCGATCCCGTGCTCGCCGTGCGCGATATCGACCAGCGAGAATTCGTCCGCGCTGGCGACGATGCCTTCGCAGATCGCGAAACCCAGCGCGAAATCCTCCAGATCCGCAGGCGTCGCCATCATCACCGCGAACGATAGGCCGTTGTAGAGCAGGGCGACCGGAACTTCCTCGATCACCCATTCGTCGCGCACGCTGGTCGCGCCGTCGGCGAAATGCAGCGCTTCGCGCGTGCGCAGGCCCGTGCCGACGCTCACGCCGCGTCCCCGTGCGGTGGACCCGCACACAGCAGACGGCCGCGACCGGTGAGTCGCAGCAGCACGCGCCCGCCTTCGCGATCCTGTCGCACCAGATCAAGACCGTCGAAACGCGGATCGTCGCCCAGCGCGACCAGCAGCCGCTGCAGTTCGCTGGTACTCAGCGACAGGCGTTTGGCTGCGCGCGGCAGCGAGACGTCGTCGTGCTGCGCAAGCAGCTGCAGCAGTGCGAGGGCTGCGTCTTCGCTCATAGTGTGCCTGCGCTGGCCACCCGACGCAGATAGACCGGGATCGACTTCGACGCCGGCGTCCGCGCGCGCTCGGCATGATTGCCCAGCGGCACCAGCGCGTTGGTTTCGGGGAAGTAGCTGGCGAGGCAGCCTGCGGGAATGTCGTATTCGATCAGCCTGAAATCCAGCGCCACGCGTTCGCCGTCGTCCCAGACCGACACCAGGTCGACCATCTCGCCGTCGTTGAGTCCCAATGCATCGAGATCGCCGCGCGAGATGAAACACACCCGACGCAGGCCGTGCACACCGCGATAGCGGTCGTTGCCGCTGTAGACGGTGGTGTTGTACTGGTCGTGCGAGCGTATGGTCATCAACCGCAGGAGGGGCTTCAGCCCCGAACGGGATACGGGAACAGCATCCGGAAAGTGCAACGGTGTTTCCATCGGGGCTGAAGCCCCTCCTACGGGATCGATATCCACCAGCGGATGCGCAAAAAACCGCGCTTTTCCCGAAGTCGTCGGAAACACGCGATCGCGTGCTGGATGATGCAGATGGAAGCCGCCCGTGTGACGAACGCGGGCGTTGAAGTCCTCGAAGCCCGGAATCACGTTCGCGATATGGTCGCGGATGCGGTCGTAGTCTTCGATCAGCGCCAGCCACGGAATCGTGCCGTCCGTCAGCGTCGCCGCCGCAAGCCGCGCGACGATCGCCGGCTCCGACAGCAGATCATCGGACGCCGGCGGGTTCATGCCGGACGACAGATGCACCATGCTCATCGAGTCCTCGACGCTCACTGCCTGCGGTGCGCCCGCCTGCAGGTCGATCTCGGTGCGTCCCAGGCACGGCAGGATCAGCGCCTCGCGGCCGTGCACCACGTGCGAGCGGTTGAGTTTGGTGCTGACCTGCACCGTGAGTGCGCACGCCCGGAGCGCGGCGTGGGTGATGTCGGAATCGGGCGTGGCGGCGGCGAAATTGCCACCCATCGCGAAGAACACCTTGCCGTGACCGTCGCGCATCGCTTCGATCGCGGCGATGGTGTCGAAGCCGTGCTTCTGCGGCGGCGCGAACCCGAACTCGGCGCCGAGGCGATCGAGAAATGCCGGCGACGGTTTTTCGTAGATCCCCATCGTGCGGTCGCCCTGCACATTGGAGTGGCCGCGAACGGGACAGGGGCCGGCGCCGGGTTTGCCGATATTGCCGCGCATCAGCAGCAGGTTCATCAGCATCTGGATGGTAGCCACGCTACGGCGGTGCTGGGTGATGCCCATGCCCCAGCAAAAGATGCTGGCGCGGCTGTCCAGATACACCTGCGCGGCCTGCTCCAACTGCTCGCGGATGAGGCCGGACTCGCGCTCGATGTCCGCCCATTCGGCGTTGCGGACGCTGTCAGCGACGTCGTCGTAGCCGTGTGTGTTCGCGGCGATGAAAGCCCTGTCCAGTGCATCGGTATCGAGCGCGCCCGGCACGCGGTCGCGATCAGCACGCTCGACCACGATCTTGGCGATGCCCATCGCCACCGCCAGATCGCCGCCGATCCGAGGCTGGAAATAATGCGAGGCGATTGCGGTCGACCCGCCGCTCAGCATCTCCACCGGCGACTGCGGGTCGGTGAAGCGCTCCAGCCCGCGTTCGCGCAGCGGATTGAACACCACGATGCGACAGCCGCGCTTCGCGGCGCGGCGCAGCTCGCCGAGCATCCGCGGATGGTTGCTGCCGGGGTTCTGACCGAACACGAAGATCGCGTCGGCCAGCTCGAAGTCGTCCAGCGTCACCGAACCCTTGCCGCTGCCGATCTGTTCGGTCATCGCCACGCCCGAGGGCTCATGGCACATGTTCGAGCAGTCGGGCAGGTTGTTGGTGCCGTAGGCGCGGACGAACAGTTGATACAGAAACGCGGCCTCGTTGGAGGTGCGCCCGGAGGTATAGAAAATCGCCTCATCGGGCGAGGCGAGCGCGTTCAGCGCTGCCGCGATCCGCGCGAATGCCGCGTCCCACCCGATCGGCACGTAGCGGTCGCTGGCCGGGTCGTAGCGCATGGGCCGGGTCAGCCGGCCCTGGGCTTCGAGAAATTCGTCGCTCTGTTCCGCGAGCCAGGCCACGCTGTGTTCGGCGAAGAAATCGGCGGTGACCCGCTTCGTGGTCGATTCGTTGGCGACCGCCTTGACCCCGTTTTCGCAGAACTCGAAGGTGGAATGCGGGTTGCGGTCGGGCCACGCACAGCCGGGGCAGTCGAAGCCGGTGGGCTGGTTGGTGCGCAAGAGGGTGCCGGGCCCGCGCAGCACCGCGTCCTGACGGCGCAGCGCTTGCCAGGAGGATTTCAGGGCGTCCCAGCCACCGGCGGGCTTGTCGTAGCGCCGGATCGGGTCGCTGTCGTCGCGGTTTTCTGCCATCCGGGCATGCTAACGCAGCGGCGGGACGCTCGCGGCGCATCGCTGGACGCCGCGAACACCGCCAGCGTAGATTGTCGACAGGGTCACGCCAGGGGAAGGGCGCGCCCGACCTCCCCCTTCACCCGGCTGACAGAAGCAGAACCGTTTTGTCCGAAGCAACCGCCAGTCTCGATGTCGCCTTGAACCACGCCTCGCGCCTGCTCGGCAGCGATCCCGAGCTGGCCGGTCAACAGGCCGCCGAGATTCTGCGGGTGGCCCACGACCATCCGGCCGCCCTGCTGGTGCTGGCCGCCTCGCACCGGATCTGCGGCGAGGCCGGAGAAGCGCTTGCGATCCTGCAACCGCTGGCGCGGCGTCAGCCGCGCGCCGCACTGGTGCACTACGAGTTCGGGCTTGCCCTGGGCAGGGTCGGGCGCGGCGACGAGGCAGTGGCCGCACTGCGTCTTGCGCTCGCGCTCAAGCCGGAACTGCCGCAGGCGTGGCTGGCCTTGGCCGATCATCTGCGCGGCACCGGCGATGCAGACGGTGCCGATGCCGCTTACCTCGCCTACGTCCGTCACTCGGCGCGCGACCCGCGCCTGCTGCAGGCCGCCGAGGCGCTGGCCGACAACCGCCTGCCCGATGCCGAAGCCGCGTTGCGTGCGTGGCTGAAGCAGCATCCCACCGATGTCGCCGCGATCCGCATGCTCGCCGAACTCGCGGTGCGGGTCGGCCGAAACGAAGATGCGCTCAATCTGCTCGAACGCTGTCTCGAACTCGCGCCGGGCTTCCGCGAAGCCCGCCAGCACTACGCTCTGGTCCTGCATCGCGACCAGCACGCGGCCGAGGCCCTGGCGCAGTTGGACATCCTGCTCGCCGAGGACGCCCGCAATCCCGGCTGCCGCACGCTCAAGGCGGCGATTCTCTGCCGTCTCGGCGAATACGACGCGGGCATCGCGCTGTACGAAGCGATCCTCGGCGAGTATCCGAACAATCCGCGCGTGTGGATGAGCCACGGTCATGCGCTGAAGACCGCCGGCCGCCAGGACGACGCCATCGCCGCCTACCGCCGCAGCATCGCGCTCGATCCGGGCTTCGGCGAAGCGTACTGGAGCCTCGCAAACCTCAAGACTTTCCGCTTCGGCGACGACGAGGTCGCGGCGATGCGCGCGCAGCTCGCACGCTCCGACCTGGGCGTCGAGCACCGCTTCCATTTCGATTTCGCGCTCGGCAAAGCGCTGGAGGATCGCGCCGAATACGCGGATTCGTTCACGCACTACGCGGCGGGCAATGCGCTGCGTCTACAGACCATGCCGTACCGCGCCGGCGACACCAGCGCCCGCGCGGCGCGCGCGAAACAGGTCTATACCCGGGAGTTCTTCGCGGAGCGCGCCGGCTGCGGCGATCCCGCGCCGGACCCGATCTTCATCGTCGGCCTGCCGCGCTCGGGTTCGACCCTGCTCGAGCAGATCCTGTCGAGCCATTCCGCTGTCGAAGGCACGATGGAACTGCCGGAAATCATCGCGATGACCCGCGCGCTGCGACGCGGCGGCGATGGCGCCATGAGCTACCACGAAGTGCTGGCGGGCTTGCCGCCGGAGACCTTCGCCGAACTGGGCGGGCAGTTCATCGCGCGTACCCGCGTGCAGCGCAAGACCGGCGCGCCGCTGTTCATCGACAAGATGCCGAACAATTTCCTGCATCTGGGCCTGATCCAGCTGATGTTGCCCAATGCGAAGATCGTCGATGCGCGGCGGCATCCGCTGGCCTGCTGTTTCTCGGGCTTCAAGCAGCACTTCGCGCGCGGCCAGAACTTCAGCTACAGCCTCGACGATCTCGGCCGCTATTACCGCGATTACGCCGGGCTGATGGCGCACTTCGACAGCGTGCTGCCGGGGCGCGTGCATCGCGTCATCTACGAGCGCATGGTCGACGACACCGAAGCCGAGGTGCGGCGGCTGCTCGATTACTGTGGCCTGCCGTTCGAGGATGCCTGCCTGCGGTTCTTCGAGAACGACCGGCCGGTACGTACCGCCAGCTCCGAGCAGGTGCGTCGGCCGATCAACCGCGACGGCATCGACCAGTGGCGGCATTACGCGCCGTGGCTCGATCCGCTCAAGGCCGCACTGGGCCCCGTGCTCGATGCGTATCCCGAGGTTCCCTCATTCGAACCCGAACCCGAACCCGGGCCCGGTACCCGGCTCGATCCATTGTAGTGATTGGTTTCATGTTGTCGTTTTGAATCGTTCGCACTGATGTTCCACCACCCGGGAGAGTGAAATGCGTCAGAAACACCCGCACAGCAAGCGAAGTACCGCCATCCATCGAACGCGCGGATTGGCCAGAATGCCGCTGACCGCCGCGATCTACGTCGCATTCGGCAGCATGGTCTTCGTCGGCGCGGCGAGCGCCCAAGAGGCCGAAGAGAGCGCGCCTTCGCTGGAGACAATCACCGTCACCGCGCAGAAGCGCACCGAAAATCTGCAGGACGTGCCGATCAGCCTGAACGTGATCAGCGCGCAGCAGCTCGATGAGCTGCAGATCAACGATTTCGAGGATTACGCCAAGCTGCTGCCCAGCGTCTCGATCTCGCCCAACGGCCCGGGTTTCGGCCAGGTCTATATGCGCGGTGTCGCCAGCGGCGGCGACGGCAATCATTCGGGCCCATTGCCGAGCGTCGGCATCTATCTGGACGAACAGCCGATCACCACTATCCAGGGTGCGCTCGATCTGCATGTCTACGATCTGGAACGCGTCGAGGCGCTGGCCGGTCCCCAGGGCACGCTGTATGGCGCCAGCTCCGAGGCCGGTACCCTGCGTCTGATCACCCGCAAGCCCGACAGCGCCGGTTTTGCCGCCGGTTATGGCTTCGAAGTGAACGCCATCGACGGCGGCGGCATCGGCCATGTCGCCGAAGGCTTCGTCAACGTGCCGATGGGCGACCGCGCCGCGATCCGGCTGGTCGGCTGGCAGAAGAAGGACGCCGGCTACATCGACAACGTGTTCGGCGAGCGGACATTTCCCACCTCCGGGATCACCCAGAACAATGCCGATCGGGTCGAGGACAACTACAACGATGTCGATACCGCCGGTGCGCGACTTGCGCTGAAGATCGATCTCAACGACAACTGGACCATCACGCCCACCATCATGGGCCAGCGCCAGAAGGTCAACGGCAACTTCGCCTACGATACGACCGTCGGCGAGCGCCAGATCAGTCACGCCTATCCGGAGTCCGGAGAAGACCGCTGGGCGCAGGCAGCGCTGACCGTGCAGGGCAAGATCGGCAATTTCGACCTGACCTACGCCTTCGCCCATCTCAAGCGCGATGTCGATACCGATACCGATTACAGCGACTACGGCTTCTGGTACGACACGCTTCTCGGCTATGGCGCGTATTTCTACGACGACAGCGGCGATCTGGTGAACCCGGCGCAGTACATCCAGGCCAAGGACGGTTACAAGAAGACCAGCCATGAGCTGCGCATCGCCTCGCCGCAGGACCAGCGCCTGCGTTTTGTCGCCGGTCTGTTCTGGATGGATCAATCCCACGATATCCAGCAGCGTTACCGCATCGACAATCTGGCGTCGAGCCTGTCCGTGCGCGGCTGGGAAGACACCATCTGGTTGACCCAGCAGGAGCGCAAGGATCACGACGAAGCGATCTTCGGCGAACTCGCGTTCGATTTCACCGACAAGCTCACCGGCACCGTCGGCTTCCGCCACTTCCGCGCCGACAACGCGCTTGAGGGCTTCTTCGGTTTCGCGAACGGCTACGCTTCGCAGAGCAGCCAGCCGCCGCAAAACCGCTACGGCGAGGCGTCTTGTATCGTGCAGTACGGCACGAATCCCGCCAACTGGCCGTCCTTCAACGGCGCGCCTTGCAAAGTCTTCGACAAGGACGTGCAGGAGAAGGACACGCTCGGCAAGGCCAACCTGTCGTACAAATTCACCCCGAACAAGATGATGTACCTCACCTGGTCGGAAGGTTACCGGCCGGGCGGCATCAATCGACGCGGCACGCTGCCGCCCTATATCACCGAGTTTCTGACCAACTACGAGATCGGCTGGAAGACCTCCTGGCTCGACAATCGGCTGACCTTCAACGGCGCGGCGTTCCATCAGATCTGGGACGATTTCCAGTTCTCGGTGCTGGGGCAGAACGGCTTGACCGAAATCCGCAACGCCAACCAGGCGCGCATCCAGGGTCTGGAAATGGACGTGAACTGGGCCGCGACCTACAACCTTCGTCTGTCCGCAGGCGTGGGCTTCTACGACGCCGAATTGACCGAAAATTACTGCGGTGCAGTCGACGCCAGCGGCAATCCCATCACCAGCTGCGCCGCGCCGCAGGCACCGGACGGCACCCGTCTGCCGGTGACTGCGGACTACAAGGGCAACCTCACGGCGCGCTACACCTTCGATATCGCCGACTACGAAGCCTACTGGCAGAGTTCGGTGGTGCACGAGGGCCGTCGCACTTCGGATCTGCGCATTCTCGAACGCAACATCCTCGGCGATCTGCCGTCGTACACCCTGGTCGATTTCGCGCTGGGCGTGCGCAAGAACGACTGGTCGGTGGATTTCTATGTCAAGAATCTGTTCGACGAGAACGCCCAGTACGGACGCAATGTGCAGTGTCCCGAAACCATCTGCGCGGCGCAGGTCTACAGCGTCGCAAGTCAGCCGCGCACGTTCGGCGTCAGGTTCAGCCAGCAATTCTGATCGAACGTCATCCCGCTGGAGCTTGATCAACAGGCCGCCTCAGGGCGGCTTGTTGTTTGGGGTCGGGCAGGGGTCGAGCCAGCCATGCGGGTCTGCGATCACCAAAGTGCCTGGTGACGGGTCGCCATGAAAAACGGGGCGCCGATGGCGCCCCGTTCCGTTGCAACCGGTTGTGCAGACAACTCAGCGGCGCAGTTTCGCCAGCAGCCGCAGAAACTCCACGTAGAGCCACACCAGCGTGACGATCAAGCCGAAGGCGCCATACCATTCCATGTACTTCGGAGCGCCGGCTTCGACGCCGCTTTCGATGAAATCGAAATCGAGTACCAGGTTCAACGCAGCC
Organism: Lysobacteraceae bacterium; assembly: GCA_044340325.1. GTDB lineage: Bacteria > Pseudomonadota > Gammaproteobacteria > Xanthomonadales > Xanthomonadaceae > Lysobacter_I. The sequence goes on from JBIITV010000039.1 coordinate 29,056, forward strand.
ACCACCACCACGAACAGGCTGAATCCGATGCCGATGAGGCCGGAGTCGTGGATGTACGGAATGTTGATGCCGAACAGACCCAGCACCATTGTGGCGATATAGATCAGTGCGATACCGCCGGTGGCGGCGACCACGCCGAGTTTGAAGTTCTCGGTGGCCTTGATCAGGCCCGAACGATAGGCGAACAGCAATGCGAACAGCGTGCCGAAAGTCAGCAGCACCGCCTGCATCACGATGCCTTCATACATGTGGTTGTAGATCGCCGAGATAGCGCCGAGGAACAGGCCCTCCACCAGCGCATAGGCAGGCGCCGTGACCGGCGACCACTCTTTCTTGAATACGGTCACCAGTGCGAGCACGAAGCCGCCGATGGCGCCGCCGAGTACGTAGATCATCGCGCCCGGAGCGACTTCGCCCGACGCGGTCATGGTTTGCGACCAGGAGAAGGCCGCAGTCAGAACGGTCATCAGCAATAGCAGGCCGGTCTTGTTGACGGTGCCGTTGAGACTCATGGCGCCGGCATCGCCGGCGACCATGCTGCCGCTGCTGAGGTCGAGGAAGGTGGAGTCCTTCAGAACCGGGTTGCCGCTACGCATGATGTCTCCTTGGAAGACGTTCGGATGTCTGGGATTCTGGTCGAGCGCCAAGCATAACGCCAGCGCGCCGCATTGTCCGCGTTGACAGCGTCCCCGGAGCTTCGGACAATAGCGAGCTGGCTGGGGTTAGGATGGCATCGTCTTCCCGGCCGCCGCTCATCGGCGGGGTATAGCGCAGTCTGGTAGCGCGCCTGCTTTGGGAGCAGGATGTCGGGGGTTCGAATCCCTCTACCCCGACCAACTCCGGCTTCACGCAGGCATGCTTCGTTCCGTCCGCACGGCTATCATGCGCCCATGCGCCCGTAGCTCAACCGGATAGAGCACCGGCCTTCTAAGCCGGCGGTTGCAGGTTCGAGTCCTGCCGGGCGCGCCAATGAGGTTCCTTTGCGGTACAAGCTCGATAAGTTACAGGCTCGACAGGATGGTCGGGCGGCGGGAGCCTCGGAGGCGATCCCGCATTTTCAGGTCGTTTTTCTGGTTTTCTTTGGTGGATGTAGCTCAGTTGGTTAGAGCACCGGATTGTGATTCCGGGGGTCGCGGGTTCAAATCCCGTCTTCCACCCCATTGTTTTTGTTACAATCGTTTGACCGGGCCGTTAGCTCAGTTGGTAGAGCAGTTGACTCTTAATCAATAGGTCGAAGGTTCGAATCCTTCACGGCCCACCATTTCCTTCAAACGATCAAAGCACCGGCGATTCGTCTCACCGGCCGCAGGCGTTGCATCTTTCATGTCGCGGCGTGAAGACCGGCCTGGACCAAGCCGGTTCGAGTCCTTCACGGTCCTTCCGTTCCATAAACGCCCGGCATGCTTCGGGCGTTTTCTTTTTGGGGTATCCGACTACGGCTTGGCACGGCTCTTGTGCCTTAGAATGCGGCCCATGCGAGGGTGGCGAAATTGGTAGACGCAACAGATTTAGGTTCTGTCGCCGAAAGGTGTGGGGGTTCGAGTCCCCCCTCTCGCACCATCCAAGGATGGGACTGGATTGCCGCTACTCCTGGAGAGCGAGCGCTCGCGACCGAATGCCTCAAGGCACAGTTAACCACTTCGGTGGCACGGCCCCACGCGCATACCAAACCGCATGTCCACCGCTTTCAGCGTTTCCTGCTGCGGGCTGTCGCATTCATCTTCCGTGTGACCGCAGTCACTTACGACAGGGCACTGGGCGAAACTGGCGGTAATTCGCGTAATCGGCCAAACTATCCCGTTACGCGGGGACGGGCCGCCCCGAGCGCCCACGGCCGGCCTCTCCGGTCGCCCAGTCAGTCATCAAACCAACCACCATCACGGGTCGCGCACGAGAGCGCGGCAGCAGGAGTCGTCATCAATGCAAGTTTCAGTCGAATCCGTGGGTAACCTCGAACGCCGTATGACCCTGCGCGTGCCGACCGAGCACGTCGAGGGTCAGATCGGCGGCCGCCTGCGCGAGATCGCCCGTACGGCCAAGATCAAGGGCTTCCGCCCGGGCAAGGTGCCGGCCAAAGTCATCGAGCAGCGGTATGGTGCCCAGGTACGCAACGAGGTCGTCGACGAATTGCTCCAGCAGGGCTTCGACCAGGGCATCCGCGAAAACGAGCTTCGCCTCGCCGGCGCGCCGCGTATCGAGCCCTCCGCCGAAGCGGGTGAGGGTGAGCTGGCCTATGTGGCGACCTTCGAAGTGGTCCCGGATTTCGGCGAGATCGACGTTGCCGGTCTCCAGGTGGTGCGCAACACCGCCGAGGTGAGCGAGGACGACATCGATCGCATGATCGAGAACCTCCGCCTGCAGCGCCGCAGCTGGTCGATGGTCAACCGCCCGGCTCAGGCCGGCGATGCTGCCGACGTGGAAACCTGGTCGGTTGTCGATGGCGAACGTCTGCCGGCAGAGGGCGCGGAACGCGGCGTGACCATGATCGGCTCGGGCGCCATGTTCGTCGACATCGAAAATGCCCTGATCGGCATGAATGCCGGCGAGGAAAAGGCGCTCGACGTGCATTTTCCTGACAACTGGCGCGTCCCACAGCTCGCCGGCAAGCAGGCCGAGGTCCACATCCGCGTCGAACAGATCTCCGAGCCGTTCCTGCCGGAAGTGGACGCCGAGTTCATCAAGAGCTTCGGCGTGAAGTCGGCCGACATGGCGCAGTTCCGCGCCGAGATCCGCAACAACCTCGAGCGCGAACTCAAGGGCGCGCTGATGAATCGTCTGCGTCGCGAAGTCGGCGAGCAGCTCATCGCGGCCTACGCACACGTCGAGATGCCGGCGGGCGTGGTCGAGAACGAAGCGCGCGCGATGGTCGCCCAGACCGTCGAGCAGGCCCGTCGTCAGGGTCGTCAGATCGAAGCGCCGGCCGAGGCCTATCGCGATTTCATCGAACCGGCGCGCAAGCGCATCACCGTGGCGCTGCTGGTCGGCGAGATCGCCCGTCGCAATCAGCTCACCCTCGATCCCAAGCGCCTGAATGAAACGCTGCGTCTTATCGCTTCCACCTACGAAGAGCCGCAGCAGGTCATTGATTTGTACCGCAACGACCGCCAGCTCATGTCCAGCCTGCAGAATCGCGTGATGGAAGAGCAGGTCATCGACTGGATCGCCGAACGCGCCACGCATACCGATCAGCCGTTGAGCTTCCAGGAAGCGATCGCTCCGCAGTGAATGCGCATCGGTCTTCCGCAGTACCATCGCAACACGCCCGCGCAGACTTGCGCGGGACTTCCGCAACGAACAGGTGGCGCAACGCATGAACAGCCTTGAGACCAGAGCCCTGAACCTCGTGCCGATGGTGGTCGAACAGACCAGCCGCGGCGAGCGCGCTTACGATATCTACTCCCGTCTGCTGAAGGAGCGCGTGATCTTCCTGGTCGGCGGCATCGACGACTATATGGCCAATGTGATCGTCGCCCAGCTGTTGTTTCTCGAAGCCGAGAATCCCGAGAAAGACATCAGTCTGTACATCAATTCGCCCGGCGGCATCGTTACCGCCGGTATGGCGATCTACGACACCATGCAGTTCATCAAGCCGGACGTGAGCACCATCTGCGTCGGTCAGGCCGCCAGCATGGGCGCATTGCTGCTTACCGCCGGCGCCAAGGGCAAGCGTTACGCGCTGCCGAATTCGCGAGTGATGATCCACCAGCCGCTCGGCGGTTTTCAGGGGCAGGCAACGGATATCGACATCCACGCGCGCGAGATCCTGTCCATGCGCCAGCGCCTGAACGAGATCCTCTCCCACCACACCGGACAGTCGATCGACACCATCGCGCGCGACACAGAGCGCGACAATTTCAAGAGCGCCGAGGCCTCGCGCGACTACGGTTTGGTCGATCATGTTCTTGAGCGCCGGCCGGAAGATTCGATTCAGGCAGCGTAAGTAACTGATTTTCAACGGCATTTCCGTTTCCGTCGCGACCCGCTTGCGGTCGCGACCCCGGATGCTATTCTCCCGACACCAGCGTAGATAACGACAGCAGCATGAGCGAAGATCGGCAAGGCCGCAGCGGCGAGAGCAACAAGATCCTGTATTGCTCGTTCTGCGGGAAAAGCCAACACGAGGTCCGCAAGCTCATTGCGGGCCCGAGCGTGTTCATCTGTGACGAATGCGTCGAGTTGTGCAACGACATCATTCGCGAGGAACTCGAAGAGAAAGCCCAGGCGACGCGCAGCCATCTGCCGAAGCCGAAGGAGATTCTCGAGGTCCTCGACCAGTACGTCATCGGCCAGTCGCGCGCGAAGAAAACCCTCGCGGTCGCGGTCTACAACCACTACAAGCGCATCGAGAGCCGCCAGAAGAACGACGACATCGAACTGGCGAAATCCAACATC
>JBIITV010000156.1:0-9801 GCA_044340325.1 Lysobacteraceae bacterium
CAGGCGGCATACAGGATGGTGTCTTCGGTGCCGAAGAAGTCCGCGATCTTCGCTTCGAGCTGTTTGTGCAGATCCTGGGTGCCGCAGATGAAGCGCACAGACGCCATGCCGAAGCCGTGGGTGTCCAGCGCGTCCTTTGCGGCGGCGATGATGTCCGGGTGATCGGCCAGGCCCAGATAATTGTTGGCGCAGAAGTTCAGCACTGTGCGCCCGTCGGCGAGCGTGATCTCCGCCGACTGCGGGCTGGTGATGATGCGTTCGGCTTTGAACAGCCCCTGCGCGCGGATGGCATCGAGTTCTTCGGCGTAGCGCTGGGTCAGGGCGGAAGGAGGTGCGGACATGGCGGTGGGTCGCAGTGGGCGAGCCGCTTAGTGTAATTCGGCCCCGCTGTAGGAGGGGCCCCAGCTCCGCGCTGGCCTCGATGCGAGTGAGGGGCGAGCCCCTGAAGGCCCGCCTGCCTGCATCAGTCGGCTGCGACCGCGCTGCGCTCGGCGATCAATTCCCGCACCAGCGTAACCAGCGAGTCTTCGGAGAAGGGTTTGCCCAGCATCCGGGTCACGCCGGCCTGTTCGGCCATCGCCAGATGTTTCTCGGTGGCGCGGGAGGTGATCATCACTACGGGCAGGTCGCGGGTCTCGGCGTGGTTGCGCAGGTTGCGGGCGACTTCCAGACCGTTCATGCGCGGCATTTCCAGGTCGACCAGCAGCGCGTGCGTCGGTCTGGCCTGGATCGCCGCGAGCGCTTCGAAGCCGTCGCGTGCGGTCGCGACTTCGAAGCCCGCGTCCTGCATCAGCTGTTCCAGCGCGCGGCGCACGCTGAGCGAGTCGTCGGCGACCACCACGCGCGTGACGGGCGTTGCGGTGAGCGACAGCTTGGCGGTGTCGAAGTGGCTTTGCTGCGCGGAATGCAACAGCACGTCGAGATCGATCACCGGCGCGAGGCCGCCGTCGCCGAGTTGGGTCACGCCGCGCACGGCGGGAATCGGCGGCAGGTAGGCGCTGATCGGTTTGACCACGACGCTGCGGACTTCGTCGATGCCGCGGACCAGCACGACATTGCCCTTGCCGTCCGCATCGCGCACGTACAGGCCGACGCCGCTGGCGCCGATCCACATCGACAGGTCGGCCGATTCGCCGTAGAACGCCTCGATCGGCAATGCCGGCATCATTTCGTCACCGAGCACGATGCGCAGCTGTCCGTCTTCGTAGCGACATTCATCGGCGGCGAAGCTGAGCACTCGCTCGACCGAGGCCGAGACCACGGCGGTGACCTGGCGTTGGCCGCGCACAACGATGACGTTGGCGAGGGTCTGGGTGACCGGCAGGCGCATCTGCACGCGGGTGCCGCGGCCGGATTCGCTGCTGATCGTGAGTGCGCCGCGCAGTGCGGCGATGCGCTGGTTGACCACGTCCATGCCGATACCGCGTCCGGAGACTTCCGTAGCCGTGCTGCGGGTCGAGAAACCAGGCAGCAAGATCATGCGTGTAAGCTGGCGTTCGTCGACCGCCTGCTCGGCGCTGAGCAGGCCTGCGGCTATGGCGCGCGAGCGGATCGCATTGAGATCGAGCCCGCGACCATCATCCTGCAGCTCGATCATCGCGGCGTCGCCCTGCAGACCCACGCGCAGCACGATGCGGCCCTGTTCGGGCTTGCCGGCGGCGAGACGTTCGTGCGGGACCTCGATGCCGTGATCGATCGCGTTGCGCAGCAGATGCGCCAGCGGCTCGACGATGCGTTCCAGCAGTTCCGCATCGACCGGAATCTCTTCGCCGACGATATCGAGCTGGACCTGTTTGAACACCTGTTTCGCGGTCTGGCGCACGATGCGCTGCAGACGTTGCGAGATCTGACCGAACGGCACCGTGCGGGTGCGCAGGATCGTGCGCTGCAGATCGCGGTTGAGCTGTTCCTGCGCGCTGCGCAGATCGGACAGCGCACTCATGATGCGCTCGATGCGGCTCTGGAATTCGCTGCTGTCGGTATGCGCTTCCAGGAGCTGACGCGAGATCACGTGCAGTTCGTTGTACTGGTCGATCTCGAGCGGATCGATATTGACGCCCGGCTTCTGCGCGGTGGACTGCAGCGCCGCGCCGCGCAGCGCCACCAGATCGTCGAGCCTGCCCATCAATTCGTGCGTATAGCGCACGCCCTGTCGCTGGTCGCGCTGGATCGAACCCAAGCCGCCGAGCTGCTGGTCGATCTGGCGCGAGGTCACCAGCGTCTCGCCGGCCAGTCGCTGCAGTTCGTCGAGCAGTGCGCTGGAGACGTTGAGGCTCTGGATGCCGCTGGCGACCATGCCTGTTTCTGCGGTGGGCATGGCAGACGCGATCGACGGCGGCGCAGCGATGTTCGGCGCAGCGGTGTCAGCAGTACCAACGGTGTCAAATGTCTCGATGTTCGCTTGCGGCTGTTCTGCACGCGGCGCTGCAGCCTGCGGCGCTGCAGCCTGCGGCGCCTGCGCGCCGTCTGCGAGTGCGTTGGCGGTATCGAGCACATGCTGATAGATATCCAGCAGATTGTCCGGCGCGCGACCGCGTCCGAGCAGGTGGTCGGAGATTTCCTCGACGCAGTCGCTGGCCGAGGTCAGCAGATCGGCGCAATCGTCGTTAAGCAGATCGGGGCGTTTCGCCAGCACGATCAGGATGTCTTCCAGCGCATGGGTCAGGTTGGCCAGGCCGCGGATACCCACGGTATTGGCATCGCCTTTCAGCGTATGCGCCACACGTCGGGCTTCGTCGATGGGCTCCGGCGACCGGGTGCTTGCGAGCGCGCGCACCGAAGCGCCGAGGCGTTCGGTGTTGCCTGGGAGTTCGCGGAGCATGCCGTCGAGTACGCTCGGTAGCACGTCTTCGGCTGGCGAAAGACCGATGTCGTCGAAATCTGCGGCGGTCTTGCGTTGCGCGATGAGCGCCGGATCCATGCCGACGACGATTCGCGTCAATTCATCTCTCAATGCCCGCGCCCAGGCATCGTCCAGACCGGACAGCGTGGGTGCGACGGAACTCAACAGTTCCGCAGCTTCATGTCCCGGCTGTTCGATCGCGCCGAGCAGAGCGCTGCACCACATCGCCACATGTTCCGGCTGTACTGCAGGATCGCGGCGCTCGATGCCGTCAAGGACCGCAGCCATGCCATGCGCCAGGGCGGGCGTACCGATCAACTCCAGCACATTGACGATGAGCTGGCACTGGTAAGCGAGTTCTTCGACGATCGGCGCACTGGCTTCCGCGTCTGGCGTTTCCGCCCAGGCGAGTGCGAGCGGCATCACCTGATCGACAATGGCCTGCCGGGTCAGGTCGAGTTCTTCCTGGCCAATCCAGATCGATCCCTGCTGCACATCGATCTGAGCCACGTAGGCGTTCTTCGATATCGCGTCGTCAACGGAGGCGACTTGTGCGCTTTCAACGCTCTCTTCCGCCGGCGTTACAGCTGCGACCGTTACTCCGCTCCCGATCTCGGTGACTGTCGGCGTATCGGCCGCGATGGTTTCGACCATGTGCGCCGATGCGGGCGCAGCCGCTTCATCGAACGAAAACGCGAAAGCATCGGCATCCTCAGCGATTGGCGCTGTTTCGAACGCTCCCGACGCAGATGCATCCGCAAATACCGTGGAGACTTCAGTCGACGATCGTACGGACGCTTGTGCGCCGGGATCTGCAGGCGTGGAAGATTCTTCAGCGACGACCGTTTCGTCGAGCCGACGAGCAATCACATGGGCGAATGTGGGCGATAACCGCGGCAACCATTGAATGCCTTCCGGCAAATGCGCAAGCATCTGCCGCCCTTCGCGGTCGAGGCGGCCGGCGGCATGCTCCTGCAGGCCGATGAACCACAGCGACATCTGGGTCAGATCGTCCTGACTCAGGCTGTCGCCGCGGCGACCGAGATCCTGCAGCGCCGCCTTCCAGCTGCGCAGCAGGTCGGGCACGCCGGGCAAGGGCGCGGCGGCTGCGCCTTCCTGCAGCGATTCCACCATCTGCCACAGCAGGACAGGGTCCGCCATGTCGGGCACGGCGTTGGCTACCTGCAACAGCGACACCAATGTATCGAGCTGCGAGAGATAGTGCGCTGGCGCGATCATCTCTGCGCTGCCGGGCGGCGATGACATGGCGTGCTTCCTCGTTGATCTGGAGTATCGATTCGGTGTGGATTCGGATGCGGATGTCGTCGTGCGATCACGCCGGCAGACGGAATTCCGACACCGTACGCACCAGCGCGGATGCCGATTCGTTCAGACTATCGGTATCGCCGCGCTGTTGCTCGATTTCCTCAAGTGTGCGTTGCGATGCGCTGATGAGGTCGTACGCGCGGGCGAGCAGACGCTGCGACGTATCCGCTTGGGCTTGAGTCGCTTGCGAAATCTGGCGGACAGACGTCGCCAGCGCTTCGGTCGCTTCTCGGGTCTCGTTCATCTGCGTACCGGCGCTGTCGGCCAGCCGGGTGATGTCCACGACTTGCGCGATCGTGCTGTTCATCGCTTGCAGGGTTTCGGTGGTATCCGATTGAATCGCGCTGACGAGGCCTGCGATCTGTTGCGTCGCTTCGCGCGCGTTTTCCGCCAAGCGTTTAACTTCGTCCGCCACCGCCGCGAATCCGCGACCGGCCTCGCCTGCGGCCACGGCTTGCATCGATGCGTTCAGCGCGAGCACGGAGGTGCGCTCGGAGATCTTGCCGATGATGCCGACCGCCGATGAAATTTCCTGCGAACGCTCGGCGAGGCGCTTCACGCGCTTTTCAGTCTCGCGGATTTGATCGCGGGAATTGGTGATGCCACTGACCGTTTCGCGCACCACCGCCAGCGCTTCGGCGGTCTTGGATAGCGCGCGCTCGGCGTCGCGGCCCGCACCCTGCGCCTGTTCACCGATTTGCTGCAGGCTGTTGGCGGTCGAGGAAAGTTCGGCGGACGCCGCGTTGGCCTGATTGCTGGCTTCGTCGGCAAGTTTATAAACCGTATCGCTGCGTAGCTTGACGCGGTCCGAGGTGTCCGATACTTGGCTTGAAATCGCGTTGACTTCACGCAGTGCGCGCGCGGTGGACGTTGTCATCATGTTGATGGCGTCCGAGACGGCGCCGGTGATGTCTTCCGACACCGGCACTTTCACGTTCAAGTCGCGCTGCGCGAGCTGCGCGACAGCGGTCATGATGCTGATCACCGATGTATTGACTTGATCGTTTTCATCGCTGGCTGTCTGCAGCGCATTGATGCGATCGTCGAGCAGTTGGTTGAGCGCGCCGCCGAGGCGGTTCAGCTCGTCTTTCTTGTTCGGTGTGAGTGCGCAACGGGTCTCGAATGCGCCGGCATTGAGCTTTTCGACGACGCCGTTGAGATTCTGGATGTCGCGGTTCACTCGGCGGAGGATCACGAAGGCAGCAGCGAACAGCAGCAGAGTGACCAATAGACCGAACAGGGTGCCGAGCAGCGACTGCCGGCTTAGCTTGGCCGAGCTCGCTTCGCGTTGCGCGAGCGATTCCGTGGTGTGCGCGACCAAGGATTCGATGAGCTTATCGAAGTTGCCCGAGGTCGCGCGGTCCACGCCGCGCACGAGCACGTCGACTTTTTTTCCGGTCTCCGGGTCGGCTGCGTCGAAGGTTTTCAGCGCGGCTAGATACTTCGAGAGCATCTCCTCATGATCCTTGCGCAGTTGAACGAGAGGTGCAGTGGGCATGCCGATCGCCGCAAGATTCTTTTCGGTTTCGGCCAGACCATCCTGGACTTTCTGCGCGCGCTCTTCGAAAGCCTTGCGGTGCTTTTCGTATAGCTCGGGGTCGTTGCCGCGGATCAGGACGTTTTTCCACTCCTGCACCTGACGTTGGAAATCGACGTGCGCCGCGCGCGCATTCGCAACTGCGGTGGTGGATCGTTGACCGGTTACGACCGCTGTGTCGATTTCGGTGGTGAGATTCTTCTCCAGGAGGTACGTGGCACCGCCGAGCAGCATGAGCAGCAGCAACGATGCGATGGCAAGCATCGTCATCTTGCCGCGAATTGTCAGGTTATTGAACATGGGTGCGTGTCCTCGGAGTGCCTGCGTGCGATGTTTGAGAGAAAAGTAGTGTGGTTTGCATGCTGTCTGCGCGCGTTGCGATCAGGCAGGCAGTTTGAATTCGGACACCGTGCTTACCAGGTCGGTCGCTGAGCGACTCAGGCTCTCGGTGTCCTCGCGCTGCAGTTCGATTTCGGACAGCGTGCGCTTCGATGCGCCGATCAACTGCTGCGCGCGTGCGAGCAATCGCTGAGAGGTTTCGCCCTGCGCCAGTGTGGTCTGTTCGATCCTGCGCACGGAGGCCACGAGCGCCTGTGTGGCCTGCCGTGTACCGTCCATCTGCGTGCCGGCGCGATCGGCGAGTCGGCTCATATCCACCGCCTTGGTCGCCGTCGCGCTCAGAGCGCTGAGCGTTTCGGCGGTTTCTTTCTGGATGTTGGTGACGAGTCCCGCAATCTGCTGGGTCGAGGTGTGCGCATTTTCTGCGAGCCGCTTCACTTCGTCCGCCACGACTGCGAAGCCGCGCCCGCTCTCGCCGGCGGCAACGGCCTGCATCGATGCGGTGAGCGCGAGCACTGAGGTGCGGTCCGCGATTTCTTCGATGATGGTGACGGCCGTAGAGACTTGTCTGGAGATGTCGGCGAGGCGCTTCATGCGTGTTTCGGTTTCTTCGATCTGCAGACGCGATTCGTTGATGCCGACAATGGTTTCGCGCACGATCCTGAGCGCATCGCCGGAGGCGGTGAGCGCCTGCTCGGCTTCGCGACCGGCGGTCTGGGCTTGTTCACCCATCTCGCGCAGTGCGGCTGCTGTACTCACCAATTCTTGGGAAGCGGCATTTGCCTGGATGCCCGAGTCGTTGGCGAGATTCTGAACTTCGTCCGACCGCGTCTTGACGCGTTCCGAGCTTTCCGAGACATGCTTGGAGATTTGATTGACGCGTTGCAGCGCCGATGAGGTGGAACCGGTCATCATATTGATGGCGTCCGACACCGCGCCGGTGACGTTCTCCGATACCGGCACTTTCACGTTGAGATCCCGCTGCGCCAGTTGGGCGACGGACATCATGATCTCGATGACCGAGCTGTTCAGGTCTTCGTTTTCTTTCTGCGCGCGTGCGAGTTCCGCTACCTTGTCGTCGAGCATGCCGTCGAAGGCTTTCGCGAGCTGGCCGATTTCGTCGCTCGACTGCAAGCCGGTGCGGGCGTCGAGATCGCCGCCGCCGACTTTCTGTACGGTGTCCTGCACTTGCGCCAGCGGTACGTTGATCGAGCGCGCTAGGCGCAGGCCCGCGAACAACGCGATCAGGCCGACCAGCAACAGCGTGCCCAGACCCACAATGGCGATGCCGCGCTGCAGCGCTGTGATGGGGGCGTTGGATTCGGATTCGTCGATTTCCGATAAGATGGCCCAGCGCAAACCGAGCACCTCGATGGGTGCATAGGAGCCCAATACACTGATGCCGCGATAGTCGGGGTATACCGCAGTGCCGGTCTGTCCTGCCAGCGCACTCTGTACGCCGCGCGTATCGACGCTCATCAGGCCGATGTTGGAATCGCGCGAGTCCATCGAGGCGAGCTTGTTCTGCTGCACATTGAAGCCGCGCATCATCTCGACGAAACCGGCGCTGTTTTCCTTCATGAAGCGTGAGATCGAGCGCGGTGTCTTGTCGGGGCCGACCAGATAGGTTTCGCCGGATTCGCCGAGGCCGACGTCTTTCCATTTGTCGTTGAAGGTCATGATCTGGTTCACGCGATCGATCGGCAGCTGCACGATGAACACGCCGATGGTGCGGCCGTCTTCGACGATGGGGGTGCTCACGAACGAGGCCTGGTCGTCGTACGACGGACGGTAAGGCGCGTAGTCGGTGATCAGCACATCGTTGGCATTCTTGGCGGCCATCGCCTTTTCAAAGGCTTGTCCCAATCCGCTCTGCGCCCAGGGTCCATCGCGCAGGCTGGTCGCGAAATCGAGTTCCTTGAAGTAGGTGTAGACGACGAAACCGGTCTGGGCGTCGACCAGGAAGAAGTCGTACAGACCGTAGTCCTGCACGGCGCGGCTCGCATACGCGTGGATGCGAGGATGCATCGCGCTGTAGGCGGAGCCGTCGTTGGACTGGGCGAGTTCGTTCTTTTTTCCCAGTGGATTCTGATTCTTCGCGATGTAGGCGTATTGCGCGGCGATCGTCTGCGCCGGCAGCTTCGCGACGATATCGGAGATATCCGCGCGCTGACCGGGATTGCGGATCGAAAACTGCCGTGCGAAGTCGGTGCGGTAATACTGGGTCAGTGCTTTTTTCGCCGCATCCAGATCGGTGGTCGCCGCCATCTGGGGCTGGGTGAGGATGCCTTCGCGCAGCGCCTGTTTGACTTCGGCGGTATTGGATACCGTGCGCATCAGGTCGGCGACGTTGTCGAAGTAGGCTTTGATTTCCTCCTGCTTGCCGGCGCGGATCGAGGCCATCTGATCGTAGGCGCGCCCGTTGAGCGCGGATGCGGACTGACTGCTGGCGTAGTAGCCCAGCGCCAGCGCGAGCAGGATCAGCGGAATCAGCGCCAGCGCCGCGATACCGGCGATCAGCCGTCCGCGGATACTGCCGAGAAAAGAAGAAGAGGTCGTTGCCATGATGGGTTTCTCTCGGGGACGGTGGCGCTGGACGATGTCAGGCCTGGACGATGCTGCCGGTGCGGGAAATGTCTTGCGACACCCGCGATAACCAGGCCGAAACATCGAATTCGTAGGCCTCTTCGCGACCATCCGCTTGCGCGAGCGACAGATAGGGCGACAGTGGGCCGGTATAACCGGCTCGCCTGCCGCCCGTGCCTTCGATGTGGAGCAGGGCGGGTGTGGTGTCGCTCAACAGACCGAAAAAGCGCGACTCCAGGCCGACGACGACGATTTGTCGCGGGCGATCTTCGGCAGGCTGCAGACCTGCCCACAGCGACAGGTCGAAGATCGGCAGCAGATTGCCGCGCTGGCTGGCGACGCCGTGGAACCAGTCATTCGTATTCGGAACGCGGACCGCGCTGGCATCGATCAGAATCTCGAGTGCGACGCCCTGCGGCAGCAACAGCCACGGAAGGGCGCGATGCGGACGCAATGCAATGCGCGTCGCCGATGCCGCGATGGCTGCGGGTGTCGCCGCCGTTGCGGCGACCGATGCCTGCTGGGGGTCCATGGTCAGCCGTAAGCCTTGAGCGTGTCGAGAATCTGATCGGAGGAGTAGGGCTTGCCGATCAAGGCTTTGGCGCCCTGCATTTTCGCCCAGATGTGATCGGCCTTCTGGTTCTTGCTGGAGACGAAGACCACCGGAATGGCTTTGGTGTCGGGGTTGGCCTGCAACTGGCGGCAGGCTTCGTAGCCGTCCATGTCCGGCATGATGATGTCCAGGAAGATCAGCGAGGGCTTTTCTACCGAGGCTTTCTGTACGGCTTCGCTGCCATTGGAGGCGGTGACCGAGTGCCAGCCGGCATCGGTAAGGATGCTGCGGAGGTTGGCGAGTTCGGCGGCGGAATCGTCGCAGATGAGAATCTTCGGCATGTTGGTGTCCTTTGTTATCAGAGTGGGGCTAAGGGGCGTTGTATGCGTTGACGCTTCGATTTGGGTGAATTTTCTGCACGGGAAAGGATTTCATCGGGGGATCGGGTAGCCGTGCGCCACCCGGTGCTGTCATCAGCAAAATTGCAGTCGCGCTTTGAGCACATTCGGGTCGTCTACTGAAGCGCTTGGTATCGCCAGGGGTTTCGTAGTTCGAGGGCAGACACAGATGCATTTCGAGATCACCATGCGGGAAGCGCAGCCGTCGCCAGTGGGTATC
>JBIITV010000157.1:0-9768 GCA_044340325.1 Lysobacteraceae bacterium
AGTTGCGGTTGCCGGAGATGGTCGCGCATGACGGCTACACGCTGCACCCGAGCCTGCTCGACAGCGCGCTGCAATCGGTAATCGGTCTGGCGGATGCGCCTGGCGGTGAGTTGCGGCCGGTGATGCCGTATGCGCTGGACCGGATCGAGGTGCATGCTGCGACGCCTTCGTCGGGCTGGGCGTGGGTGAGGCATGCCGAGGGCAGCGGCGAGCGCGGGACACGTTACGACATCGATGTGCTCGACGCCGACGGCCGCGTCTGTGTGGCATTGCGGGGGCTGCGTGGCCGCTCGCAGCCCGCTGCAGATGCAGAGTCCAATGCGATCGGGCTCATCGGTGAGGTGACCCTGCTTCCGGGGTGGGAGCGCGTGAGGCCGATGTTCCTGAAGGCATCTCCAGTCGATGCCGTGGTTCTCATGGACGATACGCATGCCGAGCAGGTGCATGTGCGTTGTCCGGGCGCGACGGTCATCGGCATCGAAGATGCAAGCTCGCTCGACGCGCGTCTGGATGCGCTCGGCGACATCGCCCATCTCGTCTGGATCGCTCCGGCCGCGCGTCCGTGCGATGTCACCGACGATCGCCTGATCGCGGATCAGGAGCAGGGTGTGCTCGCGCTGTTCGACCTGGTCAAATCGCTGCTCCGCTCGCGTTACGCGACTGCCCCGCTTGAGCTCACTGTCCTGACATTCGAGGCGATCGCGATCGCAGCTTCGTCGTTGTCGGACGCGACTCACGCCAGCGTGCACGGCCTGGTCGGTTCCTTGGCCAAGGAATGCCCGCACTGGCGTGTGCGCCTTGTCGACTTGCCGGCGGAACAGCCTTGGCCTGCGGAGATGACCCGCCTGCCACCAGATTCCCAGGGGAATGCATACCTGTACCGACATGGCGAGTGGTTCCGCCAGACGTTGCTGCCGATCCGGCTGGAGTCCAATGCCCCGTCGCGGTACCGGGACGGCGGGGTCTATGTTTTGATCGGCGGCGCCGGGGGCATCGGCGAGGTGCTGACCGAGTACTTGCTGCGTCGTCATCGCGCGCATGTGTATTGGATCGGGCGCCGCCTGCCCAACGCGGCGATCGAAGCCACGCTCGCCCGGTTGCGCATGCTTGGCGGCAGGCTCGACTACATCCGCGCCGACGCGGGCGATCATGAGTCCCTCGCAGCGGCACACGCGCGGATACGCGAGCAGCATGCCGCTGTGCACGGTGTAGTCCATGCCGCCATTACCCTGCGCGACCACAGTCTGGCAAACATGACTCGCGACCGGTTCGAGGCGGGTCTATCGGCCAAAGTGAATATCGGCGTACGTCTCGCCCAGGTCTTCGCGCGTGAACCGCTCGACTTCGTGCTGTTCTTCTCGTCGCTGCAGACATTCAGCAAGGCTGCAGGCCAGAGCAACTATGCAGCGGGGTGCACATTCAACGACGCGTTCGCCGACGCACTGCGGCGGCAATGGCAGTCTGCAGTCAAGGTTGTCAATTGGGGCTATTGGGGCAGTGTCGGCGTCGTCGCGACGGACTTCTACCGCGAACGGATGGCGGCGCTCGGTTTCGACTCGATCGAGCCGGCGGATGGCCTCGCACTGCTTGATCGACTGCTCGCGTCGCCCGTGCATCAGGCGGCATATCTGAAGCTGAACAAGCCGATTCCTCTGGATGGCCTGCGTCTGGATGCACAGGTCCTCATTGCGGACGCGGCACCGGCTCTCGACTTCGCCGCGTATGCGGGCACCGTAGAGGCAGCTGCCGCCGATCGGATGGAGCAGGTCGCAGCGGCGGGTACGCAGTTGGATGCGCTCGCCGCGCGTTGTGCCGGCATGGAGCAGCTCCTGCTCGAGCTGCTGCATGCGCAGTTGGCCGGACTCGGTGCTTTGGCTGAAACCCGGCAGACGCTCGTGGACGGCGCGTCGCGTCTGGCCCCGCTGTTCGATCGATGGCTTGAGGCTAGCCTGCGCCTGCTCGAGCGCGCGGGGCTGGCATGCCGCGACGCGGAGTATTACTGGACCGCTACGCCTGCGGATCCGGTCGCTGCATGGGCGCGCTGGCAGGCTGCTCAAGAGGCATGGCAAGCCGACCCCACGATGGCAGCGCAGGCTGCTCTGGTCGAGCCGTTGATGCGTGCGTTGCCGGACATCCTGTGCGGCCGTCGCCCTGCGACGGATCTGTTGTTCCAGGACACATCGATGCGCCGCGTCGGTGGCGTTTACCAGGGAACGACCGGTGCCGATCATTTCAATGCGACGGTCGCGGACGCGGTCGCCGCCTGCATCGAAGCGCGACTGCTGGCGGCGCAGCGCTCCAATCACCCAGTGACGGCACTCCGGATTCTCGAAGTCGGTGCCGGCACCGGCGCCACGACCGCAGCCATCCTCGCCCGCTTGGGCGATCTGCGCAGTCACATCGGCGAATACTGCTACACCGACTTGTCGCGTGCCTTCCTGTTGCACGCCGAGGATACCTTCGGCCGCGACAATCCCTTCATGACCGGTCGGCTGTTCGACGTCGAGCGTCCGCCGTCACGACAGGACATCGACGTCGCCGGTTATGACATTGTCGTTGCCACGAATGTCCTGCACGCAACGCGCGATATCCGTGCCAGCTTGGTCAACGTCAAGTCGACGCTGCGGCGGGGCGGTCTGCTTCTGCTGAACGAGATGAGCAGCGGCGGGTCAGTGTTCACCCATCTGACGTTCGGCCTGACCAAGGGCTGGTGGCTGTTCGAGGACGATGCGCTGCGCGTACCGGGTTCGCCAGGCGTGTTGCCTGAGACGTGGTGCAGCGTGCTTGCCGAGGTAGGTTTTGACCAGGTGCTTCTGCCCACTCCCCAAGCCGGCCGTCTTGGCCAGCAGGTCATCATCGCGAGAAGCGATGGCTTTATCCACGAACCTCGAATTGCTGCGGTTCAGGCCCCCAATGACCGCAGCGTGCCCGCAATCGCGACGCGTAGGGTCCGCACGCAACCGGTATCCGTAGTGTCTGGCCCACCCGCAGAACATGGACAGGTCCGCACCGCGATCCACGATGCGCTCGCGGGGGCCCTGCGGCTCGACTCCGCGCGTATCGATGACGAGACGGGCTTTGTCGATTACGGGGTCGACTCGATCGTCGCCGTCGATCTGGTCCGACGCATCAACGCGGCGCTGCGAATGACGCTGCCGACGACGATTGTGTTCGACTATCCGAGCCCGGCGAAACTGGCTGTTCACGTCGCAGCGCAGCAGCCCGTCACAGCGCTGCAGCCCGTCACAGCACCTGCCGTCTCCGCAGTGCCGAAGCGGTCCCCGTCTCCGGGTAGGGATATTCAGTCGCGGATCGGCCAGCAACTTCGCAAATCCCTGGCGGACTCGCTGCGGATTGCCTCCGATCGGCTTTCGGAGGACAGTGCCTTCGTCGATCTCGGCGTCGATTCGATCATCGCCGTGAACCTTGCGCAGACAATGAATGCCGCGCTCGGAATAACGCTGCCGACGACGATTTTCTTCGATCACCCGACCGTCGGAATGCTGACGGCATACATTCTTTCGGCGCATGGGAACGCGCTTGCCGAGCGGGAGACGACACCCGTCTCGTTCAGTACGAAGGTGGACAGCGCTGCTGGTCCGTCGCATCGGTTCTCATCCTCGCCTGCACAACAGGCTGAGCGTTCGCCATCTGCCGCGCCTGCACAACAGGCTGAGCGCTCGCCATCTGCCGAGCCTCAAGGGCGATACCGCCGCGTGCGGATTGCCGGGCCGGGCGATATCGACGACATGACGATCGAGTGGGCCGATGCCCCCGCGCTGGGGCCGACGGACGTCCGCGTTGCGGTGCATGCGTTCGCATTGAATTTTGGCGATCTGCTGTGCGCGCGTGGGCTGTATCCCAACATGCCGCCCTATCCGTTCACGCCGGGGTTCGAAGCCAGCGGCACCGTCGTCGCCGTCGGCAGCGAGGTTGCTGCGTTCCGCTGCGGAGACGAGGTGGTCGCAATGCTGGGCTCGGATGCGCAGGCGACCCAGATCACGTGCAGAGAACATGAGTTGTTCCGAAAGCCATCGCGCTTGAGTCATGAGGACGCATGCTCCCTGCCGTCGGTCGCGCTCACGATGATCGATGCGTATTCCAAGGCGCAGGTGCAGCCCGGCGAACGAATCCTGATCCAGACCGCGACCGGTGGGATCGGTCTGATCGCCGTGCAACTGGCGCATCACCATGGCGCCGAAGTCATCGGCACGGCTGGCTCCGAGCATAAGCTTGAGCACCTGCGCAGCCTCGGTGTGCGCCACTGCGTCAACTACCAGGAGCGCGACTTCGAACAGGAAGTCATGCGGCTCACCGGCGGTCGCGGTGTTGATGTCCTGATCAATACGCTGCCGGGAGACGCGTTGCAGAAGGGCATGCGCTGCCTTGCCGCAGGCGGCCGCTACATCGAAGTCGCCATGACCGCGCTGAAGTCGGCGCGATCGATCGACCTGTCGGTACTGAACCAGAACCAGGCGTTCTACAGCGTCGATCTGCGCCGGCTCGGCCAGCACAGCCCGGCCCTCCTTGCCCGCCACCTGGCCCAGCTCACGGATTACGTCGATCGCGGGATCATCGTACCCACCGTTGGCGAAGTGGTGCCGTTCGCGCATGTGCGTGATGCCTATCGCCGGCTCGCCAACCGCGCCAACATCGGCAAGGTCGTTGTGTCCATCGACCCGGCCGAGCGCTACGTCGATCATTTCGAAAAGCCGCCTCAGGCGAACTCCCGGCCTGTCGCGACCGGTATCCATGAGCCGATCGCGGTGATCGGCTTCAGCGGGCGCTACGGCCCGGCGGATTCGGTCGATGCGCTGTGGGACATGATCTCCACCGGGACCGACATGAGCGAGCCGGTGGGACGTTGGGACCTGACGGCACAGTTCCCGCACGAGGCGGACCGCGAACGGCTACGTGCCGGGTTCCTGCACGACATCGATTGCTTCGATCCGATGTTCTTCAATATTTCCGCGCAGGAAGCAACCTATATGGATCCGCAGCAGCGGATCTTCCTGGAGGAATGCTGGAAAGCGCTCGAAGACGCCGGCTACGCGGGCGATGCGCTCAATGGGCACGCATGCGGCGTCTATGTCGGCTGCGGTGGCGGCGACTATGCGGACCTCATCGCCTCGGCGCCGCCGCAGGCCTTCTGGGGCAACGCCGGCTCGGTCATTCCAGCGCGCATCGCATATCACCTGAACCTGCGCGGGCCGGCGATCACGGTCGATACTGCGTGCTCGAGTTCGCTCGTTGCGATCCATCTCGCATGCCAGGGCCTGTGGACGGGGGAGACCGAGCTCGCGCTCGCGGGCGGTGTGTTCATTCAGTGCACGTCGGCTTTCTTCCTCGCCGCGACCCACGCCGGCATGCTGTCGCCGACCGGGCGCTGTTATGCGTTCGACGACCGGGCCAACGGCTTCGTTTCCGGCGAAGGCGTCGGCGTCGTGATACTCAAACGGCTTTCGGATGCTTTGCGACAACGAGATCAGATTCACGCAGTGATCCGGGGTTCCGGGATCAATCAGGACGGCACGACCCACGGGATTACCGCGCCCAGCGCCCGATCGCAGGAAGATCTTGAATCCGAGGTCTACGCGCGGTTCGGTATCGATCCGGGTGAAATCACCCTCGTCGAAGCGCATGGCACGGGAACTCGCCTCGGCGATCCGATCGAATTCCGCGCGCTGAACGCCGCATTCCGCCGGAACACCGACAAACAGAGCTACTGCGCACTCGGCTCGATCAAGACCAATCTTGGTCATACGGCTACCGCCGCAGGCGTCGCCAGCGTCATCAAGGTCGTGCTCGCACTCCGTCACCGTAAACTGCCGCCATCGCTGAATTTCGAGCGTGGCAACAGCCACATCGAGTTCGCCGGCAGTCCCTTCTACGTGAATGTCGCGCTTAAACAATGGCAGGTTGCTGCCGGGGCACGGCGGCTCGCCGCCGTAAGCTCGTTCGGCTTCAGCGGGACCAATGGGCACATCGTGCTGGAAGAAGCACCTTCTTCGGCGCGGGCACGGGAACAACTGCTGCCGCGTCCGGTCGTTCTGTCGGCACGGACCGCAGGGCAGCTGCGAACGCTGGCGCAGCAACTCGCTGCACTGTGCCGCGCGCAGCCCGCGCTGCGCTGTGCGGATATCGCATTTACCCTGGCGATCGGTCGGCGCCATCTGTCGCATCGACTCGCCTGTGTTGCGTCCGACACCGCCGCCCTGGCAACGGCACTGGAGTCGTGGCTGGCCGACGGTCGTGCAGACACGATCGTGGATGGCGAGGTCCACGGAGCACGTGAGCCCGAGCAAGTCGACACGCACGATGCGTCTTTGCTTGCGGCGGCATATTGCAGCGGCACACGGATCGACTGGACGCCAGTGTTCGCTGATGAGGACTGTCGCCGCGTGTCGTTGCCGGCTTATCCGTTCGCGCGCGAGCGCTACTGGGTCCCGGAAGCGCAAAGCCTGCCGGCTAAGGTTACGGGCACGGCTGCGCCTGCCGCTCTGGAGGGGGCACGGCTGCATTCGCTTCTGCATCGGGACGTGTCCGATCTCGATGGCCAGCGGTACGCCTCGCGTTTCCGGGGCGACGAAGCTTTCGCCACGGGCGAGCCCGGGCGCCCCCGGGTGCTGGCGTGGACCGCTGCAGTGGAGATGGCGATCGTTGCAGTGGCGCAGTCGACCGGTTGGGACCGAAGCGCATTCGTGCTGGAAGGCGTTGTCTGTGGAGAGCAAGCGGAGATCGACGCCGATCGCGACCTGCTCATCGATATGGTCGGCGGGTCCGCGTTCGAGCTTCACGACGGCCAGGGTCGGATTTTCTGCCAGGGCCGCGTGCGTCGCACATCCGCAGCGCTTGACGATGCGGCGCTCGAGTCGATACGGGCGCAGTGCGACGCCGCTTTGGAGGTACGCGCGTCAGGAGCGATTCGATTGACGGACGTACGCCGGGCCGGCGCGGCGCTCGCGGTCGCGCGCTTCGAATGTGCACAGGCGGACGGCACCAATGCACTCGCATTGCTCGCCGCTTACGCGATGGCATGCGAACTGGCCGGGGACGCGTCAGGCAATTGGCCGCACCTGATTCACCGAGCATGGGCAATCGATGCGTCCCGCTCGGGCGCGATCGCCGTGCAGGTCGATTCGCGCTCGCTTGCGCTGACGATCTTCGATGACAGCGGGCGTGTCTGCGCCCGAATGGAAGGCGTCGGCGCGATTGCGACACGGGCGTCCCTGCCTGTCGCGTCGGCGCCACAGCGCCGCGGCACACTGCTGATGGTGCCTGTCGATATGCCGGTGACGCCCGGCGGTGACGAGCCGGCGACCAATGCGACAGACATCATCGTCTGCATCGGCCCATGGTTCACTGACGCCCATCGCGCCGCTCTGCGGCGGACCGCGCCTGATGCGCGAGTCGTCGAAATCCAGCCGGACGCGGACGAGCCCGCGAACGCATTCATCGAGCAAGCGACCGCGACACTGCGCCATGTGCGCGAGCGGTTGCTCGATGTGCCGGTGAAGCCACAGCAACTGCAGCTCGTCGTTGCAGGCGACCGGGCGCTGCATTCGGGTCTTGCCGGTTTGCTACGTACGGCGAGCCTGGAACAGCCCCGGTTGTCGACCCAGTCTGTTTTGCTCGACGCAGCGGCGACGCCGGCTGCGCTATGCGACGCCTTGAAATCGGCGTCGAGCATGCCTGAGCAGCGTGCGTTGTCGGTCGGCGATGGTCTGACGACAGTCCGTGCATTCGATGAATTGGCGGTCGCCACAGAGCAGATGCCGCCGCTTCCGCTGCGTGAAGACGGCGTCTATCTCGTTACCGGTGGGGCCGGTGGGCTTGGCCTTTTGCTTGCGCGTGATCTCGTCTCGCGCTTGAGCCGTGCGACTGTCGTGCTGATCGGTCGATCCGCACGGGAAGGTGCGGAGCCGTTTGGACCGCAGCTCGTCTATCGACAGGCCGACGTCTCCGATCGTGCGGCAATCGACGCCTGCATCGCGTCGGTACGGGGTGAGTTCGGTCGAATCGACGGTGTCGTCCATGCCGCCGGAATCATCAATGACGGCTTCCTGCTGCGTAAGGACGAAGCGGGCTTTCGCGATGTGCTGCGCCCCAAAGTCTGCGGCCTGGTCAATCTTGATGCTGCGACGGTCGATGTGCCCCTCGACTTCTTCGTCGCGTTCTCTTCGACATCCGGCGTGTTCGGCAATCCCGCTCAGGCCGACTACGCGGCTGGCAATGCCTTCATGGACGCATTCGCCCGACTGCGAAGCGAGCAAGTGGCCGCTGGACAGCGTCATGGGCGCACGCAATCGATCGCATGGCCGTTGTGGGCCTCTGGCGGTATGCAAGTGTCGGAAGCGGTGCTGCATGCGATGCGTGAGCATTTCGGAGTCGAGCCGCTGACGGATGCCGCCGGCCTGAGCGCTTTCTACCGGGTGCTCGCCACGGCATCGCCGAATGTCGTTGTGATGGAGGGCGATCTTGAATTGTTGCGCGCACGTTTCCTGCAGGGCTCTGTTGCCGCTTTGCCAGCGGCATCCGCGTCGCCCGGTGAGGTGGATGGCGAGCAATTGCGAGAATCCATGCTGCATCGCGTTGGGCAGCTGTTCGCGCGAGTGACGGGCTTCGACTTCGCGCGGTTGGACCCGCGCGAACCGCTTGAGAGTTATGGCATCGATTCGCTGATGATCGAGCAGCTCAACAGCGAACTCGGCACAGTGTTCGGTGCACTGTCGAAAACACTGTTGTACGAGTACCAGACGATCGGCGAATTGGCCCGCTACCTTGCGGATGCGCATGGCGCGATTGCCGCGCAGTGGTGTGGTCTGACCGCGCGCGCAAGCGTGTCTGCCGCGCCTGCTGTCGAGGCTCGTGACGTCCAGCGACCGCTGTTGCAGCCACTCCGTAGATCAATGCGGCGTATGGCTGAGGCCACGCGCGAACCGATCGCGATCATCGGGCTGAGCGGTACGTATCCGCAGGCTGCGGACCTGGATGCGTTCTGGGCCAACCTGCGCGAGGGACGGGACTGCATCACCGAGATTCCGGCCGAGCGCTGGCCGGTCGATGCCTATTGGAATGCCGACAGCGACAGAGCTGCGGCAGAAGGCAAGTATTACTGCAAGTGGGGCGGCTTCGTCGACGGCTTCGCCGATTTCGATGCGACTTTCTTCAGCATCTCCCCGCGCGAAGCGCTGGACATGGACCCGCAGGAGCGTCTGTTCCTGCAGTCGTGCTGGTCGACGCTGGAGGATGCGGGGTATACGCGGGAGCGGATCGCCCGCCAGCACGAGCGGCGAGTGGGTGTGTTCGCGGGGATCACCAAGACCGGTTACGAGCTTCACGGCCCGGCGCTGTGGGCGCGAGGGGAGGCGGTCAGCCCGCACACCTCGTTCGGTTCGGTGGCGAACCGGGTGTCGTACCTGTTGAACCTGTCGGGCCCGAGCCTGCCAGTGGACACGATGTGTTCGGCGTCGTTGACGGCGATCCACGAAGCCTGCGAGCACCTGTTGCGCGGTGAGTGCGAGCTGGCGCTGGCGGGGGGTGTGAACCTGTACCTGCATCCGTCGAACTACATTGCGCTGTGCGCCAGCCGGATGCTGTCGACGGACGGGCGCTGCAAGAGTTTCGGTGCGGGTGGAGATGGGTTCGTGCCTGGCGAGGGTGTGGGCACGGTGCTGCTGAAGCGCCTGTCTGCGGCGGAGCGGGACGGTGATGCGATCCGGGCGGTGATTCTGGGCAGCCACATCAACCACGGCGGGAAGACCAACG
>JBIITV010000040.1:0-33301 GCA_044340325.1 Lysobacteraceae bacterium
AGGTCCTGGAAGTCGACAAGCAGGGCCGTATCCGTCTGTCGATGAAGGCGGTCGAGGAAGGCGAAGGCTGAGCGATCGACTGATCGCTGGCGTTTTTCGCGAGCGACCTCCGATGCCCGCCATGCGAATGGCGGGCATCGTCGTTTGTGGGCTTGGCCCTTTACCCTGGGGCTGTTGCGATGGCGCCCTGCACGGGCTGTGGGAGAATCCGGCTCATGCGATTCCGTACTTACCCACTGCTGGTGCTGCTGTGCATCCCAGCCCTGCAGGCACAGGCGCAGGCACAAAGCGGCGCTCCCGCGAACGCGCTGCCGGAAAGATCCGTGCAGGCGGCCGAGATCGATACGATCCGCATCGTCGGCGCGCGACGCCCGCTGAGCGCCTTGCCCGGTTCGGTCACTGTGCTCGATGCCGATGACATCCGCGACGGCCAGCGTCAGGTGAACCTGTCCGAATCGCTGCAGCGGGTGCCTGGCGTCACCGCGCTCGATCGGCAGAACTATGCGCAGGACCTGCAGATCCAGTCGCGCGGCTTCGGTGCGCGCTCGACGTTCGGCATTCGCGGTATCCGGCTGATCGTCGACGGCATTCCCGCCAGTGCGGCCGACGGCCAGGCGCAGGCCGCTGCGTTTCCGCTGTCGTCGCTCGATCGCATTGAAGTGCTGCGCGGGCCGCTTGCGCTGCAGTACGGCAATGCGGCGGGTGGGGTGATTCTGGGTATCAGCGCTTTGGACGGTTCGCCAGGCGTGTCTGTCGAAGCTTGGGCGGGCGATGACGGCAGCCGGCGCGCAAGCGTCCGCGTCGACGGTGGGGACGACGGCGATCCCTGGCGCTGGCGCGCCAGCGGCAGCGCGTTCGCGACCGACGGTGCGCGCGCGCACAGCGCGGCGCGACGGACCCAGCTCAACGCCATCGGCGAATGGTCGCGGACCGGAAACGAGCGCCTGCGCCTGGTCTACAACGGCCTGCGCCTGCCGCTGGCGGAAGATCCGCTGGGGTTGACCCGCGACGCGTTCGACCGCGATCCGGAAGGCACCGATCCCACCGCCGCCCTGTTCGATACCCGCAAGACGGTGAGCGAAGACCAGCTCGGTCTGCGCTGGCAGCGCGATGAACCCTCCGGTGGCGAACGCTGGCTGTCGGCATATCGCGTGCAGCGTGAGGTCGAGCAGTTCCTCTCGGTGCCGGTCGTGGCGCAGCGCGCGCCGGGGAGCGCGGGCGGCGTGATCGATCTGGAGCGCGCCTCGACCGGTGTCGATATCGGGCGACGCTGGGCGAATCCGCGAGGCTCGGTCGCGCTGGGCTTAGAAGCCGTGCGTCTCGACGAACAGCGTCGCGGTTACGAGAATTTCATCGGCGATCGGCTGGGCGTGCGCGGGCGACTGCGACGCGACGAACGCAACCGCGTGGATGCCGTCGATCTGTATGCGGCCGGCGATTACCGGGCCACCGACGATTGGGCCGTGTCCATCGGCGCGCGTCGCGCAGCGATGCGTTTCGAGAGCGACGACCACTACCTCGCCAACGGTGACGACAGCGGTGGGCGGCGCGACGCGCGGCTTGCATGGTCGTTCGGCGCGGTGCGCGCGTTCGCCCGGGGCGAGTGGTACGCCAGCGTCGGCCGCGGGTTCGAGACGCCGACCTTGAACGAGCGGGCCTATCGGGCGGATGGGACGTCGGGATTCAATCGCGACTTGCGCGTTGCGGATCTGCGCTCGTTCGAAACCGGTGCGCGTTGGCGCGGCATGCGGAGCCAGGCGTCGCTGTCCGTCTATCGCGTCGATGGCGAGGATGAGATCGTGCCTGCGCTCAGCCGTGGCGGCCGGGCCAGTTTCGCGAATGTCGGCGCAACGCGCCGTGATGGCATCGAGTTCGGCGCCTCGGGCGATGTCGGTGCGCGCTGGCGTTATGCGCTCGCAGCGAGCTGGATCGATGCGCGTTTCGTCGAGGGTTACCGCTTCCAGGTCGCCAGCGGTACGCAGATCGATACGCGGATCGTCGCTGCCGGCAATCGCATTCCCGGTATTCCGCGCGCCGATGCCTTCGCCGAATGGGCATGGCGCTCCGACGACGGCCGCTGGTCGAGCGCACTGGAAGGGCGTTGGCTCGGACAGATCGCGACC
The DNA here is from genome assembly GCA_044340325.1 of Lysobacteraceae bacterium. Lineage (GTDB taxonomy): Bacteria > Pseudomonadota > Gammaproteobacteria > Xanthomonadales > Xanthomonadaceae > Lysobacter_I. The sequence goes on from JBIITV010000040.1 coordinate 2,124, forward strand.
GACGATCGCAACACCGATGCGGCAGCGGCGCACGCACGCTTCGCATGGCGCGGGCAGTGGCGCGCGCGCGGCGACGGGGGGTGGTACGCGTTCCTGCGGATCGACAATCTGTTCGATCGCCGCGACGCGGGATCGGTGATCGTCAACGAAGCGAATGGTCGCTATTTCGAACCGGTTTCGGGCCGAAGCGTAACGCTCGCGATCGGTTGGAAGGGGCGGCGTTAGGCCGCCCCGCTGGCGCGGCGATTGCGGCAGGCCGATCGCCGTCAACAACCGCTTGAACCCGTTCAGTTCGTCGCGTTCGCGTGCGCGGATTGCACGCGAACTTTCGCGCAGGGACTGGCCGTATTCGGGCTGCGGGTTGGCAGGCAGGTTGGTCATCGCCTGACTCTGGCCCGAGGTCACGTACTGCGAGACGCCCGCTTTGCTCCCCGCTCCCACCGGGAGAGGGGCCGGTGGAGAGGGTCCGGCGAAGCGGTAGCACCGCAGGCCGACGCACCCTCATCCGGCGCTTCGCGCCACCTTCTCCCGGTGGGAGAAGGAAAGAGCCATCGCTCTGCTCCCCTCTCCCATCGGGAGAGGGGCCGGGGGAGAGGGTCCGGCGGCCGGCGAAATACCGCTGCTCTCGTAGGAGAGCCTTCAGCACCGATCCACGCTCGAACAAAAGCGCACCCGTTGTCATCCCGAGTCCGGCGCAGCCGGGCGAGGGATCTGCTGTTCCAGCAACCTACGACCGCCCAGCCCTGTGGCATGATCCATCGCGACAGTGCAGGGCAGCACGGGGGAAAGGAATGTCCGAGCTTCATCCGATTTCAGCTATCTGCACGGACCCTGCGCGCAAGGATCAGCGCAAGGTCGATGTGGTGTTCGTTCACGGCCTGATGGGCGATCCGTTCAAGACTTGGCGCTATGGCGATACGGATGACACCTCTTGGCCGCATTGGCTGGCGGCGGCATTCTTCAAGCCGCCCAGCATCTTTGCTTCGGCCTCGTGCACGGGCTACGCTCACACGCGTCTGCCATCCCGCTGCGAGGCGACTTAACTCAGGCGTCAGTCGCCACTGCGTTGAAATGGACCCGCTACTGTCAGGGAAGAGCAATGGACCGTCGTATCGCCACGGTGTTTGTTTGCCAACTGTTGCTGTGGTTTTCGGCGGCCGCACGTTGCGCGGACGTCTTCGATCTCGGCGATTTGTACTTCGAACGGATCGGCGACGAGCGCGTCATCCCCACTGTGATCTCAGCCTTGGCACAGGACGCCGAGGGGTTCATTTGGATTGGCACGCAACGCGGCTTGATCCGCTACGACGGCTACCGATACCGTCGATTCACGGCCAATCGCGATGCTCCCGACGCATTGACCGGAAATTACGTCCGGTCGCTCTGGTTGGCGCCGGACGGGCGGCTCTGGGTGGGGACGCATGCCGATGGCGTCTCCGTTTGGGACCCGTCCACCGAGACGTTCATGAGCTACCGGCATCGTTCGGGCGACGCGAACAGTCCGTCGAGCGACCAGGTCAATGCCATCGTGGGCGCCTCAGATGGTGGGGTTTGGCTGGGAACTCGCGGCGGTCTCGACCGGTTCGACCCCCGGACCGGGCGGTTCAGCCATTACCGACACGATCCTGCCGATCCGGGGAGCCTGCCGAACAACGACATCCGAGCACTGCTTGCCCGGAAAGGCGGCGAACTCTGGATCGGTTCGCGCGGCGGGTTGAGTCGCTTCCGCGCAGGTCGCTTCGAGCGCGTGCATAGCGACGAGGGCGACTCCAGCTCGTTGGCGGAACAAATCGTCGAAGTGCTGCATGAAGACGCGCAGGGTCGATTGTGGATCGGAACCCGTCACGGCGGTGCGGCGTGGATCGATCCTTCCCGCGAAGGCCTGCACAGAGTGGTCGTCAGCCAGGACCCCTCACGCGGCTTGTCCAACCCTTACGTCATGGCCATGGCGCAAGTGGGGAACGATATCTGGATCGGCACCTTCGGTGGTGGAATCACGATCGTGAACTCCCGCACCGGACAGCTCCGACGGCAAGTCCGCCACGATGCCGCCATCCAAAGCGGCCTCAGTTTCGATCAGCTAGGGGCGTTTCTTGTCGGCAACGATGGGCTGTTGTGGGTAGGCACGTGGGGAGGCGGACTCAGTCGTTTCGATCCGGGAAATTCTTCGTTTCGGACCTTGCGCTCCAGTTCGACCAGGCCAGGTACGCTGAGTGCGTCCAGCATCCGTTCCGTAACCGAGCTCTCGAATGGTTCGATCTGGGTCGGCACGACCGTGAACGGAATTGATGTGATCGACCCGAGCATGGGCGTTGTCGCGGGATTCAGGGCAGATCCGAAAGTCCCGGGGGCACTCAAGACTGGATTCATCCGGGCAATCGCGGAGACATCCGATGGCGTGGTGTATGTCGGCACGAGCGAAGGACTCCACAGATATAGCCCGGAGGATCGCACGTTCCTCCGATACTCCCGTGAGGACGGATTGATAGACGACGCCGTAACCGCACTGCTCGCCGACGCCAATGGCGCGCTGTGGATAGGTACAATGGCGGGGCTGAATCGACTCGATCCCACACGCGACAAGTTCGAAACCTTTAGTTCCGCGAATCGGCCCGATGAGGTGTTTGCGGCTTGGAGCACGGTCCTGCGGAAGACCGGCGATGGTGCGCTTTGGGTCGGAACCAATGAGGGCTTGTATGTGCTCCCGGCAGGAGATGCGACGCTCTTGCGATTCGCCCACGACCCCCAAAATCCGTCGAGTCTGCCTCATAACTTTGTTCGGGACTTGCTGGTGACAAAGCGAGGGCAGTTGTGGGCGGCGACCGATTTTGGACTCGCACGCTTGCAATCCTGGGATGGACACAATGCAGCGTTCGAGCCCGTCAGTCGTCACGTCGATGGTCTTGGCCCGATCTGGGTCAGTCTTCTTGAGGATGGCGCGGGACGATTGTGGAGCGATCAAGGCATGCTGGACCCGGCCACTTGGCAGTTTCGGACATTCAATCGGGCCGACGCAGTGGACATCGGAGGAGAGTCCTGGGATGGAAGCAAGGCCGAGACCCGTGACGGGACACTGCTATTTGGCGGCATGACCGGCCTCTTGATGGTTCGGCCCGACCGATTGGGCGGATGGACTTATCAGCCGCCCGTGCGAATCAGTCAGGCCTCTGTGGACGGCGTTTCGAGGCCGGGAAGCGGCATGCGCGAGCTGATCCTGCCTGCCGGCACCCGGGGGTTCTCGATCGAGTTCACGGCCTTGGACTACTCCGCGCCAGAGCAGATCCGGTACACCTACCGCCTCGCCGGGCACGACCCGGACTGGATCCCGACCGACGCTGAGAATCGCCGCGCGACCTACACCAATCTCGATCCTGGCGACTACACGTTCGAAGTGCGTGCCACCAACCGCGTTGGCGACTGGAGCCCCCATTCGCTGTCGATCAATGTGCGCCAAGCGCCCTACTGGTACCAGGCCACACCTGTCCGCCTGCTCGCGCTCGCACTGTTGGTTACCTTGCCCTTCCTGCTCTATCAGTTCCGTGTTCGTCAAGTACGCGCCAGCGAGCGCCGCCTGCAGGCCGAGGTGGAATCCCGCACACGGAGCATCGGCATGCTGAGCGTGATCGGACGGGAGATCACCGAGTCCCTGCGACTGAATGAGGTGGTAGGATGCGTGTACGCCCGCGCTCGCGACCTGGTGTCGGCCGACGCCTTTCTGATCGGCATCTACCGTCGCGACATCGAAGTGATCGAAATCCCCATGACAATGGAGAACGATACGGCGCTGCCTGCTTTTGTCTGGCGAATGGACGAAACCGACAGGCTCGCGGTGTGGTGCGTGCGGTACGCACGAGAAGTCCATACACGATGTGCCGCCGATGTGCTCCGCTATGTGGGGGCCAAGCTCGCCCCACTCGAAGGGACGACCAGCATGGAGTCCATTGTGTACTTGCCTTTGCAGGTCGGAGGGCAAGTGGTGGGCTGCATGTCGGTGCAGCGGGAGGCAGCGGGCGGCTTCGACGATGTACAGATGGATATCCTCAGAACCATTGCGGCGTATGCTGCGGTGGCGATCGAACACGCCCTTGTGCATGAAGCCGTCGAACAGGCTTCGCGCACGGATCCATTGACTCGACTTCCGAACCGGCGTGCATTCATCGAGACGACACAGCATCAGGCAAGTGTCGCGGCGCGGAGCGGCAAGCCGTTGAGCCTGGCGATCGCCGACATCGATAAGTTCAAAGCCTTCAATGACGAGTACGGCCACGACGGCGGGGACTTTGTTCTCAAGGAAGTCGCCAACCTGTTTCGTGAACGACTCCGGCAGCAGGACATCGTGGCCCGTTGGGGTGGCGAGGAATTCGTCTTCATGCTGCCCAACACAAGTGTGGATGACGCCCGCTACGTGATGGAGAAGGTTCGCGCCGAACTCGCAGGGCGTCGCTTCGAGTTCAACGGCCATCACTTCGCCATTACGTCGACCTTCGGTATTGCGGCTTACGACTGGGCCGGCGATCTGGACGCTGCATTGAAGTCGGCCGATGAGGCCCTGTACCAAGGCAAGCAGAAGGGGCGCAATCAAGTCGTTGTCGCAGAAGTCACCAAAACTCAGGGCGTATGACTTCCTCGCTGGGTGAACCCATTCAAGAGTTCCAACCACAAGGAGAACGACATGCAAAGCAATGCACAAGGCGACACGGACGACACCACCCCACGCGAAAAAATCCAAAACATCGCCACCCAACGCAACACCCGCCCCAACATCCTGATGATCATGGTCGATCAGCTGTATTACCCCAGCGCGGGTTACGGCGACGCCGGCTTCGCGAACGACATCAAGACGATCCTGTCGTTCGTCGGCAGCCTCGAAGGCAACGAATACACCAAGCACTACCCCGGCTTCTGCAAACTGCGCGAGTACGCGACGGTGTTCACCGATCACACCATCGCCGAGTCGGCGTGCATCCCCAGCCGCGCCAGCATCATGACCGGGCAGTACGGGCCGCGCAGCGGTGTGACGCAAACGGATGGCTTGTTCAAGAACGGCGATGCCTCCAACTTCCCGTGGCTGCGCGCGGACGGCGCGCCGACCGCCGGCGACTACTTCCGGGAACTCGGCTACTCCACGCACTACTTCGGCAAATGGCATGTCAGCGATCCGCCGGAGCACACGCTGCAGGCGTATGGCTTCGGCGACTGGGAGCTGTCGTGGCCGGAGCCGCACGGGGCGCTGAGCAACAACATGGGCGTGTATCGCGACTACCAGTTCGCCGATCTGGCCTGCGCGTTCCTGCGCCGTCGCGGGCTGGGCGTACCGTACTCGCGCGCCAGCAGCACTGCAGGCGACGATCATCCGAACAACAGCTTCGTGCCTACGCCGCCGCCGTTCTTCGCGGTGTGTTCGTTCACCAATCCGCACGACATTGCCACGTATCCAGCGCTGCCGCGCGCGCTGATGCCGGCCGCGCCCGGCGCAACGGTCACGCCGCAGGCGCTGATCGGCCCCGGCGGTTCGGTACCGATTCCGGCGCAGGGCACGGTCAGCGCGGCGCCGCAGGACGGCACCTACCACGTGCCGCTGAATCCGACCGGGCTGCCGCAGGAATGCGCCACCGCATCGCCCACCCAGGACGAGAATCTGCTGCTCAACAAGCCGCGCGCGCAGTTCGATGCCTCGTACAAAGTCGCGCTGGGTCTGGCCGCGAAGACCGGCCTCGGCGCCGCGCAGGCCATCGGTGGCGACCCGCAGACCGTGTTCGCGAATGCGGTGAAGGCGACCCTGGCGGCGACCATTCCGTTCCAGCTGCAACAAGATGCCGATGCGGCGTCGGTCGGGTTTCTGCAGTACTACGCCTACATGATTTCGATGGTCGACCGGCACATCCTCAGTGTGCTCACATCGTTGGAAGAGGCCGGCCTGCGTGAGAACACGGTCGTCGTATTCGCCTCGGATCACGGTGAATTCGGCGCGGCGCACGGCATGCAGATCGAGAAATGGCACGGCGCGTATCAGGAGGTCGTGCACGTGCCGTTCCTGATCAGCTCGCCGACCTACAACACCGCCACCGATGCGCCGATCGCGATCGATGCGCAGACCAGCCATATCGATATCCTGCCGACACTGCTGGCGCTGACCGGTGCCGAGCCGGCGCAGATCGATCGCGCACGGCGCTCGCTGTCGAAGACGCATCTGGCCGCGCCGCTGCCCGGTGCCGATCTGCTGCCGGTGATGGCGGCCGGCGGCGGGCCGGTGATCGGCCCCGATGGCGTGGAGCGCACAGGTGTGCTGTTCGCGACCGACGACATGATCACCGAGCCGCTGCCGCGCGACGACGATCCGCACAACCAGTCTTCGTGGGAGCAGTACGCGGTCTTCGCGGCGACCGTCGAACTGCTGCGCACGCCGCCTGTCGATGGCGCGCCGCCGCATCCTTATGTGCCGGAGCTCGCGCCCGGCGCGGTGCTGCAGCCGGCGCATGTGCGTGCGCTGCGATCCGGTGCATGGAAACTGGTGCGTTACTGCGACCCGTGGAGCGAGCGGCCGGTGCCGGATCAGTGGGAGCTGTACAACCTCGCGGTCGATCCGATCGAGAACATCAACCTGCTGATCTACGACGGCGCGTTTCCAACCGTGATCGATACGCTTCCAGACGGCTTGGAAACCGCAGCAGTGCTGGAAGCCGCGCACCGCTTGCGCGCGGAACTGGCGCGGCAGGAACTGGCGCTGTTGTCGCCTTATCCCAGTCAATATCCCAGCGCAAGCGTTTGACCCGCTGCGGACACAGCTCCAAAAGAAAAGGGACCTTGCGGTCCCTTTTCTTCAAGTGGCTATCGCTTGCGCGCATCGGCGCCGCGATCATTCCGGACGAACATCCACGCGAACGCGGATGCGGTCGCCGGGGTGGTAAGCGGTGCGGGTGACGTACTCGCGACCGGCATATTCGTAGGTCACATCGTAGGCGGTGACGTTGTTGCCGGTGTTCGAATAGCTGCCTTCGCGCACCGGATCGCAGACGGTGATGCGCGGCTTCGGCTGGCGGTTGCGCTGGGTGGTTTCATAGATGCCCCGGCCGGCCATGCCGCCGACCATCGAGCCGACCGCTGCGGTGGCGTAACGTGCCGAGCCGCCGCCGACTTTGCTGCCCAATGCGGCGCCGACGATGCCGCCGAGCACGGTTGAGATATTGCGACCGGTCTCGGTGCCCTGCGCGTTGGGGTAACGATCGTCGTACCGGCGGTTGTCGTAACGGTCGTCGTAGCGACGGTCGCTGTAGCGGTCATCGTAGCGGTCGTCATGGCGATCGTCGTAGCCGTCATCGGCATATACGTCGTCATTGCTGTAGCAGCGTTCCGAGGATGTCCGGGTTGGGCCGTAGCCGGATTGCAGCACCGGATCGACGCGGATGACGCGCGCTTCGTCGGAGTAGGACGTCGCTGCCTGCGCGTACTGGTTGTTGGCGGGCGCCGGATAGCGAGAGGTGTTCTGTGCGGAAGCGGCGCCGGTGGCGGCGACCAGAGCGACGGCGAGGATCGAAACGGCGAAGCGGTTCATGGTGGACTCCGGACGCCGGGATGGCGCGATGCGCACGCTAGGGCCGGACGGGTAACGGCTGGCTGAATCCGGCGATTTCACGGGATCGGGACACCTGCGGGTTTAGCTGGCCGTCAGTCGATTCCACTTCGGCACTAAACTTTTTCCCCCGCACCGGGATTGTGATGTCTGAGGCGGCTCGGGGCACGCCGTATCCCCAGCGAAACCACGGCAGCTCTCGTCTCCGGGAGTGCCCCGAGCCGCCTCTACGCTATGATGTGCCGGCCCTCCGGCGACTCAGGACCCCTTGATGAACTACGAAAATCTGGACAACGAAGAACTGCTGCGCCTTTCGCTCGAAGCGATCAACGGGAACCGCGATGCCGAGGCCATTTCAATGCTGAAGCTGATGCTTTCCCGCGATCCGGGGCATCTCCATGCCACTTACCTGCTTGCCGCGCAGCATGCCCAGATCGGCATGTTCGATCGCGCCGAATCGGGAATGCGTGCGGTCGTGGCGGAGTCTCCCGATTTCGCGATCGCCCGTTTCCAGCTCGGTCAGCTGTTGACGATGAAAGGCGCCGTAGACGAGTCGCGCGAGGTGCTTTCGCCGCTGTTCGCAGGTGAGGGCGCGCTTTCCGCCTATGCCCGCGGCATGGCGGCGCTGTCGGGCGAAGACGTTGCCACCGGCATACGCGAACTCGAACTGGGGTTGACCCTGCCGCAGGAGATTCCGGCGCTTGCCGCCGATATGCAGCGGCTTCGCGACAATCTGCTGCAACAGCAGGCGGCGTCGAACGATGCGTCCGCGAACGTCGCGCCCACCTCCGCACCGATCTATCTCGCCGGCTATGGCTATGGCCGTTCGGGTGATGCCGAGTGACGATCGACCGTCTTTCGCCGCTGACCGCGCAGATCGCCGCGCTGCGCGCGGAGATGACGCGCAAGAGCGGCGAAGCCCGTCGCAGTGGAGTACGCACGGCGGCCGACGATGTTGTCGAGTCGCCTGCCGAAGAGCAGGTATCGCAGCGGGATCCGGAAGCGTTGCGCAAGCAACTGGCGGAAATCGTTCGCGGGGTGTCTACGGAGGATGCGCAATCGATCAAGCACATGCGGGTGCGTGTCGTCAAGGCTGTGTTGCTCTGGGAGTTCGGTCGCGAAATCCGCGAGCACCAGGAGTGGCAGCCGATGGTGGAGAAAGTGGCGGAATCGTTGGCGCTCGACGATGGTTTTCATAACACTTTCAACCGCTTGATTGCTGATTTGCATGCATGACTTGAGTTTGTGATCCGTTTGACATCCGTAAATACGCTCAAGTAGAGTGCGACTCACGCGAAGCGCAAGGCTTCACGAAAGGATCAGGCGATACAGGGGATGTTCCTTCGCGTAGGAGCATAAGCGCTCGGTAGGTTCTCATGGGGATGAGGGCTCCGAGAGGTCAAAATACGGAGACATCCCGCCTGATGAATACGCATCAAGAACGGGCTGCGCGTCTGCGCGGCTTTCTCGCCCATGATCCGGGCAATACAGACCTTACCTGCGACCTCGCCGACGCACTTTTCGCTGATGGTGATTATGCCGGTGCGCGAACGGTTCTCGAATCGATCGCCGGAGAAGGCGCCTCGGCGCCCGGCGTGCGTTTCCGTCTGGCGCGCTGCGCGCTGACCACCGGCGCGTACGACAGCGCGGCCGAGGACTATGCCGCCATGATGGCCGAGGGCCACGATGGCATCGCCGTGCGCCACGATCTCGCCTTCGCGCAGCTGTGTCTGCAGCAGCCGGAAGAGGCGATGCGCACGCTCGAATCCGCGATCGCGGATTTCGGCGCGACGCCGGAACTGCTGATCCTGAAATCGCGCGTCGAAGCCATGCTCGAACAATACGAGCAGGCCGCCGCAAGTGCGGAAGAGGCGCTCGCGCTGCGGCCCGGCGATCCGCTGGCGCTGGGCGTCAAGTCACTCGCATTGCTCGACGGCAACCAGCTCGATGCCGCTGCGCAGGCCGCGCGCGATGCGCTTCAGGCCGATCCCGATCAGCACGAAGCGCTGCTGGTGGCATCGACGCTCTGCCTGTGGCAGCAGGAGCTGGATCCCGCGCAGAACTTTTTCGAACGCGCGCTTGCCCGTCACCCCAACTCGGGCCGCGCGCTCTCCGGCTACGGCCAACTGCTGATGCTGCGCAACGATTTGCCGCGCGCCGGCGAAGTGCTCGAGCACGCGACGCGTGCGATGTCGAATCACATCGGTACCTGGCATGCATTGGCCTGGAATCAGCTGCTGCGCGGCGACAGCGAAGCGGCCGAGGCCAGCTATCGCAGCGCTTACGATATCGACCGCAATTTCGGCGACACCCACGGCGGTCTGGCGCTGGTCGCCGCGCTGCGCGGCGATTACGACGGAGCCGAGCAGTCGATCAAACGCGCGCTGCGCCTCGATCCGGATGCGGTGACCGCGCGCTATGCACAGGCGCTGGTGATGGAAGCGCGGGGCGATGTCGAAGGCTCGGAAGCGGCGATCGCGCGTCTGCTGCCGACCAGCGGCGCATTCGCCGCCATTCCCGTACGCGAATTCGCGCAACGACTCAAGACCACGCTGAAGACCGGATCGCGCTGAGCGGATCGCCATGGATTCCGATCTCGCTCTCCGCCTGTTGACGGACACATTGCTGTCGGCCGCGAAAATGTCCGCGCCCATTCTGCTGGCTACGCTGGTCGTCGGTCTGCTGATTTCGATCGTGCAGGTCGTGACCCAGATCCAGGAAATGACCCTGACCTTCGTGCCCAAGCTCATGGTCGTAGTCGTGGTCTGTCTGGGGCTTGGCAGCTGGATGCTGTCGGTCGCGACGGAACTCGCCATTCGACTGTTCGAAATCGCGGGGACGATGTGACCATGCCGCCCGTCGAGCACATGGCCGGTCTGCTCGCGCTCGCGTTCCTGCGCTACGTGCCGGCGGTGGTGCTGCCCGGTTTCTCGCCGCTGCGCTGGGCGCCTGCGCTGGTGCGCATCGTGCTCGCGCTCGGTCTGGCCTGGTTGACGGTGCTGGCGCTGCCGCCCAGTGCGTATGCGCTCGAACTGCGCGGCCCTGGCGACTGGATCACCGCAGCGCTCGGTGAACTCGCGATCGGCATGGTGTTCGGGCTGGTGGTGATGATTCCGCAGGCCGCACTGCACACCACCGGATGGCTGATCGATATCCAGGCCGGACTCGGCGCGGCGACGCTGTTCAACCCGGGCGGGCAGGGCGATCCGCAGTCTCTGCTCGGCACCGCCTTGATGCTGCTGGCTACCGTGCTGTTCTTCACGATGGATCTTCATCTGGAGCTGTATCGCGGCCTGGTCGCCAGTATCCAGGTGCTGCCGATCGGCGGAATGGGTGCGCGTCCCAGCGCGGAAGGCTTCCTCGGTCTGCTCGGCACCAGCTTCCTGCTGGCGATGATGGTCGCGGCGCCGGTGCTGGTGGGTCTGTTCGCGATCGATGTCGGTGTCGCTTACGCCACGCGTTCGATGCCGCAGGCGAACGTATTCTTTCTTGCGCTGCCGCTGAAGGTGTTGGCGGCGATGCTGTTGATGGTCGCATCGCTGCGCTATGCGCCGGCGCTGATGCTTCGCCTTTACCAGGACGCGTTCACCCGCGTGCCTGCGATGCTGGGAGGCTGAGCATGTCCGAGGGCGACAAGGACAAGACCGAAGAGCCGACCCACTTCCGGCTCGAAGAAGCGCGCAAGCGCGGCGAGGTGGCGAAAAGTATCGAAGTGTCCGGTACGGTGGTGATGATCGTCTTCGCCGCGATCCTCGGCCTGACCGGCGCCGGCGTTGCGGTCTCGCTCGCGGTGGCGACGCAGCGCATGATCTCGGTGTCCGGCAACGTGTCCGCGCTCAACGGCGCGTTTGTCGGCTGGATGTCGAATACCTATGCGCCGGTGTGGCAGGCGCTGACGCCGCTGCTGCTCGGCCTGCTGGTCGCGGCGGTGGTCGGGCATCTGGTCCAGACCGGTCCGATCTTCACCACCCATCCGCTGAAGCCCGACTTCAAGCGGATGAATCCCATGCAGACCGTCAAGCGCATCTTCTCGTTCCGCACCGTATGGGAACTGGGCAAGATGACGGTGAAGTTCCTGATGCTCGGCGCGGTGTGTGCGGTGTTCGTGTCCAAGGGCGCGGCGCTGGCCGAAGCGGTGGCGATGACGCTGCCGCAGCGGGTCGGGTCGCTGATGCTGACTGCCTTCATCAAGAGCTCGATCTACGTATTGCTTGTGCTGGCGCTGGCCGCTGCGGTGGACATGCTGTTCACCCGCCGCGAGTTCATGAAGAAGATGCGCATGAGCCGGCGGGAGCTGAAGGACGAGTTCAAGCGCCGCGACGGCGATCCGGCCATCAAGTCCAAACAGAAAGAGCAGCAGCGCGAACTGCTGAAGAAAACCCGCGCGCTCGGCCGCGTCCAGGAGGCCGATGTGGTCATCACCAATCCGACCCACGTCGCTGTGGCGTTGCGTTATCGCCCGGGCGAAACCCTGGCGCCCGTTGTGCTGGCCAAGGGCGCCGGTTTTCTCAGCGCGCGTATCCGCACCCTGGCCAGGCGTCATCGCGTGCCGATCATCCGGGTGCCCGCGCTGGCGCGCGCGCTGTACAGCGAATGCCAGATCGACGGCATGGTGCCGGCGGACCGGTATGCGGAACTCGCGCCTGTCTATCGTGAACTGTGGGCGTCGCAGCAGGGGAATCGCGCATGAGGCAATTGTGGATGTCCCTGTGGACCGGCAAGCGCGATCTGATGTTGATCGCGATGGTGATCGGTGTGCTGGTCGTGCTGTTCGTGCCGATCCCGCCGGTGCTGCTGGATTTCCTGCTGGTGGCCAACATCAGCATGGCGCTGCTGATCCTGCTGGTGACGTTCTTTACCGATTCACCGCTGAAGTTTTCGACCTTTCCGAGCATTCTGCTGCTGGCGACGCTGTTCCGTCTGGCGCTGAACGTGTCGGCCACGCGCCTGATCCTTGAAGGCGCGGACGCCGGCCGGGTGATCAATGCGATCGGCGAGTTCGTGGTCGGTGGCAATTACATCGTCGGCGCGGTGGTTTTCCTGATTCTGGTCGTCGTGCAGTACGTGGTGGTGACCAGCGGCGCGCAGCGCGTCGCGGAAGTGGCCGCGCGCTTCACCCTCGACAGCATGCCCGGCAAGCAGATGAGCATCGACGCCGACATGAACATGGGCCTGATCGATGAGCACGAGGCGCGCCGCCGCCGTGCCCTGATCGAGAAGGAAGCCAATTTCTACGGTGCGATGGACGGTGCGACCAAGTTCGTGAAGGGCGACGCCATCGCCGGCATCATCATCATTCTGGTCAACATCGTTGGTGGTCTGGCGATCGGTATCGCCCAGCTCGGTCTGCCCTGGGGCGAGGCGGTGCAGCGGTTCACGCTGTTGACCATCGGCGACGGCATCGTCACCCAGATTCCGTCGCTGGTGATCGCGGTCGCCACCGGCATCATCATCACCCGCGCTGCGGCCGACGCCCAGCTCGGCACGGAAATCCCGCGCCAGGTACTGGCCAATCCGAAGGCACTGCTGATCGTGGCGATCGCGCTGTTTCTGGTGATGCTGCTGCCCGGATTTCCAAAAATTCCGGTGGTCATCGTGCTTTGCATGCTCGGAGGGTTGATGTACATGAGCATCCGTGCCTCGCGCGAGCTGACCGAAGAGGACGATGCCGTCGAGGAAAAACGTACCGGCGAAACCAAGCCCAGCGAGGAAATCCAGCAGTGGATGCGGATCGAACCAATGGAAGTGCGCTACGGCGGCGAACTCGCGCCGATGTTCGCCGGTGAGGACAGCGACATCCAGGAGCGGATCGCCACGCTGCGCAAGCAGATCGCGCAGGACCTGGGTTTCCTCATGCCGAAGATCCAGATCGCGCCGCGCAGCGAGCTGGTCGCCAACACCTACGAGATCCATTTCCACGGCAATCGCGTCGGTGTCGGCGAGTTGATGCTCGACCATATTCTCGCGATCAACCCCGGCGGTTCGCGGCCCAAACTCGATGGCCCCGACACCAAGGACCCCGCCTATGGTCTGCCTGCGCAGTGGATCAGCAAGCAGACGCGGCAGTTCGCGCGCAGCGCCGGGTACACCATCGTCGATCCCGATACCGTGCTGATGACCCATCTGGGCGAACTGGTGAAGCGCCAGTCGGCTGATCTGCTGACCCGCAGCAGCGTGGAGCGCATGCTGCACCGCGCGCGCGACCAGCACGGTTCGCTGATCGATGAACTGGTGCCGGGCGTGATGAGCTTTTCCGACATCCAGAAAGTGCTGCAACTACTGCTGCGCGAGCAGGTCAGCATCCGCAACATCGAGGCGATTCTGGAAACGCTGGTCGATGCCGGCAAGACCATCAAGGGTGCCGAGGATCTGGCCGAGCGCGTGCGCGAGCGGCTGGGCGCGTCGATCTGTCAGGGCCTTCGCGATCCGCAGGGCGAGCTGCACGTGTTGACGCTCGCGCCGGAGTTCGAGCGTTCGCTGCTTGCGAACCTGCGCACCGGCGAACAGCGCAGTTCGCTGTTTTCCGAAATCGGCCAGCTCGACATGTTCATGAAAAACCTGACCCGCCAGGTCGAATCGATGATGGGCCGCAACCTGGCGCCGGTGGTGCTGTGTCCGTCGCCGGTGCGGCGTTCGCTGCGCGCGCTGCTGCACCGTTCGATGCCCTATGTCTCCGTGATCGGACTCAACGAGATTCCACCGAATCTCGCGGTCCGGTCGTTCGCTTCCATCCAAGCCGCAGCCGCCTGAGGACAGACCATGGCCGAAACCCTGCAAGCCATCGCCCGCAGCCTGAGCGCCGATGTCAAGACGCTGTCGACGATCAGCAACAATGTCGCCAACATGCATACGCCGGGTTATCGCGGCGTGCGCGCGATTCCCGAATTCAGCGGCACGGTCGGCCGCGAGATGGTCATGACCACTGCGCTCGATCAGCGCGACGGCGTGCTTGCGCAGACCGGCAACGATCTGGACATCGCGCTGCGCGGCCCGGGTTTTTTCGTGGTCGAGCGCGACGGCAAGATGCTGCTGGCCCGCGCCGGCGCGTTCCGCACCGATGCGGAAGGCCGTCTGGTCACCGTCGGCGGAGATGTCGTCATCGGCTACAGCGGTGCGATCCAGATGCCTGCGGGCAATGCGTCTTCGGGCAATGCGCGCTTCGAGCGCGATGGTCAGATCTTCGTCGGCGATCAGGGCGTGGGCCAGCTGCAGATCGTCGCGGTCGCGGATCCTTCGCGGCTGTTGCCCGCCGGCAACGGCGCCTATGCCTACGACGGCGATCTGGCCGAATGGAAGGGCAGCGTCGTGCAGGGCGCGATCGAACGCGCGAACGTCGACGCCGCCGAGGAAACCGTGCGGCTGATGGAAACCACGCGCCATGCCGAATCGGTGCAGCGTGCGATCTCCATCTACGACAAGGCGATGGACACCGGCATCAACCAGATCGGCGGCAACTGATCCTCCTTCGACCCACCGACTGATCCTCCGCAGCCACGCGCAGCGCTACATCAGATATCCCCCACCTCCGACTCCATAGCAGTTTCCATCACAGGGCACCCGCATGATCGACGCACTTTACATCTCCGCCAGCGGCCTGCGCAGCGAGCAGAAGCAGATCGACGTGATCTCCAACAACGTCGCCAACATGCATACGCCGGGCTTCAAGCGCGGCCGGGTCAATTTCGTCGACGTGGCCACGGCCGGCGTCGCCGCCAATCTGGGCGCGCCGATGGAATCGTCCGGCAACGGCACGCGCATCCATTCGACCTCGACCATCTTCACCGGCGGCGACATGCGCGCCACCCAGAATCCGCTGGACCTGGCCATCGAAGGCTCGGGCTTCTTCGAGCTGGAAGCCGAGAACGGCGGCGTGGTCTACACCCGCGACGGCCAGTTCCGGGTCGATGCCGAAGGCTATCTCGTGACCGTGCAGGGTCTGCGCCTGTCGCAGCCGATCCAGATTCCGACCGATGCCACGTTCGTGCGCGTCGCCCAGAACGGTGAAGTGACCGCGCTGCTGGCCGGCGAGACCGAGCGCAGCGTGCTCGGCAACATCGAGCTGACCACGTTCGCCGCCGAGGACATGCTGGTGTCGGTCGGCGACAACCGCTACACCGCCAACGATGCCGCCGGCGCGCCGGTCTACGGGCGCCCCGGCGAGACCGGCTTCGGTACGGTGCAGCAGGGTTTCGTCGAACTGGCCAACGTCGAAATGGTGGAGGAAATGACCGCGCTGGTGCTGGCGCAGCGCGCCTATCAGCTCAACGCGCGCGTGCTGCAGGCTTCCGACCAGATTCTCGAAACCATCAACAACCTCCGTCGCTGACCGATGCTGCAGACCCTGGCCATCGTTGCTGCGCTTGCGTCCGCTCCGGGCGCAGCGCTTGTGTTGCCGTCTACCGAGCTCCTATCCGTCGACATCCAGCGCGATGTCGAGACGGCGGTGGTGCAGCGTCTGCGCGAAGCGGCCAGCAGCGCGCGCGTGCTCGGCGTGACCGGTGTGCGCGACCAGTCGTTGCCTGCGGGGCGGGTGACGGTGGAGGTCGGCGCCATCGCCGGTCGCTGGCCGCGCGCCCGTGCCGGCGTGCCGGTGCGCCTTTCGGTGGATGGCCGCGTCGTGCGCACGCTGACCGCGTGGGTCGCGCTCAGCGATGTGCGCAGCGTGCTGACCTATGCCGAGCCGGCGTCGGCGAAGGTGCCGGTGGATGCGCTGCGTCTCGTCCCCGGAGACGTGGACATGATCTGTTGCGATAGCGCAGCCGCGCTGTCTGTCGACGCGCTGGCGGGGATGCGCGTGCGTCGCGCGGTGCGCGCGGGGGATCCTGCGCTGCTGGCGGATTTCGAACCGGTACCGGATGTCGCCGAGCGTCAACAGGTCGGCATCGAAGTGGTGCGCGGCCCGGTTCGGCTGACCACGGTCGGTACGGCGCTGGTCGACGGACGCATCGGTCAGGTCATCGCGGTGCGGCCGGACGCATCCGAACACACGGTCAAGGCGCGGGTCACCGCGAAACACACGGTCACACTCGATGAATAAGCACGCGAAGAGTCTCCATTCGATGAAAACAAGATGCCCACGCCCCCTCGCGCGTCGTCTCGCAGCGTTCGCGATCGCTGCGCTCGCGTCGATGCACGCGAACGCCAACGAGCGAGAAAGCCTGATCGATCCCAACCAGTACCGCGGGCTCGCTGCGGATCACCGCGCGTATCGGGTTGGCGACATCGTCACCATCTATGTGCTGGAAGCGACGCGCGCGAAATCGCAGGCGGCGACCGAGGCGGGCAGCGATCTGGATCTGGATGTCGGGCTGAGTTCGCCTTCGACCCAGTACAACGCCAATCTCGGTCTCAGCGGCGGCAACGCTTCGGGCGCGCAGACCACCCGGGTCGGCGAGCTGCGCACGCAGGTCTCGGCGCAAGTCACTGAAGTCGCGGCCAACGGCAGTCTGCGCATCGCCGGCGAACAGTCGCTGATCGTCAACGGCGAACGCCAGAAGATCCGCATCACCGGTCTGGTCCGTCCGCAGGACATCAACGCCGACAACACGGTGTGGTCGAACCGCATCGCCAATGCCGATCTGGAACTGCTGGGCGTGGGTGTGGTCAGCGAATCCCAGCGCCAGAGCATTCTCTATCGCGTCTTCAAATGGCTGAGGTTGCTCTGATGCGCAGCATGCTGAAACTCGTGACGCTGGTATTCGCGGTCGCGATCGCCGCACCGACCCAGGCCGCCCAGGTCCGGATCAAGGAAATCGCCCGCATCGCCGGCGTGCGCGACAACGCGCTTACAGGCTACGGTCTGGTGTTCGGTCTGTCCGGCTCGGGCGATTCCGTGCGCAACCGCGCCACCGTGCAGTCGGTGGCCAATACGCTGCGCAATTTCGGCGTCAACGTCAGCGAAGCGGACATCGCCAGCCGCAACGTCGCGGCGGTGATCGTCACCGCCAAGCTGCCGGCGTTCGCCGAGCCCGGCCAGTCGCTGGACGTGCAGGTCGCTTCCTCCGGCGATGCCCGCAGTCTCAACGGCGGCACGCTGATGCTGGTGCCGCTGATGGGCCCGGACGGCCGTCTGTACGCGACCGCGCAGGGTGCGATCTCGGTCGGCGGCTATCAGTTCGAGGGCATCACCGCCTCGACCCAGAAGAATCATCCGACCGTCGGCTGGATCCCTTCCGGGGCCACGGTCGAACAGGCATCGCCGCTGCACGTCACCGGCGGCGGACGTTCGCTGAGCGTGCTGCTGAACGAAGCGGACTTCACCAACGCGAATCGCATCGCCTCGGCGATCCGCAGCGCGATGCCCGGTGTCGATGTGCGCGCGGAGCATGCCGGCAAAGTGGTCGTGGATTATCCGGCTGCGCCGCAGAGTCTCGTCGCCGAGATCGCGCGTCTGGAGAACATCACCATCGACCAGCAGCGGAAGTCGCGGGTGGTGGTAAACGAACGCACCGGCACGATTGTGGCTGGCGGCGATGTGCGCCTGGGTGCGGTCAGCATTTCGCACGGCAATCTCAACGTCGAGATCCGCACCGACTATTCGGTCTCGCAGCCGGATGGCGTGCTGGTGCGGCCAGGCAGCGGTGTGTCTTCGGTCGTCGTGCCGCGGACCACGCTGCGGGCGGTCGAAGGCGATGCGCCGCTGGTGCGGGTGCCCGAAGGCGCCACCGTCGCGGATCTGGTCGCGTCGCTGCGCGCCATCAAGTTGAGCACCCGCGATGTGATCGCGGTGCTGCAGTCCATCAAAGCCGCGGGCGCGCTCGACGGCGAACTCATGATCCAGTAAGGGGAATACAGATGAGCGTCGAAAACACCATCGATGCCGTGCGTCTCGCGTTGAAGCTGCACGAGACCCGCGCGCATGTCGCCAGCATGAACGTCTCCAACGCCGGCAAACCGGACGCCACCGCGATGCGCGTCGATTTCGCGAAGGTCGAAGCGGCGCTGCGCGAAGTCGCCAATGCCGGCAGCGAAAGCGAAGCGGTGCGCTGGCTGCAATCCGCCGCCAACGAGATGCGCGCGGCCGATCCGCAGGGCACGCTGGATCCGATCCGGCTCGACGAGCAGATGGGCCATATCGCAACCGCCGGCGTCGAATACCAGGCCTTGACCGAAGCGCTGAGCCGCCAGTTCGGTCTGATGCGCATCGCCGTCACCGGGAGGCCCTGATCATGCCCGTCCAATCCGTGCTCGATGCTTCGCGCGAAGGCATGAACTACGAACGCATGCGGCTGGATGCCGCCAGCCGCAATATCGCCGGCGCCAACGTACCGGTGGCCGCAGGCCAGAACGCCACGCTGTGGCGCGTGGATGGCGGCAGTGCCGCCAACCCGCTGGATTTCGCGCGCATGGTCGGGCAGACGCCGGTGCTCGGCGAACAGCCGGTGGAGGTGCGCGAGGTCTACGACCCGGGTCATCCGCTCGCCAGCGAGCAGGGCATGGTGCGTTATCCCGCGGTCGACATGGTCCAGGAAATGACCACGCTGATGACCGCAAGCCGCGGCTACGAAGCCAATGTCCGCGCCTTCAACTTCCTGCGCAACATGCAGCTGCGCGCCATCGAAATCGGAGCCAAGTGATGTCCATCGAAGCGATCTCTCCCATCGGCATGGACGTCGCCGGCGCCGACCGGATCATCCAGACACGCCCCCCCGCCGCCGACTTCGCCAGCATGATCGGCGAGGGTCTCGGCCGCGTCGACCAGAGCCTGCGCGCGGCCGACGGCCAGATCCGCAGCCTCGCCGCCGGCGAGAACATCCCGCTGCACGAAGTGATGATCTCGATGGAGCAGGCACGCATGGAGCTGATGCTGGTGGTCGAAGTGCGCAACCGCCTGGTCGAGGCCTATCAGGAACTCACCAGGATGCAGCTCTGACATGCGTTCCGATCGGAGCGAACCGCCGTTTTTTCCACGTAGGACGTCCGCGTACGGCGTCTTGATGCACCTTGTCGATTCCAGGACAACGCGATGAATCCCCTCAAGTTCTACACCGCGCTCGCGCGCGGCGCCCGCATCGGCTTCGCCATCGGCGCACTGGCCCTGGTGCTGATCACCGCCGGCATGCTGTGGTGGGTGCTCTCACCGCGCGAGCAGTTGCTGTTCGGCGGGTTGGAAGAAGACCACGCCGCCGAAATTGTCGAGGCGCTCAACGAATGGAAAGTGCCGCACACCATCGTCGATGGCGGCACCGGCGTGACCGTACCCGAAGAGATGATGTACGAGACGCGCATGCGTCTGGTCTCGGCCGGCATTCCGCGCGGCGGCCATATCGGCTTCGAGCTGTTCGACGATTCCGATTTCGGGGTGACCGAGTTCGCCCAGCGCGTGAACTACCAGCGCGCGCTGCAGGGCGAAATCGAACGCACCATCGCCGCGCTGCCGGCGGTGGAATCGGCGCGCGTGCATCTCACCATCCGCCGTCCCGGGCTGTTCGTCGGCGATCAGGAATCGTCCAAGGCATCGGTCGCGGTGTCGCTGGTCGAAGGCGAATCGCTGTCGCGTCAACAGGTGCGCGGCATCCGCAGTCTGATCGCTGCGGCGGTCGAAGGGCTGGCGGTCGGGCAGGTGACCGTGCTCGATTCCTCAGGCGCGCTGTTGGCCGGCAGCGACGGCGGCAAGGACGGGCAGGGCTTCGACGCGCGCGACGACGAGGAATCCCGGGTCGAAGGTCGGATCAAGACCCGCATCGTCGAACTGCTGGGACAGGTGCTGGACGATGCGGCGTATCGCGTCTCGGTGGATGTCGTGCTCGATTTCGATGCCGTGCGCCAGATCAATGAGCGGCCGCTTGGCGAGGGTTCGGTGATCACCCGCAAGCGCGTCAATTCGCGTGGCGACACCAGCGACGACGCTCAGCGCCAGAGCAATGAAGACGTGGAATACCAGCATGGCAGCGTGCGCGAAGAAATCTCGCGCGCGCCGGGCAAGATCCAGCGGCTGTCGGTGGCGGTGATTCTTCCGACCACGCTGGGCGAAGGCGAAATCAGCCGGATCGAATCGCTGGTCGCCGCAGCCGCCGGCATCGACGAGATGCGCGGCGATCGTCTGGAAGTCACCCGGCTCGGTCGTGGCGAAGACTTCGTGCCGCGCCTCGATGCCAGCGGCGACGCCTTGGCCGCCACCGGTCGCGCCGGCGCCAGCCGCGAGGCGCCGGTGCGGATCGGTTTCGACAGCGTCGGCCTGCCGGCGTGGTCGAAGATGCTGCTGCTGGTGATCGTGGGTCTGCTGCTGGGCGTGACCGTCGCGATCGCGATCCAGAAAAAGCCGGCGGTGCTGACCGCGACCGAACGCGAAGCGGTGCTGGGCAAGATGCGCGCCTGGCTGGCCGACGGGAACATGCCCTCATGACCCCCTCCGAGATGACGCACGCCTCGGCGGCGCCGATCACCACCCAGGGTCAGCGCAAGACCGCGCTGATGATGATGACGCTGCACAAGCGCGATCGCCGGCGCCTGCTGGAGCGTCTGCCGCGCGCTGCGGCCGATCCGATCCGCCGGTTGATCGCAGAACTCGAAGCGATGCCGTGGCCGGTGGCTGAACTGGCCGATACGCTGCTGGCCGAGGAAGTGCGCGGCCTGACCGCGCGGACGTCGCTGGAACTGGAGGAACTGGTTGCGCTGTCGCGGCGGATGTCGCCGACGTGGTTCGCCCGCGTGCTGGTGGCATGGCCGGGCATCGACCGCAACTTCTGCATTGCGCTGCTCGATCCGCCGGTGGCCGCAGAGGTCAAGCGCGAACTCATCCACATGGGCAAGCTGTCACCGAAGCTCGCCGATGCGATCAAGTCGGAAGTGGTCGCGATGCTCGCCGCGAAGGAAGCCGCGTAATGGCCGGCAACTTCGAACGCGTCGCCGCCGATGCGCGCATCGTCGGACTGGGCGACCTGCTCAGGCCCCGCGAGGCGGCCTCGCCGGCGACGGGCAAGGCGCCCGCTGCCGAAGCGCCGCCGCCGGATCCGCGCGTGTTGCTGGAACAGGAGCGCACGCGCGTACTCGACGCGGCGCGCAAGGACGGCCACGCTGCGGGCCTGCGCGATGCCGAAAAGGAAATCGAAACCCGCGCGCTGGCCGCCGAGCGCGAATGGCAGGCGAAGTACGAGAAGGAAACCGAGCGGCTCGCCGCCGCCACGCGCCGTCTTGAAGATCTGATCCGGGCGCTGCCGAAGGCATTGGCCGAGATCGAAAACCAGGTCGAAGCGCTGACCGTCGAAGCGACCTTCGCCGCGACCGCGCGCGTGGTCGCCGAGGCGGCCCGCGACGAATCAATGGTGATCGGTTTTTGCCGCGAAGCGCTGGCCGAGTACGCGCTGCGTCCGGTGGTGCTGCGCGTGCATCCGGATGCGCTGTCGGCGGTGAAGTCGGCGCTGGCCGACGAAGAGATTCGCGTCGAAAGCGACGGGCGTCTTGCCGCCGGCCAGTGCCGTATCGAAAGCGCGAAGGGCCTGTACGACATCAGCCTCGCGCACCGCATGGACATGCTGAAGACGCAACTGCTCGCTTCGCTCGAAGACGTGGCCGAAGACGTGGCCAGCCGGGCCCGGGAGTCGCGCGCGTGAAGTCCTTCGCCGAACGTCTCATCGCCAACATCCGCAGCGTGCCGATCGGTCGGCAGCTCGGACGGATCGTGTCGTACAACGGCCTGGTGATCGAAGCGATCGGCCCGGAAGCGCGGCTCGGCGAACTGTGCGAAATCGAGTCCGAACACGAGGCTGGCGCGACCTTCAGGGCCGAGGTGGTCGGTTTCCGTCAGGAGCGCACGCTGCTGATGCCTTACTGCCATCTTGCCGGCATCTCCACCGCAAGCATCATCCGCAGCACCGGCCGGCCGATGACCGTGCCGGTCGGCGACGCACTGCTGGGCCGGGTCGTGAATGCGTTCAGCGAGCCGCTCGATGCGAAGGGCGCGATCCGCTGCGCCGACGAGTATCCGCTGTACCGCGAGCCGATCAATCCGATGGCGCGCGCGCCGATCGATACCGTGCTGGAAACCGGCGTGCGTGCGATCGATGGTCTGCTGACGCTCGGCGTCGGTCAGCGCGTGGGTATCATGGCCGGCAGCGGCGTCGGCAAAAGCACGCTGCTGGGGATGCTGGCGCGTCAAGTGGTGGCCGACGTTACCGTGCTGGCGCTGGTCGGCGAGCGCGGCCGCGAAGTCGGCGAATTCCTCGACAACGCGCTCGGCGAGGAAGGGCTGAAGCGTTCGGTGGTGGTGGTCGCGACCTCCGACGAGCCCGCACTGGTGCGCGCGCACGCGGCGCATGCGGCGCATGCGATGGCCGAATTTTTCCGCGATCAGGGCAAGTCGGTGCTGTTGATCGTCGACTCGATGACCCGCTTCGCGATGGCGCAGCGCGAGATCGGTCTGGCCATCGGCGAACCGCCGACGTTCCGCGGCTACACGCCGTCGGTGTTCAGCAAGCTGCCGACCCTGCTCGAACGCTGCGGCAAGCTGCGGTCCGGTGGCGCCATTTCCGGCATCTACAGCGTGCTGGTCGAAGGCGACGACATGAACGAGCCGGTCACCGACCACATGCGCGCGATCCTTGACGGCCATATCGTGCTGGACCGCGATCTCGCTTCGCGCGGCCATCATCCGGCGATCGATGTATTGCGCAGCGCCAGCCGTCTGATGAACCACGTCGCCAGCGAATCCGATCTGGCGATCGCCCGCGACGCCAAGAAGCAGATGGCGGTCTACGCCGCGTCGCGCGATCTGATCGAACTGGGCGCGCATCAGCGCGGCGTCAATGTCGCGCTCGATGCGGCCATCGATGTGAAGGTGCCGCTGGATCGCGTGCTGCAGCAGACGCCAAAGGAATTCACCGCGCGCGCGCGCGGCGTGCACCAGTTCGCGGAAGCGCTGAAGCCCGGCGGTGGCGGATGAGTCAGAAGCCTTCGCACGCGATCCGCACGCTGGTGCGCTGGCGCGCTTTCCAGGAAGCGCTGGCGGAGCGCGAATGCCAGCAGGCTTCGGCGCGCGTGGTCGAAGCGCAGGCTGCGGTCGACGAAGCGCAGGCCGTGGCCGATGCGATCGAACGCCGTCGCGACGCATTGCTCGCCGAGCGCGCCATCGATCTGGGTCTGATGCTGGCGATCGCCGATTTCGAACAGCGGGCCTGGGACGAGGTTCGCGCCCGCACCGGGACGCTAGACGAGGCCAGGCAGGCGCGCGAGCTGGCGCTGTCTGCGCATCTGCAGACGCGCTCGCGCATGCGCGTCGCCGAAACCCGCTGCGACCGCGTGGTCGCGCTGGAAAACGACCAGGAAGAGAAACGCATTTTCGACCGGATGGCGTCGTTGATCGCCGCCGGAACCAAGGAGGCACATCATGATTGATCGCTTGCTTTCGGCGGCGATGCCGCTGCCGACCCGCACCCAGCCCGGCGAAGCGCCTGCGGGCACGCCCTCGTTCCTGCCGTGGGCGCTGAGCGTCCCTGCGCAGGGTGGGGACGGTGATGCGCATCTGCCGAAGCACAATCTACCGCAGCCAAGCGTGCCGCAGCCCGGCATGCCTTACCCCGGCATGCCGCAGCCGGACGTGATCGATGATCTGCTTGCGGTCGATCAGCTCGCGCTGGAGGCTCGCATCGAAGTCAGTACGGAGGGTCTTCTTGCGACGACGGCCGCCGCGCCCGCGCTGCCGTCGACATCGACCGCGACGCTGCCCGTGCCCGGCCTGTCGACGCTCGCCGCTGGCGCCTCTGTCGACGCGCTGAACACCGTCCAATGGCGCGAGCACATGTCGAACGTCGTAGAACTGCATCTGCGCAATCCGCAGGGCGAGCGCGAAGTGGTGGCGACGCCGTGGCGGTTGATGGCCAGCGGACGGCTTGCGCAGAGTCTCGGTGCGGGCGGTTCCGTCGACCCGGCGGCCGCGATGCCGATCCTGTCCGCCAGTCAAGCCCTCGCGTCTGCGCCGGTCACCAGCGCGCAGCCGGTGCCCGCCAACCGCCATGCGGTGGCCGCAGGCCTTCCGGGAGATGCGCTCGAGGCCGCTTTCATGTCGCAACCTGCCGTGATCCGTGCGCTCGGCGCCGACGATCGCGCGCCGCTGTCGTCGCTGCCGTCGCCTTCGCCCGCCGCTGCCGAATGGCTGGCGCGCTGGATGAAGTGGATCGAGCGCGACGGTCGCGATCCCATCGTGCTGCTGCGCGATTTCCGCATCGACGACGACGAGGCCAGGCGCCTTGTCGACGGGCTGCGCGCATTCGCGCATGCGCATGGCGTCGAGCTCGATCGGGTCGTCGTCAACGGCCGCGAGTTCTGGCGTCGTCCCGATCTTTCGCAGTCCCAGGAGTAGCCCCATGCCGGTCGATGCCATCGGCGGTGTCCTCAATGCCCAGGACACCAACGCCACCCAGAACAGCACGATCAATCAGGAAGACTTCATCCGTCTGTTCCTGACCCAACTGCAGTTCCAGGATCCGCTGGAACCCGTGGACAACCGCGAGTTCCTGGCGCAGCTCGCGCAGTTCACCTCGCTCGAGCAATCCCGTCAGACCAGCCAGAACACCACCGATCTGCTGTCGATGAACGCGACCACACAGGCGGTGTCGCTCATCAATCGTCAGGTCGATGTCAACGGTCTTGCAACACCGTTCACCGGCACGGTCATCGCCGTGCAGTTCAACTCGGCTGGCGCACAGCTGAGCGTGCGAAACAGCAGCGGTCAGGTCCGGACCGCCATCCGTTTGTCCCAAGTCACCCTGGTCAAGCCCTGACCGTCGAGGAGTCAATCATGTTTCAAGCCCTGTTCAACAGCCTGTCCGGTCTCTTCAGCTTTTCCAGAAGCCTCAATACGGTGTCCAACAACGTCGCCAACATGAACACGCCGGGCTTCCGCGGCAGCGATTCGTTCTTTTCGAACATCGGCAGCGGTCGCGGTACGCGTATTTCCGGCGAGGGCTTGCGCACCGATTCCGGCGATATCCGCCAGACCGGAAATTCCACCGATCTGGCGATCGAAGGCGAGGGTTATTTCATCCTCTCCGACACCGACGGCAACATCCACTACACGCGCGCCGGCCAGTTCCGCTTCAACGAAGAAGGTCTGCTGGTGGATTCGGTCAGCGGACACCGGGTGATGGCGTTCGACCCCAGCGGCAGCCTGGTTCCGATCGACTTCGACAACTACCGTTCGATTCCCGCCGTCGCCACCACCGAGGTGCGCATCAGCGGCAACCTGTCGGGCAGTTCGGCCACCGCTTCGGTCAATACCATCACGGTCTTCGACGCGCAGGGCGCTTCGCATACGCTCACCGCCACGTTCACCCAGAACACCACCGGCACGCCGCCGGTCGCCGTTCCGGGCAGCTTCCTGGTGGCCGTCACCGACGAAACCGGCGCCAATGTCGGCAACGGCGAAGTCCGCTTCAATGCCGGCGGCACGCTGGTGACCGGTTTCACCAGCATGACCGTGAACCTGCCGATCGCCGGCGGCACCCAGCCGATCACCTTCAACTTCGGCACCGCCGGCGCGCTCGACGGGATGACCTCGCTCAGCGGCACGCCGAGCAATCTCACTTCGCGCGTGACCGATGGCCACGGCGTACTGGGCGTGACCGAGTTCAAGTTCAACGAGAAGGGCGTTCTGCAATTGGTCTACTCGGCGTCCGAACGCCGCGACGGTCCGCAGATCGCGCTGGCCACCTTCCCGAACGAGAGCAACCTGCGTCTCGACGGCGGCCGTCTGATCTCGGGCACCACCGTCACCGAGCGCCAGATTGGTCGCCCGACCCAGAGCGGTTTTGGCCGCATCGCCGGCGGCAGTCTGGAAATGTCGAACGTCGACCTGACCCAGGAATTCGCCGACATGATCATCATCCAGCGCGGCTACCAGGCCAGCTCGCGGGTGATGAGCGTGAGCAACGAGATGCTGGAACAGCTCTACAACAGCACCCGGGGCGGCTGATGAGTCCGAACGTGTTGCCGCTGCGATGGCAGGGGGCCGGGCGCGTCGAACGGATGCGCGCGCTGGTCGCCGAGCGCGCGAACGGCTGGATCGCACAGTGGGCCGCGCCCGGTGCGCAGCCCGCGATCGAGGTCGAAACCCTTGGCGGGCAGCGTCCGGAAGTCACCGCGCCGGACATCCGCTGGTACGCGCTGCGCGACGCCAGCGGTGCGCTGACGCTGCGCATCGCGGGGGCTGCGTTCGAGCATCTGGGCTGCAAGCTGGCCGGCATCGTCGCGTCCGATGATGTCGGCATGGCCGCAGGCATCGGCCAGCGTGCGCTGACCGATCTGGCGCGCGCGTTCTTCGCTGCGAACGCGCCTTCCGCGCTGACTGCGGTGCCGGGCATGCCCAGCGCCGATGAAATCGGTCTGCGCTACGGTGCGCTGGGCGTGCAGGTCGCGATCGGTACGATCAAGGTCGAGCTGCATTTCGACGCGGCGCTGTGCGCCGTGCTGCTGCCGGTCGGTGCGACGGCAGCGCTGCCGCTGACTGCGCTGCGCGAAGCGGTGAAGCCGCTCGATGCCACGTTCGAAGCGGTGCTCGATCTGGGCCAGACCGCGCTGGCCGATTCGCTGTCGCTGAAGCCGGGCGAAGTGTTGAAGACATCGATTCCGGTCGGCGCCGGGATCCGCATCAAGGCCGGCGACGGCACCGACATTTTCAGCGGCACGCTGGTGGCCGAAGACGGCCATCGCGCGCTGAAGATCGTGAAAACCCATCTTCCCAAAGGATCCAACCCATGAAGACGAATCTGGCCAAAGACGGCGCGTTCGACCCCGCGTTCGAGGCCGAGTCCGCCGCGCCCGCAGCCGCAGCCGCATTGCCCAAGGACATCAGCCTGATCGGTCATGTCCAGGTCTCGATGGCCGCGCAGGTCGGCACGGTGACCATGTCGGTCGAGCGGCTGTTCTCGCTGGCCGCCGGCGACGTGGTCAAGATGAATGAACTGCTGGAAGCGCCGCTGACGCTGATGCTCAACGGCAAGCCGGTCGCCCGCGGCGAACTGCTGGCGGTCGACGATCACTTCGGTATCCGCATTCTCGAAGTGGCCTGACTGCGGATGAGCCAGTCCGCATCAGCGCCGGTGCGCAGCGAAGCCGTGCCTGCGGAAGTCGCGTCCGCCGAGGCTGCGGCGGTGCAGACCGCGCCTGCGCGGGCAGGCAACAGCGACGCGCAGGCCGTGACGGCCGCGCCGGCGGTCGCGCGCGTCGGCGAAGCTCGGAACGACGCCGTGCGGCACGATGCCGCGCAGCCCATTCCGTATCGCAGCGAAGCCGACGGCATGGCCGCATCCACCGGCAGCGCGCTGCTGGTGGCGGTGCTGCTGCTGGCGGCGTGCGCCATTGCGCTGCGTTTCGCCAAACAGCGCGGGCTACTCGATCGCTGGATTGTCGCCGCGCCCGGTCGCGCCGCCGGTCGACCGCAGATGCAGGTCGTGCATGCACTGCGGATCAGCCCGAAGACCACGCTGTACCGCATCCGCGATGCCGATCGCCATTACCTGCTGGTCGAATCGCTCGCGCAGACGACCCTGACCCCACTTTCCGATGACATACCGACCGCAGACGATGACGAGCACAACGATGGCCGATGATTCCAAGCGCGCAGCGCGGCCCGCGTCGCGCCGCACTGCGGGCCGCCAGGCGGGCCGCCATGCAGGCCGCCGATGGATCCTGATCGCATGCACCGCGATGCTCGGCATCGCCGGTGCGGCGCTCGCCGCCGACCCGGCGAGCCCGGCCGACATGGTCGGCAGCGTGCTCAAACAGGATTATTCGCCGGTGCTGCGCAACTTCGTCGCGCTGTCGATGCTGTCGCTGATTCCGGTGATGCTGATCGGCATGACCGCGTTCACACGCATCGTCATCGTGCTGTCGCTGTTGCGTCATGCGCTGGGGCTGCCGCAGACGCCGCCGAACAGCGTGATCGTCACCCTGTCGATCTGTCTGACCTATTTCACCATGGCCCCGGTCATCGACGAGGTGAACAAGGTCGCGATCGCGCCATATCTCGCCGAGCAGATCGACACCAGCGAAGCGTTGGAACGCGGTTCGGTGCCGCTGCGCCAGTTCATGATCCGCCAGACCCGCGAGACCGACCTGCAGGCGGTGCTGGAAATGGCGCGCGCGCCGGCACCGAAGTCGGTCGACGATATCTCGATGCGCCATCTCGCGCCCGCGTTCCTGCTCAGCGAACTGAAGACCGCGTTCCAGATTGGTTTCGTGATTTTTCTGCCGTTCCTGATGATCGATCTCGTGGTGGGAGCGGTGCTGATGACGCTGGGTATGATCATGGTGCCGCCGGCAACGATCAGTCTGCCGCTGAAAATCCTGCTGTTCGTGCTGATCGACGGCTGGGTGCTGGTGTCCAAGGCGCTGTTGAGCAGTTACTGGTCCTAGAGCACGCCGCAATGTCCACGGTGAGCGAGCCTGCGACCGAGGTCGAGCTCTGGCGGCAGTACCGTCAGGGCAACGATCTGATCGCGCGCGATCGCCTGTTCCTGCAGTACATGCCCTGGGCGGAGTCGGTCGGACGCAGCGTCTATCGGCGGATCTCGATCTATAGCCTCGACAGCGAAGACTTCGTGCAGAACGCCGAGCTCGGTCTGCTCGATGCGATGTCGCGCTTCGACCCGAGCCGCGGCGTCGAATTCCGCGCCTATGCCAAGCCCCGCGTGCGTGGGGCGGTGTTCAACGGGCTACGCACGCTGCTGCAGGAGCGCGGCGTCTCCAACGACGACATGCGCTATGCCGAACGTCTGGCGCATCTGCACCGCAACGACATCGACGCCTTCGACAGTGTGGTGGACGCGATCGTCGGCCTGGGCATCGGCTATCTGCTCGATCACGCGAGCAACGAGGGCAGCGCAGACGCCTACGCCTACGTCAAGCGCGACCAGACCAATACCACGCTGCTGCAGGCGGTCAATCGCCTGCCCGAGCGCTTGCGCCACATCGTCGCCGAACATTACTTCAACCATGTGCCGTTCCGCGATATCGCCGAGGGCATGGGCGTGACGAAAGGGCGGATGTCGCAGCTCCATCACGAGGCGCTGAATCGGCTCCGTGGCGCGTTGCGCGAACTGCGTTGACGGACCTGGCGCCGCTTGCCGGCAGCGATCCTGTTCATGGCGCTGTTTTTCCGAAGTAGACGTGAGCGGCCGCCCAGCGCATCGGCGCCGAACCCAACATCCGGTCGAACGGCCAGTCCATCTGGCAGTGATCGAAAGCCCAGCGCAGTGCGCGTTTGATGCGGTAGCGCGGCGCGGCGCGTTCGGCTTCGTGTTCGGGCGACGGGCCGCCGTCGCGCTCGTGGCGTGCGACCGCTTCGCCGACCGCCCAACCGTGCTGCCAGGCCGAATGGATGCCGCCTGCAGTAACCGGCGAAACGATGCCCGCAGCATCGCCGGTGAGGATCACGCCGGGACGCGCGATCTGCGCGACCGGGCCGCCGCAGGGAATCAGGCCGGCGCGGATCGAAGTGGGTGAGAGGTCGTCTGGAATGCCGATGCGATGACCGACGCGGGCACGCAGCGCATCGATGTCCGGCGTCCCGGTGCGCGAAGCGCGATGGCGGAACGCCAAGCCGAGCTGCACGCCGGTCGGATTCTGCGTCGCCCAGCCGATGTAGCCCGGCGCCAGCCGTTTACTGACGAAGCAGTGCAGCGCTTCGGGTTCGCGCAGCTCGAGTCCCGCGAATTCGTATTCGACGCCGTAGAGAAAATGCGCGACGCGGCCGAGATCGAAACGCTGCGCGACCCGCGATTTCGCGCCATCGGCGCCGACCAGCCAGTGCGCGCGGCCGATCCCCGGCAGATGCCAGCGGCCGCGATGCGTCAGCGGCTCGCGCGAGGCGCCGGTGAACGATTGCGCGAGGCGCAGATCCACACCCTGATCGCGCATTTCGTCGGCCAACCAGCGCATCAGATTCGGCGTGTCGGTGGTCAAGAAGTAGTAGTCCGGCACCTGCAGCGCGATATCGCGCAGATTCGGCGCGTACAGGCGCACGCGCTCGACTCTGCGTACAAGATGTGGCGGCACCCGGTTGAGCCAGGTCTTTTCCGCAGCTTCCTTGACGATGATGCCGGTAGTGTGGAGTTTCAGCCCCGGATCGCGCTTGCGTTCGAGAACGCACACCCGCAATCCGTACTGCGCTGCGGCAATCGCGCACGCCGCGCCGGCGAAACTGGCGCCGACGATGACAAGGTCGTAATCGCGTTCGGGTTGCGCGGCCATGGCGGCTCCGTCGTGGAAGACGGATGCAGTTTCGGCGGCGAGGGAGGACGCAGCGTGGCGGTTATGTGAAGTGACACTTCACACATCGCCCGCGACTGCGCACGCAGGTGGGTGGAGTTGATAAGGCTCATGCCCTGATTCCCCGCTGTCTGATCGGCATCGGATGTCGATGAGTGATGGTTTGCGGGTAACGCTTGGAATCTTTTTCGCGCTGGTGCGCGAGTGACTTTCTTTGGCGCAAAGAGGGTGTTGCCAAATCATTTCTCTATGAAGCCGCGTAAAAGTCTGCGAGCCTCAGAAAGCCATACCCAACTTTCGGAGACCTCCACCAATCGGTCGTGATGCATCACCAAGCGCCGTGCGCGTTCCAGCCACGCATGGCTTCGTTCAACGATCCAACGTTTCGGCAGCGTTGCATACGCCC
>JBIITV010000240.1:0-3758 GCA_044340325.1 Lysobacteraceae bacterium
TCGGCAGCGGCGATTGGCTGGCGGCGGAGGCGGACGAAAGCGACGGCAGCTTCCTGCGCCTGAATCCGCTGATCGCGGTCGTCACCAACATCGATGCCGATCATCTCGAAAACTACGGCGGCGATTTCGCGCGCGTGCAGGCGGCGTTCTCCGAATTCCTGCATCGTCTGCCGTTCTACGGGGTGGCGGTGCTGTGCATCGACGATCCCGAAGTCGCCGCGCTCGCCGTCGACATGCCGCGCCACGTCATCAGCTACGGTTTCGCCGCGCACGCCGATGTCCGCGCCGAAGAAGTCCAGCAGAGCGGCGGGGCGATGCGCTTCACCCTCTGTCTGCCGGATGGTTCGCGAACGCCGACGACGCTGGCGTTGCCGGGCCGGCACAATGTGCAGAACGCGCTGGCCGCCGCGACGATCGGCTGGCAGCTGGGCGTCGCGCCGGAGACGATCGCGCGTGCGCTCGAAAAATTCGCCGGCATCGGCAGGCGCTTCAATCTGCTCGGCGAATTCGCAACCGGACACGGCGCGAAGGTGCTGCTGGTCGACGACTACGGCCATCATCCGAAAGAACTCGAAGCCGTGTTCGAGGCCGCCCGCGGCGGTTGGCCCGATCGCCGGCTCGTCGTTGCGTTCCAGCCGCATCGCTACAGCCGCACGCGCGATCTGTTCGACGACTTCGCGGCGGTACTCTCCAATGTCGACGCGCTGGTGTTGACCGAGGTCTATCCGGCCGGCGAAGCGCCGATCGCGGGTGCCGATGCGAAATCGCTGGCGCGCTCGATCCGCGCGCGTGGCCGCATAGATCCGGTTGTCGTCGGCAGTGCGGCGGATCTCGCCAGCGTGCTGCCCGACGTGCTCCGCGATGGCGACCTGCTGCTGATGATGGGGGCGGGCGATATCGGCGGCGCCGCACAACAGATCTCGACGCAGGGATTCTCCGCACAGGGATTCTCCGCCGGAAATACTGAGGAAACCAAACCGTGACCGCCGCCATGCCCGCACCGCGCGTCCAGGACCCCGCCGCGTTCGGCCGCGTCGCCGTACTGATGGGCGGCACCAGCGCCGAACGCGAGGTGTCGCTGGAGTCCGGCCGCAACGTGCTGGATGCGCTGCGCGCGCGCGGCGTCGATGCGCATGCCGTCGACGGCATTCCCGCATTGATCGACGCGCTGCGCGAAAGAAAGTTCGACCGCGTGTTCAACATCCTGCACGGCAACAAGGGCGGCGGCGAAGATGGCGTGCTGCAGGGCGCGCTGGACGCGCTGGGCGTGCCTTACACCGGCTCGGGCGTGCTTGGCTCCGCACTGAGCATGGACAAGATCCGCACCAAACAGGTGTGGGCCAGCGAAGGGCTGCCGACGCCGAAGTTCGCGCGTCTGCGGCCCGGCGACTGCGAAGGCATGCGCGCCGCAGCGCGCGCGCTCGGGCTGCCGGCGTTCGTGAAGCCTTCGTGCGAAGGTTCCAGCGTCGGCGTGTTCCGGATCCTTGCCGAAGCCGGCCTCGCCGATGCCGAGGCCTTCGCCGCGAGCTACCCGGGCGAACTGCTGATGGAGCAGATGGTGGTCGGCGACGAGTTCACCGTCGGCATTTTCGGCGAAACCGCACTGCCGTCGATCCGGATCGTGCCGGCCGGCGAGTGGTACGACTACCACGCCAAATACATCGCCGACGACACCCAGTACCTATGCCCGGGCCTGGAAGGCGACGACGAGACGGCCATCGGCCAACTCGCTCTGCACGCATTCCGTGCCGCCGCATGCAGCGGCTGGGGCCGCGTGGACGTGATGCGCGACCGCCGCAGCGGCAGCTTCCAACTGATCGAAATCAACACCGCGCCTGGCATGACCAGCCATTCGCTGGTACCCAAGGCCGCAGGCCAGATCGGGGTCGATTTCGAAACCCTGTGCTGGCTGGTGTTGGAAACGTCATTGGCAACCTCCTTGCCGGAAACCTCCGCGGAACATCCGCGCATGGAGGCGGGCGAGCGATGAACGCCTTCCTGCGACTCTTCGCCTGGGTACTGGCGCTGGCATTGGTGATTCTGCCGGTGGTGGCGGTCATCCAGGGGTGGGTGGGCGCCGAGCGCTGGCCGCTGCGTACGCTGCGCGTGGTCGGCGACCTGGAGCGCGTCGATCCCGCGACCCTGCGCGCGACCGTGCTGCCGCATGCGCAGCGCGGCTTCTTCGCGGTGCGCCTGGCGGATGCGCAGCAGGCGGTCGCCGGACTGCCGTGGGTCGAGAATGCGGAAGTGCGCAAGCAGTGGCCCGATGTGCTGCTGGTGCGGGTTGTCGAGCACCGGCCGTTCGCGTGGTGGGGCGAAGATCGTCTGCTGTCCGAGCGCGGCCGCATTTTTCCCAGCAAGGGCGTCGCTGTGCCGAAAGGTCTGCCGCGCTTCTACGGCCCGGAATCGCGCAGCGCCGATCTGGTGGCGCTCTACAACGAATCGCGCGCGATGTTCGCTGCCGGCGGACTCGACGTGACCACGCTGCGGATCGATCCGCGCGGCAGCTGGTCGCTGACGCTGTCCAACGGCGCCGAACTGCTGATCGGCCGCGACGACGCCAAGCTGCGGCTCGCCCGTTTCGCGCGCCTGCTGCCGCAGTTGACCCGGCAGGCGCGCCTGCTGGAGCGCGCCGATCTCCGCTATACGAATGGTTTCGCGTTGCGGTGGCAGGGGTCTCCCACGGGCCTCGCCGAACCGACGCAAGTGCAGGACAAGACATGAATCGCAAGGGCGACAAATCGCTGATCGTCGGTCTGGACATCGGCACCTCCAAAATCGTCGCGCTGGTCGGCGAGTACGCCGTCGGCAGCCCGATCGAAGTGATCGGCATCGGCACCCACGAGTCGCGCGGGCTCAAGCGCGGCGTGGTGGTGGATATCGAATCGACCGTGCAGTCGATCCAGCGCGCGATCGAGGAAGCCGAGCTGATGGCCGGCTGCGAGATCCGCTCGGTCTATGCTTCGATCTCCGGCAATCACGTGCAATGCCGCAATTCGCCCGGCATCGTGCCGATCCGCGACGGCGAGGTGAGCTATGCCGATCTCGACCGTGTCCTGGAAGCGGCCAAGGCCGTGGCCATTCCGGCAGACCAGAAGATCCTGCATGCGATCCCGCGCGACTACGTGCTCGACGATTCGCAGGAAGGCATCCGCAATCCGGTCGGCATGACCGGTGTGCGGCTGGAAGTGCATGCGCATCTCGTGGTCTGCGCGCAGTCTGCGGCGGCCAACATCAGCAAGTGCGTGCAGCGCTGCGGTCTGCAGGTGGACGATCTGATCTTCTCCGCGCTGGCGTCGAGTACCGCAGTGCTCACCAGCGACGAGCGCGAACTCGGCGTGGTGCTGGTCGACATCGGTGCCGGCACCACCGACATCGCAGTGTTCGTGCACGGTGCGATCTGCCATACCGCATCGTTGCCGATCGCCGGCGATCATGTGACCAACGACATCGCGCACATGCTGCGCACGCCCACGCCGGAAGCCGAGCAGATCAAGGTCCGCTACGCCTGCGCGCTCGCGCAGCTGGCGACGGCCGAGGAAAGCATCCAGGTGCCGAGCGTCGGCGACCGCCCGCCGCGTCGCCTGCCGCGCCATGCGCTGGCCCAGGCGGTGCAGGGGCGTTACGAGGAAATCTTCGAGATGGTGCAGGCGGAACTGCGCCGTTCCGGCTTCGAGGAACTGGTGCGCGCCGGCATGGTGCTGACCGGCGGCGCATCGAAGATGGAGGGCGTGATCGAGCTTGCCGAAGAAATGCTG
>JBIITV010000051.1:0-29477 GCA_044340325.1 Lysobacteraceae bacterium
CGTCGGTATCCCGCAGCACGTCAGCGGGCTGGGCGAAGTGATGGGTAATCCGGTGCACGCTACCGGCGTCGGTCTGCTGCTGATGGGCAGCCAGATCGAGCATCCGCGCCGTCCGGTGATTCCGGCCGGCCGCGCGATGGGCGCGTTCAACAGACTGAAGAACTGGTTCAAAGGCGAGTTTTGAGGCGTGCGTGAGCGGCTGGACAGCGGGCGGTCGGCGGCGGGATGCGAATGATGTCTCCGCTCAGGGCCAGGCAGGACAGGTTTCGAAACGATCGATATCGCAATACTCGATTCAAGCAAGACGATCACACAAGACGATCGGACAAGACGATCAGACAAGAACAGCAACACATATAACTAGACGAGGACACGGACATGGCATATTTCGAACTGGTAGAAAAGATGGCGCCCAACGCGGTCATCAAGGTCGTGGGCGTGGGCGGCGGCGGCGGCAACGCCGTGGCGCACATGGTCAACGGCAGCATCGAAGGCGTTGAATTCATCACCGCCAACACCGATTCGCAGGCGATCAAGAACTGCGGCGCGAAACTGCAGCTGCAGCTCGGCAGCAACGTCACCAAAGGCCTGGGTGCGGGCGCGAATCCGGAAGTCGGTCGTCAGGCCGCGCTGGAAGACCGCGAGCGCATCATGGACGCGCTGCAGGGCGCCGACATGGTCTTCATCACCGCCGGCATGGGCGGCGGCACCGGCACCGGCGCCGCGCCGGTCGTCGCGCAGCTCGCCAAGGAGATGGGCATCCTCACGGTCGCCGTGGTGACCAAGCCGTTCCCGTTCGAAGGCCGCCGTCGCATGCAGGTGGCGTTGAAAGGCATCGAAGAGCTGTCGCAGCACTGCGATTCGCTGATCACGATTCCGAACGAGAAGCTGATCACCGTGCTCGGCCGCAATGCCACGATGATCCAGGCCTTCCGCGCCGCCAACGATGTGCTGCAGGGCGCGGTGCAGGGTATCGCCGATCTGATCGTGCGCCCGGGTCTGATCAACGTCGACTTCGCCGACGTGCGCACCGTGATGAGCGAAATGGGCCTGGCGATGATGGGCACCGGCACCGCGCGCGGCGACGATCGCGCGCAGGCGGCGGCCGAGGGCGCGATCAACAATCCGCTGCTCGACGATGTCAACCTCGCCGGCGCCAACGGCATTCTGGTGAACATCACCGCCGGCCCGGACTTCACGATGGCCGAGTTCGACGAAGTCGGCCGCACCATCGAAGGTTTCGCTTCGGAAGACGCGACCGTCGTCATCGGCACCGTGCTGGACCCGGACATGCAGGACGAGGTGCGGGTGACCGTGGTCGCCACCGGCCTCAACCGTTCGGTCTCGCGTCAGGCCGTTCGCGGCAGCGAGCGCGAGGAAGCGTTCGCATCGGTGCGCCGTCCGCAGGTGCAGCTGATCAACACCCAGGGCCGTCGCGATGGCACCACCGGAATGATGGTCGAAGACAGCGACGGCTTCTCGCCGGGTGCGGGCATCGCCGCGAACCTGCGCGGTCGCGGCCATGCGGACACGTCGACGCCGACCGCCGCAGATTTCGGCAGCGACAGCAGCTATCTGGATATCCCTGCGTTTCTGCGTCGCCAAGCAGATTGACACAGCAGATTGTCACGGCAGAGTGATTCGGCAGATTGATGCCGGTCATCGCAGTCAGGACTGAGCCGGTCCTCTGCATACGATGCGGGCGTCCTTGTCCGGGGGCGTTCCGCATCGACTTCGAATAACGGCGGTCCCGCCGCCGGCAACCCTGTCGCCGCACGCGATCGTCCGCGCGGAGCAGCGTTGTCGATCATCGACACGGGTCGCCTTGATCGGCGGCGGCCCGTTTTTTTCGTTGCGGCCATCGATCGGGGCCTGTCTTGGCAAGTCGGCGCCGGCTCGGTATGTTGCGCGCAGGGGAGCAGTCATGAGGGATGAAGCGCATGGACCCCGTTTGCGCGCGCGCAAGGAAGGGGTCTTCGCCAACATTTCTCGGATCTGCCGTTCATGCAAACCCTCTATCCCGCCGGGCCCGCGTCGGTTCCGCAGCGTCTGACCGAACCCAGCGCTAACTACCGCCGTCATGCATGGCTCGCAATGCTGGGCCTGCTCGCTTTCATCGTCGTCTATTTCGGCATGCTGTGCTGGTTCGTCTGGACGGCCTATCGGCTGGTCGCCGGGCTGTTGGTCGGCGGTGGCGACGATGCCCTGGTCTCGCTGATCGCGGCCGCCTGCGCCGCGTTTCTCGCGGTGTTCATGATCAAGGCGCTGTTCTTCAGCAAACGCGCCCATGACGGCAATCGCGACATCGAACTAGATCCGGCGCAGCAGCCCGAATTGTTCGCGTTCCTGCATCGTCTGGCCGACGAGGCCGGGGCGCCGCGTCCGCGCCGTGTGTATCTGTCTGCGCACGTCAATGCCGGGGTCTTCTACGATCTGTCGCTGGCCAATCTGGTTTTTCCCTCGCAGAAGAATCTCGAGATCGGCCTCGGGCTGGTCAACGTGCTCAGCCTCGGCGAACTGAAGGCGGTGTTGGCGCACGAATTCGGCCATTTCGCGCAGCGCACCATGGCTGTCGGCCGTTGGGTCTACATCGCGCAGCAGATCGCAGGCCATATTGTGGCCAAGCGCGATGCGCTGGATTCCTTCCTGTCGGGTCTCTCTCGCGTGGATGTCCGCATCGCCTGGATCGGATGGCTGCTGTCGTTGATCGTCTGGTCGATCCGTTCGCTGGTCGAAATGATCTTCCGCGGCGTGGTGCTCGCGCAGCGCGCACTGTCGAGAGAGATGGAGTACCAGGCCGATCTGGTCGCCGCGTCGCTGACCGGCAGCGATGCGCTGGTGCATGCGCTGCATCGCCTGGGCGCCGCCGACGAAGCGTGGAATCGTGCGATCCAGTTCGCGAGCGAGGAAGCCGCGCAGGATCGTCCGGTCAAGGATCTGTTCGCCGTGCAGCTGCGGATCATCGATCACATGCGCGCGGTGCTGGCGGACCCCGACTATGGCCGCCCGCCGCAGTTGCCCGGCGAACGGCAGGAGTCGCATCGGGTGTTCCGCGCGGCGCTGGCGCAGCCGCCGCAGATGTGGTCCACCCATCCGTCGAACCAGGATCGCGAAGCGAGTATCAAGCGCGTCTACATTCCCTGCGGCATTGACGATCGTTCCGCACTCGAGCTTCTGCGCGACGCGCAAGCGCTCAAGGAAGAGACCACCCGGCGCATGCTCACCGGCCCGGAGCCTGCGTTCGCGCCGATCGAGGAATCGCTGCAGCGCGTGGACGAACAATTCGCGATGCGGTCGCTGTCCCGGCGCTATCGAGGCACGTATCTCGGCCGCTCGATCGTGCGCGGACACGCGCGTTCGACCGATCTGTATCCGCAGTTTCCGATCGGCGGCGACCCGGTCGCGCAACTGGATGCCCTGTACTCGTCCGAGCACGGCGAGCGTATCGAAAGTCTGCGCGAACTCGAGCAGCAGCGATCTGTGCTCGAAGCGATCAGCAAAGGCGACATGAAGGCCGCCGGCGGCGTCGTGCAGTGGCGAGGCGCGCAGATTCCGCGCAAATCGCTGCCTGCGGTGCTCGCGGAACTCGACGCCGAGATCGCTCCCTTGCGCGAGGCGGTGGAGACGCACGACCGGCACTGTCGCGGATTGCATCTGGCTGCGGCCGAACGATTGGGTCCCGCCTGGGCAAGCCGGCTGCGCGGTCAGCTGGAAGTGCTGCACTACGCCGAGCACGTCAAGGCCGATGTGCTGGACGCGTTCGGATTGCTGCACAACACGTATCAGATCGTCACTGCGGATCGCAAGGTGTCGTCGTCCGAGCTGCGCCGGCTGCTCGCTGCCTGCAATCAGGTCTACGACGCGATCGCCAGTGTCCATGACGGCGCGCCGCAGGTGACGCTCGATGAACGCATCGCTGAACACCTCGGCGCGGAGCGTTGGAGCGACCTGCTGCCCGAGCGCTTCGCGATGTCGCGCGCGACCGAGGACAACATCAATTCATGGATGAACGTCGTCGACGGCTGGGTCAAAGCCACGGTCGGTCCGCTGTCGACGCTGCGCCATGCGGCGCTGGAATCTCTGTTGGCCACCGAAGATGAGGTCGCGCAGCGTCTGCGCGACGCGACGGCGGCAGAGCAACCCCAGCGGATCTCCGCCGTGCCGCGCGAGTACGTCACGCTGCTGCCCGGCGCGGGCCGCGCGCTGCAGAAAAAACTGGGCTGGTGGGATCGTTTCCAGACTGCGGACGGCTGGTTGCCGGGCATCGCGCGCGTCGCGGTCGCGGGCGGCATCGTCGGCGCGGTGTTCACTGTCGGCGGCAGCGTGGGATTGTCGAAGATCAGCGTCTACAACGGCCTGGCGCGCAGCGTTGTCGTGCAGGTCGATGCCGAATCCGCGACTGTCGAGCCGTTTTCGTTCGTGACCCTGTCGATTCCGAACACGACGATGCACCATGTGGAAACGCGCACCGCCGACAGCAGCGAAATCATCGAGTCCTTCGATACCGATGTCTCCGCCGGAACGCCGCATCTGGTCTACAACGTGGCGAGCGCGGCGCCGCTGGTCGAATGGACGGCGGTGTACGGTTCAGTGCAGCCGCAGCCGGAAACCCGTCTCGGCGCCG
Organism: Lysobacteraceae bacterium; assembly: GCA_044340325.1. GTDB lineage: Bacteria > Pseudomonadota > Gammaproteobacteria > Xanthomonadales > Xanthomonadaceae > Lysobacter_I. The sequence goes on from JBIITV010000051.1 coordinate 4,625, forward strand.
AACGCTGGCGGGAAACCAGTGCGCAGGACGTGTTCGTGGATCCGCCCGAATCGATCAGCAGTTCGGGCGAGGGCGGCTCGCGTCAGGTCATCAGCGCGATCTCGAATCGACCGCCTGCAGGCATGCTCTCAGCGTTGAGCGATGGCGATACCCGCAGCGCGATGCGGATGGCCGAAGCGCACGCGCGCTGGGATGTCGTGGACGGTCATCTCGCGGAATGGATGATGCGTGCGAAGGACGGCGGCAATCTGCCGGATATTCTCGCCGCGCGATTGAAGCGCAACCCGGCCGAAGTGGTGTCGCTGCGCATCGAGCAGGACACCACCGAGGGTGCGCAGCACGATGCGGTCTGCGCACGGCACCGTGCCGTCGCGGCCAAGCCCGGCGCGAAGCCGGCGTTGCAGTACGTCGCATTGCGGTGCGTCGAAGACAACGCCGCGCGAAACGTCGCGCTGATCGAAGCCCATGCGCGCTGGCCCGATGAATCCTGGCTGGTGCTCGCGGCGGGATACGTTCATGCCGAACGTGCGCAATGGGATCGCGCGCTGCCGCTGCTGGAGAAAGCCGCATCGATCCCCGAAGCCGCAGCCTGGATCATTCCGGATGTCGCGCGTCTGAAGCGGGGCGCCGGCACCGGTACACCGCAGGTGCTGCAATCGCTGGCGTCGCGATCGGGATATCTGGAGATGCTGCTCGCGCTGGAGTCCGGTACCGGCACCGAAGGCTCGCCCGCTGTCGCCTACCGCCATCTGGCGACAGGGGATCTGAATCAGGCGCTGAAGGTCGCAGAATCGGAACCCGGCATGCTTCCGCAATTGCTGCCGCTGGCCGCCGCCTCCGACGGTGCCGATGCTGAAACGATCCGCCGTGCGTTGGCCCTTCCGGCCGCCACCGATCGGGATAGCGTCGGTGCCTGGATGCTGCTGGCGCTGACTGCACGCACCGGGGGTGATGTCGCCGCGCTGCGCAGGGCTGCGGTGGCCTCGGAAAAGGAGGAAGGCGCGGCACTGGCGGCGTTCTTCGATGCCGTCCGTTCCGGCGCGGACAGTCGGGCCGCCGAGGCTGCGCTGGGCGAAGTCAGCCCGCGTGGACGCGGCATCGCCTATGCGTCGGCGGTCGTCTTGCTGGGTGCGCGTTGTCCGGAACAGTGGCGCGAGCAGGCCAAGTGGCTGCTGTTCGCTGCGGAGCGTCCATATTTCGCCTGACGGGGCCGGTGGGAAAACCGCGCATCGGTGAGGTGATGTTGCAGCGCGGGAACAGTGCGTCGCTTCCGTTCAGGTTCAGCCCGGCGCGTGCTACTCTCGCCCCTCGCACTGTCCGGAAAGCCCGCGATTCGTGCGCTTTCCCCGCTCCCACAGCATCCGACCATGGCCCAGCAACGCACCCTGCAGAACATGATCCGCGCCACCGGCGTGGGCCTGCACAGCGGCGAAAAGGTCTATCTGACCCTCCGCCCGGCCCCGGTCGATACCGGTATCGTGTTCCGTCGCGTCGATCTGGACCCCGTGGTCGACATTCCCGCCCGTGCCGAATACGTCACCGAGACCATGCTCTGCACCGGCCTGTCGCACGACGGCGGTAAGGCGATGACGGTCGAACACCTGATGTCCGCGCTCGCCGGGCTCGGTGTCGACAATCTCTACGTCGAACTCTCCGCGCCCGAAGTGCCGATCATGGACGGCTCGTCCGGGCCGTTCGTATTCCTGCTGCAGTCTGCGGGCATCGTCGAGCAGAAGGCACCGAAACGTTTCATCCGTATCCTCAAGACCGTCGAAGTCCGCGACGGCGACAAGATCGCGCGATTCGAGCCCTACGGCGGTTTTCGTCTGGGTTTCACTGTGGAATTCGATCACCCGGCGATCCCGAGCTCGCGTTCGCACGCTGTGGTCGAATTCTCCACTGAGAACTACATCAAGGAAGTCAGTCGCGCCCGTACCTTCGGTTTCATGCGCGATCTCGAATTCATGCGCGAGCGCAATCTCGGTCTGGGCGGGTCCATGGACAACGCCATCGTGCTCGACGAGTTCCGCGTCGTGAACGACGACGGCCTGCGTTATGCCGACGAATTCGTCCGTCACAAGATCCTCGACGCGGTCGGCGATCTGTACCTGGCCGGGCATCCGATCCTGGGTGCCTACGAGGGTTTCAAGTCGGGCCACGCCCTGAACAACAAGCTCGTACGCGCTCTGCTGGCCGACCGGTCGGCGTGGGAAGAGGTGGTCTTCGCACGTGAAGAACCCGGGCCGGTCGTCTTCGGTGTCCCGCAACTGGCTTGAGCCGGTTTCCCGACCGTTTACCCCTGAATGGATCCGGCGAATTGCCCGATCCGTGAACTGCAAGCGTGCATTTCACGAAAAATTAACGAAAAAGCTCCGGCTTCTTAACCCGCCCCCGCGTGGTGGCCGGTAGCATTCTCCTTTCGCGCCCGTCCGGTCGGCCCAAACGGGGTCCGGCAGGAAAGGCGGACATCAGGAAGAGTCCTTGCCCGGCGGTACATCGTCGCGCAAAGCGAGCGCGGTCGCGATGGCGTCACGTGCGGCTGCAGACAAAGGGGGCACGGAAACGGCGGTCGGAATTGCGGCGTGTTGCGGGCGGATCGCCTGCGGTCCGCTTGCGGTCTTCACCACCAGATCGGTCGCTTCCAGTCCGAAGGAACGGGCCGCGTCGAGGATGTCGGCTGCCGCAAGCCGCATCCGGGCGTGCCACACCGGTGCATCCACGAGGTAAACGAGTCTTCCACGATCGATGTTCGCCAGGCGCACGTGCGCTGCGAGTCCGGGAGGAAGACATGGACGAAGTTGCAGATCCAACGCTTCCAGCCAGAGTGCACGGCGAAGAAACGAATGGCCGGGGTCACCGCCATCGTCGCCGAGCAGGGCATCGATGGCGACCTGCGGCCCTTTGGGCCGGTCGCTGGGGGGCGGATTGGATCGAGAACGAGACATTCAGCCGATGACTTTACACAGCTTTATCGACGTTGCGCACCGCCACATGGCGACCGCAGCGCGTGCCGTTCACGCCACCGCGACGCATGTCGTGGCTCAGCTCCGCCCCCGGATCGTCCGTGCAGCCGAATTCGGCTGCCAGATCGTGCGCGAGAGGCCCGCCTACTCGGCCGTAGCCCTGTTGACGGTCGGCGCGCTGTTCGGCATCACCGGGCAGGGCCTGCTCCGCAGCGCCGAATACACTCGCCTCCAGGCCGATGTGCTGACCCAGCGCAATGGTCTGGAAGCCACTCGCCGCGAGGCGCAGCGCGAAGTGAATGCGCTCGCCGCACGGCTCAGCGAACTGCAGGCCGAGGCCAACCGCCTGAATGCGCTCGGCGAACGCCTGACCCGCGTCGCCCAACTGGGCGACGGCGAATTCGATTTCGACAAGCCGGTGGGCGTGGGTGGCGTCGGCCCGGCGCGCGACATGCCTGCGCGCGATCTTCGCGATGGCCTCGCCGGCCTCGCTGCGCAGCTGAAGCATTCCGGCAGCCAGCTCTCGGTGCTGGAAGCGCTGCTGTTCAATCGCGAACTGGACAAGAACGCGATGCCGACCCGCTATCCGATCGCCGACAGCTACATCACCTCAGGCTTCGGCTATCGCGCCGATCCGTTCGGCGGCGGCAGTCAGCTGCACAAAGGCGTCGACTTCGAAGCGAACACCGGGGACCCGGTGCTGGCGGTCGGCGACGGTGTCGTGACCTTTTCCGGCGTGCGTTCGGGCTACGGCAATGTGGTCGAAGTCGACCACGGCAACGGCTATGTCACCCGCTATGCGCACAATTCGCGCCTGATCGGCCAGGTCGGCGACCTGGTCCGCGGCGGCCAGGAAATCGCCAAGGCGGGTTCCACGGGCCGTTCCACCGGGGCGCACGTCCACTTTGAAGTCTGGGAAAACGGGGTCGTGGTCAATCCGCTCCAGTTCCTCGGCGAGGCGGCGACCAAGTCCGCCGGCAAGGGCTGAGCATCCGCCCGTCCGGGGTGCGTCCTGGGGCTTGATACCCCGCGAGGTCGGCTCCAAGTACAATCGACTGTTGCGGAAGGGCGCGCTGCGCCCTTTTTTGTTGCGGAATGCCGTCGCCCGGCACCGTTGCCCCCTTTCTCCTTCGATCAATTCCCCCCCATGCTCAATCGCCTGTTGACCAGTATCTTCGGTAGCCGCAACGATCGTTTCGTCAAGCAGCTTGGCGGGATCGTCAAGAAGATCAACGCCCTCGAGCCGCAGATGCAGGCGCTCTCCGACGTCGAACTCCAGGCGAAGACGCCCGAACTGAGGGCGCGCGTCGCCAAGGGCGAATCGCTCGACAAGGTGCTGCCAGAAGCCTTCGCAGTCTGCCGTGAAGCGTCCCACCGGGTGCTCGGCATGCGTCATTACGATGTGCAGCTGATCGGCGGCATGGTGCTGCATCTGGGCAAGATCGCCGAAATGCGCACCGGCGAGGGCAAAACCCTGGTCGCGACGCTGCCCGTCTACCTCAATGCGCTCGAAGGCAAGGGCGTGCATGTCGTCACCGTCAACGATTACCTTGCCCGGCGCGACTCGGCGTGGATGGGCAAGCTCTACAACTGGCTGGGTCTTTCGGTAGGCGTGGTCTATCCGGGCATGAACCACGGCGACAAGGCTGCCGCATACGGTTCCGACATCACCTACGGCACCAACAACGAATTCGGCTTCGATTATCTGCGCGACAACATGGCGCTGTCGAAGGAGGACCGCCACCAGCGCGGCCTGCATTACGCGATCGTCGACGAAGTCGATTCGATCCTGATCGACGAGGCGCGCACGCCGCTGATCATTTCCGGCCCGGCCGACGAATCGCCGGAACTCTACGTGAAGGTCAATCGCATCGTGCCGCAGCTGAAACGGCAGGAAGTGGAGGACGGAGTCGGCGATTTCTGGGTCGACGAGAAGAGCAAACAGGTGCATCTGTCCGAAGCCGGCCAGGAGCATGCGGAAGACCTGCTGCGTCGCAACGGCATCATCGATGCCAGCGATGGCCTCTACGCCGCGCACAACATCCACGTCGTCCACCATCTCAACGCCGCGATGCGCGCGCACGCGCTGTTCCAGCGCGATGTCGACTACATCGTTCGCGATGGCGAAGTGGTGATCGTCGACGAATTCACCGGCCGCACCCTGACGGGTCGTCGCTGGTCCGACGGCCTGCATCAGGCGGTCGAGGCGAAAGAAGGCGTGCCGGTGCAGCGCGACAACCAGACGCTGGCCAGCATCACCTTCCAGAATCTGTTTCGCATGTACAACAAGCTGTCGGGCATGACCGGCACTGCGGATACCGAAGCCTACGAGTTCCAGAACATCTACGCGCTGGAAGTGGTGGTCATTCCGACCCATCGCCCGATGGTGCGCAAAGACCATCCCGACGCCGTGTTCCTCAACAAGGTCGGCAAATTCCGCGCTGTGGTCAACGAGATCAAGGACGCGAACGCCAAGGGCCAGCCGGTGCTGGTCGGCACCACGTCGATCGAAGTCTCGGAAATGCTCTCCGAGCAGCTCAAGGCCGCCGGTGTCGTGCACGAAGTGCTCAATGCCAAACAGCACGAACGCGAAGCGCACATCGTCGCCCAGGCCGGTCGCCCGCATGCGGTCACGATCGCCACCAACATGGCCGGACGAGGCACCGATATCGTCCTGGGCGGTTCGCTGGAGTCCGAGATCGCCGCGCTCGAAGCGGAGCGCGGCGCCGAATTGAACGATATCGAACGTCAGCGGATCAAGGCCGAATGGCTACAGCGTCACGACGCGGTCAAGGCCAGCGGCGGCCTGCACATCGTCGGCACCGAGCGTCACGAATCCCGACGCATCGACAACCAGCTGCGCGGCCGCTCCGGTCGCCAGGGCGATCCCGGCTCGTCGCGGTTCTATCTTTCGCTCGAAGACAATCTGATGCGTATCTTCGCCGCCGACTGGGTGCAGCGGATGATGGCGCGCATGGGGCTGAAGGAAGACGACATCATCGAGAGCCCGCTGGTGAGCAAACAGATCGCCGGCGCGCAGCGCAAGGTCGAAGCGCACAACTTCGACATCCGCAAGAACCTGCTCGATTTCGACGACGTCAACAACGATCAGCGCAAGGTCATCTACCGGCAGCGCGACGAGCTGCTGGAAGCCGATGACATCAAGGACAACATCGATAGTATCCGCAGCGATGTGGTCGCGGATATGGTCGAGCGCTTCGTGCCGCCGAACTCCATCGACGAGCAGTGGGATCTGCAAGGCCTCGAGGCCGAGCTGGCCGCCGAATTCAACGTGCAGCTGTCGTTGACGCAAGTGGTGCAGGACAAGACCGAGATCGACGCCGAGGGCATCGCCGCGCACGTCCAGAGCGCGGTCGCCAAGGTGTTCGACGACAAGGAAATCGCGGTCGGCGGCGACACCATGCGCATGCTCGAAAAGCACCTGATGCTGACCGTGCTCGATCAGAGCTGGAAAGAGCACCTCGGCCGCATGGACTATCTGCGTCAGGGCATCCACCTGCGCGGCTATGCGCAGAAACAGCCGAAGCAGGAATACAAGAAGGAAGCGTTCGAACTGTTCGGCGAGATGCTGGAGAAGGTCAAGCGCGAGGTGATCTCGCTGCTGGCGCGCGTGCGTATCCGCAGCGAGGAGGAAATCGTCCAGGCAGAAGCCGCCGAGCGCGCGCGCGCCGAAGCGCTCGCACGGCAGATGCAGTTCCAGCACGCGGATATGGGCGGTTACAGCGCCGATGAAGAGGCCGCCGACCCCGACTACCAGAATCCCTCCGAAGTGCCGAAGGTCGGACGCAACGACCCGTGTCCGTGCGGCTCCGGCAAGAAGTACAAGCACTGTCACGGGCAGTTGGCCTAACTCGGCAGCTTGATTCTGCCGGCGACGCCTCGAACGGAGTCCGCTTCGAATGGAGCTGGCTTCGATCAGAGCTAGCTTCGATCAGAGCTAGCTTCGATCAGAGCCTGCCTGCGCGCAGGCTCTTTTCGTTTCGTGCGGTCCGCTTGCCCGCCACCGGATGCGACGGTACGGTAGAACAGCATCCACCGATGGCGGAAAGGAGCCGCGTCCTGGAATGAGCGACAGCGACCGAAGTCGAAGCGGGAAGATCGTCCATGTCGTTGCCGGCGTCATTACCGATGCCGGCGGACGCGTGCTGCTGGCGCGTCGCACCGAAGGTCGCGATCTCGCCGGTCTGTGGGAGTTCCCCGGCGGCAAGGTCGATCCCGGCGAAACGCCGGAACAGGCATTGGTACGCGAACTGCGCGAGGAACTCGGTATCGAGAGCCGCGTCGGCGCACCGGTGATCGCAGTGCCGCAGCAGTATCCGCACAAGCGCCTGCGGCTCGATGTCCGCCGCATCGTGTCGTGGACCGGCACGGTCAAAGGCCTCGACGGTCAGGCGCTGGCCTGGGTACCGCCGCACCGGCTCTCGAGCTATGCGATGCCCGATGCCGATCGGCCGGTGGTGGCCGCGCTGCGCGATCCCGAACACTATCTGATCACGCCAGAACCCGGCGACGACGATGCGCGCTGGCTGTCGAACCTTCGCAGGGCGTTCGATGCGGGTATCCGCCGCGTGCAACTGCGCGGCCATGCGACTGCGGTGGCCGCCCCGGAACGCTGGCGCCGTCTGGTCGAGCGAGCGGTGAGCGATGCGCAGCGCGCCGGCGCCGAGGTCCTCGTCAATGGCGATATCGCGCTGGCCGAGGCGTTCGCAGTCGGTGTGCATCTGCGCGCCTCGCAATTGCACGCGCTCTCCGAGCGTCCGCTGCCGCGTTCGCAGCCGGTCATCGCATCCTGCCATTCGCGCGAAGAACTCGCCGCAGCGCAGGCACTGGGCTGCGACGCGGCGGTGCTCGGCCCGCTGTTGCCGACACCATCGCACCCCGACGAGCCCGGCATCGGATGGGAGCGCTTTGTCGAGATGCGCGAACAGGTCGCACTTCCCATCTATGCCCTCGGCGGAATGACGCGGGGCCATGTCGAAGTGGCGCGCAGCCACGGTGCGCAGGGCATCGCGGCGATCCGTGCGCTGTGGCCGGTGCCCGGCTGAGCGTCGGCAGGGCAAAAAGAAACCCGCGTCTCTGCGGGTTTCTATCCGGTCCGTGATGCGTCCGGCGTCACTCGTTGAGCAGGTTCTGCTGCCAGAACAGAATGCTCGCCGCGCCGAAATAGTCGTTGTTGCTCTTCTTGCGGAAGCCGTGGCCTTCGTCCGCGTACAGCAGGTACCACACCGGCTGGCCGTTGGCGCGCACCGCTTTCACGATCTGCTCGGCTTCGGTGTACGGCACCCGCGGGTCGTTCTTGCCCTGGGCGACGAACAGTTTCGAAGTAATACGATCGGCATGATTCAGCGGCGAGATGCGCTCGAAGACTTCGGCCATCTTCGGATCGCGCTCGTCGCCGTACTCCACCCGGCGCAGATCGCGGCGGTAGCTCTCGGTGTTTTTCAGGAACGTGCCGAAGTGCGAAATGCCGACCACGTCGATCCCGGCGCGGATGCGGTCGCTGTAGTGCATCAGTGAGGCCAGCACCATGTAACCGCCATAGCTGCCGCCGACCACGCCAACGCGGGTGCTGTCGAGTTCGGGCTGCTGCGCGATCCAGTCCAGCAGCGCACCGATATCTTTGACCGAATCCTCGCGTTTCTCGGCGTTGTCCAGCGACAGGTAGGTCTTGCCGTAGCCGGTCGAACCGCGCACGTTCGGCACCAGCATCGCCACGCCGAGTTCGTTCGCCATGAACTGTGCGGTCGGATTGAAGGTCGGCTGCGACTGGGCTTCCGGGCCGCCATGGATATTGATCACGACCGGCAGCTTGCGGCCTGCAGGCACCTTGCCCGGGCCGCTGTTGACGGGCCTGTAGTTGACGGGCCCGTAGTTGACCGGCCTGTAGTAGAACGCCGGAATGGTCCGACGCTTGCCGTCGACCGTATCGAAAGTGGGGTAGCGGATCAGCGTGGGCGCGATGAACTTCGAGGCGTCCAGACCGCCGACTTCGCTCTGCGTCCAGCGCGTGAGTGTGGCTTTCGCCAGATCGATCACGAACACGTCGCTGGGCGAGGTCGCACTGTTGAGCGTCAGCGCGAGGCGGCCGCCATCGGGCGAGAATGCGCCGGAGCCGAACACGCCGATCGGCAGCGTCGGCAGCGTGATCTCGCGGTGCGACGGCAGCGACAGCACGCGGAGTTTGCTGATGCCGTCTTCGTTGGTGACATAGGCCAGATGTTTTCCGTCTTCGGAAAGACTGAACCCGTCCACGTCCCACGGGATCTTCGCGCTCAGCACCGTGAGCTTGCCGGTGGCCGGATCGTGATGGCGCAGCGTCTGGAATTCCTGCGCCGCGCCGTTCACCGGCTCATCGGAGACGAAATACACCGACGTGCCGTCGGGCGCGTAGGCGAAACCGCCGAAGCTCGCTTTGCCGCCATCGACGGGGAACATGGTCAGCGCACCGGTGGCAAGATCGACTTCGCCCGGATACGACTCGGCCGCAGACACGCCCTTGCGGACCAGCAGACGTTTGCCGTCCGGCGAGAAGTCCATCGCGCTCCAGCTGCCGCCGGCGGTGACCACGGGCTTGGCCACGCCCGTGGCGATATCGCGCACCCAGACATCGGTATCGGTGCCGTTGCGCGCGGTGCTGCGATACGCGAGCAGTTTGCCGTCGTGCGAGAACAGACCGCCGGAGTTCTGGGTGCGCTTGCCGTCGGTCAGCAGGGTCACGTCGCGCGTCGCGTGGTCGAACCAGTACAGCTGCCAAAACTCGTCGCCGCCCTTGTCCTTCGAGAACACGAAACCATCCTGTGCCGCCTTGGTCGGCACCGGCGAAATGCCGCCGACCGGTTCGGAGTAGAACGTCAGCTGTTCGCGCATCCCCAATGGCTGGCAGACGCGGTGCGCCTGGCTGGTTTCGGCGAAGCGCGTGCTGATCAGCAGGCAGCCATTCTTCGTCCAGCCGGCGACACCGGCCCCGCGGGTGTTCTGGTAGCGATTGAGCCGGTCGATCAGTTCCTGCGGAATCGCCGGAATGTTTTCGCTGATGCGGTTGCCCACCTCTTCGCGTTTTACTGCGTTGGTCTGTGCGAAGGCGGGCAGGGTGCAGGCGAGGCCGAGCAGGGCGGCGGCGAGTGTGTGGCGACGCAACATGGCGGGTTCCCGGCAGAAGACAGCCCTTGAGCATAGCCGCTGTCGCGCGGCCGCGATGTGGCCGAAAGTCATGCTATGCAACGATAGACTCTGCGCATCACTTGCGGAGAACGCCATGGCCACGCGTCGCGATGCGCTCAAGACCCTGGGATTCGGCCCCCTCGCGCTGGCCGCCGCCCGATTCGGCAGTGCGGAAGCTGCGGCATGGCTGCCCTACCCGCGAACGGTCGCCATCGATGGCGCCGGCGGGACCGGGCTGTTCTGGTTCCAGAACGATGACGCGGCGATCCGGACTGAACTCGACGCGATCCGCGCCTCCGGGCTCAGCGGCATCGTGCTGACGCTCGCACCCTCGGGCCGGTTCTGGCTGGACGATGCCGCGTTCCAGAAGACCAAGACGACGATCGACATGTGGGACGCGATCATCGCGCGCTATCCGCAGCATCTGCTCGCGGTGCGCGAAGGCGACGACCTGCAGCGCGCGCGGCACGAGGGCAAGCTCGGATTGATCTACGGGTTCCAGGGCACCGAGTCGCTGGGCGAAGACCTCGACCGCATCGCGCTGTTTCGCGCGCGCGGCGTGCGCGTGATCCAGCTCACTCACAACCGTCGCAACCTCGTCGGCGACGGCTGCATGGAACCGGGCAATGCCGGCCTGAGCAACTTCGGTCGCCAAGTCGTCGAACGCCTCAACGTGGAGAAGATCGTGGTCGATGTCGCCCATGGCTCGGCGCGCACGATGGCCGAAGGCATCGCCGCATCGCGCGCGCCATCGTTGATCAGCCACACCGGTTGCCGCGCGCTCGCTGATCTGCCGCGCAATGCCGATGACGAGACGTTGCGCGCTGGCCGATAAGGGCGGCGTTGCCGGGATCATTTTCTGGCCTTATCTACGCACCGACACCCAGCCGATGGCGATCGACGTGATCCGCCAAATCGAGCACGCCGTGAACGTCTGCGGCGAAGACCACGTCGGTATCGGCACCGATGCGGGCATCGCGCCAGTCGATCGCACTGCGCAATACGAGAAAGACAATCGCGAATGGATCGCCGGCGCGGTCGAGGACGGCGTGTTCGAACGCGGTCGTCCGCCGGATCTCTATACCTTCATTCCCGATCTCAATACTGCCGATCGTTTCGACGTGCTGGCGGCGACATTGTCGAAGCGTGGACATTCGGATGCGCGGATCGCCAAGATTCTCGGAGCCAATTTTGCCCGTGTGATGGGCGAGGTATGGGATCAGGGTGCAGGTTCGGCGCTGTCACGCATTACAGGGGTATACAGATGATTGCGTTCACAGCCGAAGGCCTTGTCAAGGAGCGGCACTTCATCGATGGAACGTTCAAGTCCAATCGGATGTTCTGGGTTTCCGAGGCGGCCGGTTTGACCCAGTTCGGAGTCTTCGTGGAAATCCTGCAGCCCGAAACATGCTCATCAATCAAGCATTGGCACTGTGCGGAGGACGAAATGGTCTATGTGTTGGAGGGCAACTGACCTTGGTCCAACCGACTGTAGAAATACCTGCGCGAGCTGATTTTCAGCAGTGTGTCAACGCAGCCATTGATGGCTGCGCCGGAGAAGCAAGCGCGTAGGTCACCGTTTGTGGACCGCAGTTCATCGCCAACGCGTTGCCTGTTGGTCGGCATGCGAGCGCCTGTGGACAGAGTCACCTATCACGATCACGACCGGGTGTGTCACCGCGACCGGTCTCATTTGCATCGACACGGTGGGCGGGCCCGCATCGAGCCCGTATTGAAGTTGATTCATCGCCGCTGCTATTTTTACGCGGCGGACGCTACCTTGCACTGAAACGGCTTTGGGTAATGGCTTCGTCAGTGGCAGAGCTTGAGGTTCGGCTTGTCCGCTATCGTCGTCAAGGCCGAGATCTTGTTTCGGCAAAAAAACGGAGCGCCGGGCTTGCGGCGCTCCGCACTGAGCGAGGATGCATGCGTGTCGACGGTTGGGTCGCCGCGCCGGAATCCCGCGCCGAGCTTGGCGATCAGAATCCCGCGCGGACCCAGCCCTCTTCGAACGGATACTTCTGTTGCTCCTTTTTGTCGAAGATGTAGACGAGGCCGAATTTCATCGTCTTCTGGCCGGTCCCGACATCGACTACCTTCTCGTCGCCGTACTTCAGGATGCCGCGCGGGCCATAGACCGTGATCTCGGGCATGCGCTCTTTCAGACGCATGCTCAATTCCTGGGTGAACGTTGGGGAGAAACTGGCGTTCTTCTGATCCTGGAGGCCTGCGTTGCAGGCTGCGACCCACAGTTGGCGCGTGCCAGCCGCCTCGATACCGAGCGCGAACAGGTCATTCGCGACCTCTTCGGCACTGAAACCGCTGAAGCTGTTCTGGTTTCCATGCGCGTTGAGCACGAGAATGTCGGGGTCGCCGTTCAATTGATCGAGCGTGTCGCCCTGCTTGAGCGCCATCGCCATCGCATGCGTCTGGGTGTCGCCCTTCTTTTCTGAGAAATCCTGCCATTGCTTGAAGGCGAAGAAATGCCTGCGAAGCGCGGCCAGTCTGGCGAATCGGCTTAGATTCTCGTCGTCTTTGAGGTCGTGCATGGGTTTTCCATAGAACAGAAGCATGTGTTTCTCCTTGAGTGTTGATTCATGTTGGTGAGATGAGTAAACGGTTCAAGCGAAGACGATCACCGACGGACGATCAGCGGCACTCGTTGTCGAATGATGGGTGAAGCGATGTGCCGGTGATGCGGAAACAGCGGTTTGTATGCCTCAGTAATTCGGTGTTCATCGCTTCCCGCCAAGGGCTCCGTCCGAGCCCGGTATTGGAATAGGCGCGAATGCGGATACCTCGCGCATCGCCTGGAAAATTCTGGGTATGCGTCCATCCTGCGGTTTGCGAACCGGAGCGCCAGGACTTTTCGACTGGTGCGCCGGATTCGTCGTACTCCCGCCAGTCGATCTCGAAGCGCGCGATATAGGCCCCGTCGTGGCGAAGCCGCACGGATTCGTTTTCGCGCTCGGTGCAAGTCCACTCCGTGTGATCGGCGGTGAAGCGCATCGCTGCGATCGCGTGATCGCGGAGAAAGGTCACCGTGTACGAGATCGGAACGCCCGGGTTGGACCGCCCGAACCGTGCGCCGGAACGGATGAATGACTGCAGATCGGCCATGCCGTTGATCGAGGCGGCAGCCTTCGCGTTGCCGCCGACCGCGAGTACCGTGAAGTGCGAATTTTCTGCGATACGCTGATAGGTGCTTAGTAGATTTGCGTTGACCGAGGCCCCTCCGCCTGAGGCGTACTGCAAGGTTGCAGCGATATCGGCATCATCCACGCTGGAATCGGAATCGACGCGAATCAGCAGCTGTCGACCGTAGTCGACCGAACGCACGAAACCGGGTGGGTTGTTGCTGTCGATCTCCTCGCGCAGTGAGGTCAACGATACCTGGGGTGCGAAGACCGCCGAAGGCGCCCGCGGAAGATCGGCGATCGCGCTGTAGTAGATCTGGCGGAACAGCGCGATGTTCGTCTTGGTCTCACGCTGTCGGCCGCCGCCGATGTTTGCCGTGAATGCATTGCTCATCCACTGCGCATTGAGGCCCAGCGAGGCAGCGACCTGTTCACGGCCGTAAGCGCGTTGCGTATTCAGCGTCTGCCTGGCGGGGGCGGTGAAACCGTGTGTCCGCTGTTCCTCGATCCAGTCGATCACTGCGTTGTCGATCGAGGTCTGGACGTTGGAAAATGACGGATCTTCGACGCTTCTCCCCGCATCGCGCTGCCCGGGCAGGTCGAGCCGGAACGTGACGGGTGCGCGCGGCGTGGTCAGCGCTTGTGGACGCCCTTCCACCAACGATGAGTTGATCCTGACCAGCGCTCCCGGATAGATCGTCCCTGCGGTTGGCGAGAGGATGGAGATGTTGTTCGTTTCTCCGCTGGCATTGCGTTTAGTGGCGGTGCAGGTCGTTACGCTTCTGCCGTTGTCGCGTCGGCTGGGCAGGGCCTGGGTGGCATCCGATGCATGGGTCGAAAGAATGCGCCGTTCGTCGAAAGCCATCGTACGTATGAAGCGGTCGATGTCGCTCCGATCCCCTGCGCTGATCGATGCGATCGGCAGCGTCGAGGCCGAGATGAGCGCTGCTGCGACAACAAGCCGCAGCCTTTCGCGTCGGCCTCGGTTCGCCATCGAGCAAGGCTGGCGCCTTCGATCGATTTCCGAATCGTCTTTCCGTGTGCCTGGATCGGCGATCGTGTCTGCGCATGCCAATGGTGGTGGCCATGATGTGTCGCCATTGCAGTTGCGATGCTGCTTTGCTTGATTACAATTCGCCGATAGTGCCCTTGCGGCGAGCAGGGTCGAATCCATTGTCATTTTTGAAATTCCTTTCATCTGGTCAGTAGGCGAGCGAATTGCCCGAGATAGTTGCGGTCATCAAGTGCGCTGTCGGTCGGAGTTGCGCGGAGGGACATCTCCTGCCACCGGCGAGCGATATGTTTGGCAGATGAGGCGTTGCGGGCAAGTCCAAATGTTGCATGCATCGGTATCCGTCGTGGACTGCCGCTTTGATTGACGATGAGCGATATCTGCGCGCATTGATGCGGCATACCGAGCATGTGTTCCGGATGTTCGTCGGCGAGCGGCTGATCAACAAAGTCTTCGCCCGGGTATTTCAGTCGCATGCGATGGGGCGGTTGGTGGTCGCGCACTTCGAATCGAAGGAAGCACAAGGCGTTCGCCCCACTTTGGCCTGGTTGCAGGCACAAACGGGCTGTGGGCGCACGTTGGCTGCGTTCATCGGCATCGCGAAGGTCTTCCGATTGGTCGTGGCCGAAGCGAATCCGGCAGATCGTCGCGAGAAATACCTGGTGCCCAGTCAACGCGTCATCGACGGGCTGCGCGAATGGCTCGAGCATCATTTCCTGCTGGCCGAGTCGCTTGGGATCCTGCCGGGCGGATGTGCGGATCGCGTCCGCCGCGATTCGGACTACTTCGAGCGATTCGTCAGGTCATCGCTGCCGATGATCGAGAGTATTGCAGAGAGTCGGGGCTGTTTCGATCGATGGCAGTGGTTCGAAAAACATGAGTGCGGTCTTCGCATCGCGTATGCCTACCTTCATGAGCATTGCCGGGCGTGTCTGTGCGACGCCCCGCCCATGGATGCGCCGATATGGTTCGAGATCAGTGGAGAAATGGTGGCGCGGGCGTTGGGGTTGTCGAAGTCGCACGTGCGCAATGTCATCAACGGTGCAGAGCGCTGCGGAGTACTGGATCACGATGATCGACGGCGGCGCGCCAGATTCTCCGCCGATTTTCTCGCCGAAGTCCGTGGAAACATCTTCCGCATATCGCAACTGATGGCCCAGACGCATCTGCGGGCCGAGTCTATGCTTCGGTAATGCCCGGACCGCTATCGCTGATTCCATCCTCGGCGCGGCGCGGTGCGAATGCCGTCGGATGCGTCGCTTAGCGTCTGGGTTGTGACTTCGTCAGCAACAATGCCCGCAGCTCGGCCTTGTCAGTTTCGTCGATCCCGACTTCGCGCTGCTTCGCCTGCAGTTCGTCGATGCGCTGGTGCAATGTCTGCTTTTCCAGCTGCGCCATCGCATCGGCGAATTCGTTTTGCCAAAGCGCTTCCTCACCGGGCATGTCCTGAGAGGCTAGTTTCTGCAGCGCCGCGACTTCTTCGCGTTCGGCGAAATGCTCAAGCACGCCGCCAGTGGTGATGTCCGGGCGCTCGTGGACCAAGATCACCAGGTCGGTCAGCAGTTTCACGCCGGGTTGGCGCAGGGCGCTGAAACTGTCGGTCGATTCCAATGCCAGCGCCAGAGACGGCTGCTGCAGCAGGAGCGCAATCGCGCTGCGTACGAGGCTGCGTTTCTGCGTGTGCGCGGGCTGCGGGCGCGGGCGTTGCGACGACGGCTGCGCCTGCTCGGTGGCGCGCGTGCCTACGCCGGTGAGTTCGGTCAAGCGCTGGCGCATCAAGTCGCCGAAGGCGCCATCGGGAATCTGCGCGAGCTGCGGCTTCGCGCGTTCGGCCATGCGCGCCTTGCCGTCGAGCGTGCCGAGGTTCACGTCCTTGCCCAGTTCGTCGAAGAAGAACGTCGACAGCGGTGTCGCATCGCGCAGGCGCAGATCGAAACCGGCGCTGCCTTCGCTGCGCACCATCGTGTCCGGGTCCTCACCGTCTGGCAGGAACAGGAAGAACGCCTGCCGTCCGTCCTTCATCCGTGGCAGTACCGATTCCATCGCCTTGCTCGCGGCGCGACGGCCGGCGGCGTCGCCGTCGAAACAGAAATACACGTCGGGCGCGTTGCGGAACAGCAGTTCGGCGTGGTCGGGCGTGGTCGCGGTGCCCAGCGTCGCCACCGCCTGCGTGATGCCGTGCTGGAACAGCGCGATCACGTCCATATAGCCTTCGACCACGATCAGCCGTTCGATCTTGCTGTTCGCCTGCCGCACCTGCCACAGCCCGTACAGTTCGCGGCCCTTGTGGAACAGCGGAGTTTCCGGCGAGTTGAGATATTTCGGCGAGTCTTCGGGATCCAGTACGCGCCCGCCGAACGCGATCGTGCGTCCGCGGCGGTCGTGGATCGGATACATCACCCGGTCGCGGAATTTGTCGTAGACGTGGCCCTTGTCGTTCTTCGAGAACAGGCCGACGCGTTCCAGCAGCGCCATCCGTCGCTGATCGGTGCCGAGCGCATCGCGTAGCGCCGAGAAACCATCGGGCGCATAGCCGAGACCGAACTGGGCGCGGATGGCTTCGTCCACGCCACGACGGTCGAAATACTCGCGCGCCTTGTCGCTGATCGCGAGCTGCTTCTGAAAAAATTTCGCCGCCGCGTCCAGCGCCGCGTACTGATCGACGCTGTCCGGCGTGGCGTTGCGCTGCTGGGTGTCGCGCGGCACTTCCATGCCGGCGCGTTTGGCGAGCTCGTCCACCGCGTCGAGGAATTCGAGGCGGTCGTAATTCATCAAAAAGCTGATCGCGGTGCCGTGCGCGCCGCAGCCGAAGCAGTGATAGAACTGCTTGGTCGGCGACACCGTGAACGATGCCGAGCGCTCGTCGTGGAACGGGCAGCGCGACGAGTACTCCTTGCCTTGGCGCTTCAGCGGCACGCGCGAGCCGACCAGCTCGACGATATCGGTGCGCGCGAGCAGGTCGTCGATGAACGCGTCGGGGATGCGGGCCATGGCCGCTAGGATGCCACTACTTGCCCGACGGGCACCGGGTCATGCCCCGCCCGGGTGGGCGGCGCCCGCCAGCGTCCGCAGCGCTTCGCCGCTGACCCGCTGCACGGTCCATTCGTCCATGCCAATGGCGCCAAGGCTGCGATAGAAGTCGATGGCGGGCTGGTTCCAATCCAGCACCGACCACTCGAAGCGGCCGCAGTCGCGTTCAACGGCGATCTGCGCCAACCGCAGCATCAGCCGCTTGCCCAGACCGTGGCCGCGGAAGGCCGGGCGCACGAACAGGTCTTCGAGATACAGCCCGGGTTTGCCGACGAAAGTCGAAAAGTTGTGGAAGAACAGCGCGAAGCCGGCGGGCGCGCCGTCGACCTCGGCGATCAGCACTTCGGCGCGCGGATGCTCGCCGAACAGTTGTGCAGCGAGCCCGGCCTCGTCGGCGACAGCTTCGTGCGACAGCTTCTCGTAATCGGCCAACTCGCGGATGAAGGCGAGGATCAGCCCGGCGTCCTCGCGGATCGCCGGGCGGAGGGCGATGACGGATTGCTCGATGGCCATCGCGGCGATCTTCAGCCGGCCAGGCGCTGCTTGATGAGCTTCGAGACCTCGCCCATGTCGGCCTGGCCGGCGAGCTTCGGCTTGACTGCGCCCATGACCTTGCCCATGTCGGCAGGGCTGGAAGCGCCGGTCTCAGCGATCACCGCGTCGATCACCGCCAGCACCTCGGCTTCGCCGAGTTTGGCCGGCAGGTATTGTTCGATGATCGCCATTTCGGCGCGCTCGATGGCGGCCAGATCCTCGCGCCCGGCACCTTCGTACTGGCTGACCGAGTCCTTGCGCTGCTTCATCATTTTTTCGAGGATCGCCAGCACCAGGGTGTCGTCCATTTCGACGCGCTCATCGACTTCCTTCTGCTTGATCGCTGCGTTGATCAGACGGATGGTGCCGAGACGGTCTTTTTCGCCGGCCTTCATGGCGGCTTTCATGTCGTCGGTGAGGCGTTGCTTGAGGCTCATGGAGATGCTCCGTGGTGCAGAGGCCGCTGGAATCGGGCCGGAAAAATCGAAAGGTCGGGAAAGACAAAAAGCCGGCAGCGTGGGACGCGGCCGGCTTCGGTGTTCGCTGTGGTCGCGACCTGCGGGCTGTACCCCGGGATCGCGCAGGAACCGTGCGTACTTGCGCCCGGCGAGGGGCTCAGTACATGCGTTGACGCTTGGTCGCGTCGCGCGAGCTGCGACGCGCCTGGCGCTTTACCGCAGCGGCGGCCTTGCGCTTGCGCTCCTGGGTCGGCTTTTCGTAGAACTCGCGCTTGCGGACTTCGGCGAGGACGCCGGCTTTCTCGCAGGTGCGCTTGAAGCGACGCAGGGCAAACTCGAAGGGCTCGTTTTCGCGGACTTTGACGCTGGGCATAGGAATCTCGGGCTTTTTGGGAAGCCGGCCTCACTGGCCGGGCTCTTGCGAAGGACTTCGCACCACCCGGTCCGTCCGGGCGAGCCGCGCATCATAAAGGCGTTGGCACCGGGGGCGCAAGTTCGGGGCGCCTGCGCACGGTAAGCTGTGGCCCCGTTCATGACCATCTCCGGCCCGCCCCCCGTGAAAGTTCTCGGCATCGAAACCAGCTGCGATGAGACCGGCGTGGCCGTGTACGACACCTCCCTGTCCGGGGCCGCCGGTCTGCGGGCCCATGCGGTCTACAGCCAGATCGCCCTGCACGCCGAGTACGGCGGCGTGGTGCCGGAGCTGGCCAGCCGCGACCATGTGCGCAAACTGCTGCCACTGATCCGCCAGACACTGGACGAAGCCGATCTGCGCATCGCCGACCTCGATGGCGTCGCCTACACCGCCGGTCCGGGCCTCGTCGGGGCGCTGCTGGTCGGTGCCGGGGTGGCGCGATCACTGGCCTGGGCGCTGGAGCTGCCGGCGATCGGGGTCCATCACATGGAGGGCCATCTGCTGGCGCCGCTGATGGAGGACGACCCTCCAGAAGCTCCGTTCGTCGCCCTGCTGGTGTCCGGCGGCCACAGCCAATTGGTGGCGGTGGATGCCATCGGCAGCTATCGGCTGCTCGGCGACACCCTGGACGACGCCGCCGGCGAGGCCTTCGACAAGACCGCGAAGCTGATGGGACTGCCGTACCCGGGTGGGCCGCAGCTGGCGGCGCTGGCCGAGCATGGGACGCCCGGCGCGTTCAAGTTCTCGCGACCGATGACCGACCGGCCGGGTCTGGATTTCAGCTTCAGCGGTCTGAAAACCCAAGTGTTGCTGGCCTGGCGCGACAGCGATCAGAGCGACGCGACACGGGCCGATATCGCCCGTGGTTTCGAGGACGCGGTGGTCGATACGCTCGCGATCAAATGCGAACGCGCGCTGCAGGCTGCCGGCAGCGGGGTATTGGTGGTCGCCGGTGGCGTGGGCGCGAACAAGCGCCTGCGCGCGCGCCTGCATGCGATGGCGGCGAAGCGCGGCGCCCGGGTCTGCTTTCCGCGTCCCGAACTGTGCACCGACAACGGTGCGATGATCGCGTTCGCCGGCGCACTGCGGCTGCAAGCCGGGCAGCGCAGCGATGCTGCAGTGCATGTCGCACCGCGCTGGGATATGGCGACGCTGACGCCGCTGGCGTGAGCCGCCGCTCGCGTTTGTGGGGGCGGCGCAAGCCGCGACAGACAACCGATGCGCTTACCGCAGTCCATCGCGGCTTCCGCCGCTCCCTCAGGAGCATCGGTTACGATGCTGGCCTTCCGAACACTCCGTCTCCCACCTATGGACAAAGTCTTCATCGAAGCGCTCGAAATCGAGACGCTGATCGGCATTTACGACTGGGAGCGACGGATCCGTCAGCCGCTGCAGTTCGACATCGAGATGGCGTTCGACAACCGCAGGCCGGCGGCGAGCGACGACATCGCCGACACGCTCGACTACAAAGCGGTGAGCAAGCGGCTGATCGAGTATGTGTCGGCATCGTCGTTCGGCCTGGTCGAAACCCTGGCCGAGCGCTGCGCCGAGATCGTCCTGACCGAGTTCGCGGTCTCCCACGTGCGTCTGAAACTGAGCAAGCCCGGCGCCGTGCGCGGCGCGCGCGCGGTGGGCGTGATCATCGAGCGCGGCAAGTCTTGAACGGTGCGCGCTGATGGGCCGGGCGTATCTGAGCCTCGGCAGTAACCAACTCCCCGAGGAGAATCTCCGCTCCGCGATCTCAGCGCTGCGGGAGCGCTTCGGCGAGATCGTCGTGTCGGTTGTCTATCGTTTTCCTGCGGTGGGGTTCGACGGCGCGGATTTTCTCAACGCCGCCGCAGTGATCGACAGCGGGCTCGACCCGTTTGCGCTCAACGACTGGCTGCATGCGCTGGAAGACGCGCACGGACGCGACCGCAGCGGGCCGCGCTTCGGCGACCGGCCGCTGGATGTCGACATCGTGTTCTACGACGATCTGGTGCTGGAAGGTCCCGGCCATCTGCAGCTGCCGCGCGACGAACTGAAGCATGCGTTCGTGCTCAAACCGCTGGCCGAGATCGCGCCGGATTTCGTCGATCCACGCAGCGGACGGACACTGGCGGCGCTGTGGGCCGATTCGTCACAGCGCGATGTTCCGTTCGCGCCAGTATTCGACCCGAACGCCGGCGAGTGACGGTACTCACCCGCAAGAGGTGACTTCCAGCGCTTGTCGACCGCCGTGGTTCGCCCCCACGATAGCGCTCCAATCATGTGTCCGGGGAGGGCGCAGACGATGTTCGAGAAATTTTCGCGCAGCTGGGGTCTGGTCAAGGCGAGTGCGTCGGTGCTGCGCGCCGACAAGGAACTGATGCTGTTTCCGATCCTGTCTTCGCTGGCCACGCTGCTGGTGATGGCGACCTTCGCGCTGCCGGTCTTCGCGCTGAAGCTGTTCGACAACGGTTTCAACATCGTCGGTGCGGTACTCGGTTTCGCCTTCTATTTCTGCCAATACAGCGTGATCGTGTTCTTCAACAGCGCGTTGGTCGCGGCGGCGACGATCCGGCTGGAAGGCGGTGATCCGACCTTCTCCGACGGTATCCGCGCGGCGAAAGCGCGGCTGCCGGCGATTCTCGGCTACGCGGCCATCGCGGCGACGGTCGGCGTGATCCTGCAGTCGTTGAAGAACCGCGACAACAACGTCATCGTGCGGATGCTCGGCAGCGGCCTGGGCATGGCCTGGACGCTGGCGACCTTCCTGGTGGTGCCGGTGCTGGTCAATCGCGACATCGGTCCGATCGAGGCGCTGAAGGAAAGCGTCGCTTTGCTGAAGAAGACCTGGGGCGAGAACGCGATTGGCAATGTCGGCATCGGTGCCGCATTCAGTCTGATCACGCTGCTGGTGGTGGTGGCCGGTATCGTCGCGACCTTCCTCGCATGGCAAGTGTCGATGGAGCTGGGGATCGCCGTTGCGGCGACGTTCCTGATCGTGGTGCTGGTGCTGGGCGTGACCCAGGCGGCGCTGAGCGGCATCTACTCCGCTGCGCTGTACCGCTATGCGGTGTCCCACGAAGCGCCGGCCGAGTTCCGCAGCCTGGCGCTGGAGTCGGCGTTCTCGCCCAAGTAATCCCAGACCGGCCCTGGCGGCCGTCCGGCGCGATGCCGGCGGCCCTTGGTTCGATCAGGCGTTTGGTCCGATCAGCCGTCGAGCATCCGCCCGCCATCGATCCGGATCACCTGCCCGGTGGTGTAGTCCGCGCCCTGCAGGAGCCAGCGCACCGCATCGGCGATGTCCTCGGGGGTGCCGATGCGGCCCAGCGGCGTGCGCGCGAGCAGTGCGGCTTTCGATGCCTCTGGTTTGCCTTCGTCCGGCCACAGGATGGCGCCGGGTGCGATCGCGTTCACCCGTACATCCGGCGCCAGCTCCAGCGCCAGCGCGCGCGTGCCCGCGAGCAGCGCGGCCTTGCTCATGCAGTAGACGACATGGTCGCGCAGCGGGCGCTCGGCGTAGATGTCGGTGAGGTTGACGATGGCGCCGCGCGCGAGTTTGAGGTGCGGGGCGGCGGCCTGCGCGAGGATCAGCGGCGCGCGGGCATTGATCAGGAACTGCCCGTCCCAGTCGGCGGGGGTAATCGTTCCGAGGGGGGTCGGCGAAAATGCCGAGGCATTGTTCACCAGCGCGTCCAGTCGACCGAAGTGGCCGACCGTCTTCGCCACCAGCTCGGGGAGACGGTCGTATTCGGCCAGATCGGCGGCCCAGGCGACGGCGCTGCCGGGACGGTCTGCATTGAGTGCGGCGGTCAGCGCCTGCATCTCCCCGGCCGAATGCCGGTAATGAAGCGAAAGGTCGTAACCGGCGGCATGCAGTTTGCATGCGATGGCGGCACCGAGGCGGCGGGCGGCGCCGGTGACCAGCGCGACAGGGCGTGATGTGGGCATGACGTGGATACTCCAAAGCGCGAATGCGGTGCCATTGGACCATGAAGACACGGATCCGCCGTCATTTGACCGGGGTCAAGCCGCGCCCGTCGGCCAGGCGCATGCTTGTCGCGGTCCTTCCTGGAGTCTGGTCATGCATCCCGTTCTTTCCGAACTCTTCGCCAAACCCGTCGGCTGGATGACCCTCGGCGGGATCGGCTTCATGATCGCCATGGCCGTGTACATCTGGTGGTTCATCCGCAGGAAGATTCGCGAAGAAGAGGGAGACGCTTGACCTGCGGGTTCGCGGGATTCGTTATCCTGTGCGGCCATCGCAATGGAGTTGCCGCATGCTGACCGACGACGATCTCGATCCCGATATCCGAGCCCACAGCGAGCGCTTGTGCGGATTGATCAGGGATCAGATCGAAAGCAATGGCGGCGTTCTCCCGTTCTGGCGGTTCATGGAACTGGCGCTGTACGCGCCAGGGCTCGGCTACTACAGCGCCGGCGCCACCAAGCTGGGCCCTGCCGGCGATTTCGTGACTGCGCCCGAGCTGGGGCCGATGTTCGCCGAATGCGTGGCCGATGCGCTGGCGCCGGTCCTGCGACAGCTCGGCGACGATGCCCTGTTCATGGAGGTCGGCGGCGGTAGCGGCGCGTTCGCGGAAGCCGCCATTGAACGATTGATCGCCCTGCAGTCGATGCCGGCGCGCTATGCCATTCTCGAACCCAGCGCAGACTTGCGCCAGCGTCAGCAGGAACGTCTGCGCGCCCGGTTCGCACCGGACATTTTCGAACGGATGGAGTGGCTGCAGTCGCCGATGAATCCGCGCTGGAACGGCGTGGTGTTCGCGAACGAGGTGATCGATGCGCTGCCGACCTCGCGATTCGCGGTGATTGAAGGCGAAATCTACGAAGAGCATGTCGGTCTGGATGCCGACGACGGTTTCGTGCGCGTGGACCGGCCTGCCGATGCGCTGCTGGCCGCAGCGGTGCGTCACGTCGAACGCCAGTGCGAGGCGCCGTTCAGGGACGGCTATCGCTCCGAAGTGCTGCCGCAGTTGCCCTACTGGCTGCAGGCGGTGGTCGGCGGTCTGGATGCCGGCGCGCTGCTGCTCATCGATTACGGTTATCCGCGCCGCGAGTATTACGACCCGCGTCGCGAGGATGGCACGCTGCGCGCGTTCCATCGCCACCGCTTGGTCAACGATGTGTTCGCGCGAGTCGGTCTGCAGGATCTCACTGTGTCGGTGGATTTCACCGCGCTCGCCGAAGCCGGTACCAGCGCGGGGTTCGAGTTCGCCGGTTACTGCTCGCAGGCGAGCTTCCTGATCGGCAACGGCCTGGAGCAACGGCTGGCCGATCATGAGCGCCACGCTGCCGACGAAGCCGCGCGCTATGCGCTGCGGCAGCAGGTGAAGAAACTCACGCTGCCGGGTGAAATGGGCGAGCGCTTCCAGGCGATGGGGTTCGCGCGCAAGTCGAGCCTGGCGCACGCCTTCGTCGCCGGCGATCTCGGTTTCCGGCTGTGAGCCGGACTGATACGGACATGTTCGGATGACTCGAAGACGCATCGGTCGCTCGCTGAAACCCTTTCGTCGCCCGCTGCTGTGGTCCGGACTGTGGTGTCTCGGCGTATCGCTGGTGGTGGTGTTCTCGCTGCTGCCGGGATCGTCGCTGCAGACGCTGCCGACGATGAACGACAAGCTCGAACATTTTCTGACCTACGCCGCGCTCGCTGCAGGCGCCGTGCAGCTCTATCCGCGCTGGCGGTCGCTGCTCAGCGTTGGCATCGCGCTGGTGCTGATGGGTATCGGCCTGGAATACGCGCAGGGCGCCTTGACCACCGACCGGATGATGGACGGGATGGATGCGCTGGCGAACACGCTGGGCGTGATCGTCGGGTTCGGAACGCAACTGACGCCGTGGCGCGATCTGCTGCTGCGCTTCGATACCCGGTAGCGGGCCCTGGCCCACCGCATGATCAACAGCAACAGCTCGCCGCTTTTGTAGGAGCGACTTCAGTCGCGAAACATCCGGTGTCTCAGATCGCGGTTGACGTCGCGGCAGCATTTCGGTGAGTTTCGCGACTGAAGTCGCTCCTACGCGGCCTTTGTTCGCACACGCCGGATCGCATCGATTTTGTAGGAGCGACTTCAGTCGCGAAACATCCGGTGTCTCAGATCGCGTTAGATGTCGCGGCTGAAATTCGGTGAGTTTCGCGA
>JBIITV010000041.1:0-33060 GCA_044340325.1 Lysobacteraceae bacterium
GTAGGTAATGGGCTCTATACCAGTGTTCCTTATTACAGGAGCTGGATCGAGCGGTATGTGGCGCTTGGCGGCGGCACCACTCCGCCATCGGGCTGCGCGGCGATCGGCAGTTCGGTGCCCAGTTATGATGTGTGGCAGTGCCATGTGAAAGCGGCAATGACGGGCGCCACCGACTGGTTGCAGCAGCGCAAGACACAGGGCGGCAGCAATCTTGCCATCGTGCTCGACATCGATAACACCGCGATCAACAGCAACGTTGGTTCGAATGTAGGTGGGGCCAACCCTCCGGTGCTGGAAGTCGCGCGCTGGGCCACAGCGAATGGTTACAAAATCCTCTTTGTTACCCGCCGTACCGGTTCGGAGAATACTCGCAACCAGCTGATCCAGGCCGGTTACACCGTTGATGCACTGTGCGGCAGTACTGCAGGGACAAAAGAGCAGTGCCGCAGCCAGCTGACTCAGCAGGGGTATACGATCACCGCGAATATCGGTAACAGGGATACAGATTTCACCGGTAGCAATTACGAGAAGAAGTATCAGTTGCCAGACTATAACGGTGCCCTGCAATAAGCATTGCTGCAAATCGGTACATGGCTCGGCGTATTCTTCGATGCAATGAGGCGCTCAGTACGGACTCGGGCTGAGTGAGTCAGGGCTCATTTTTTCTTGAAATGTGCAATGGCTGTAGCTCGACGCCGAGTGCGCTCCGAGCATAGGCCACAAGAGGCATCGCGCGCCTGCGGATCGATTCAGATCCGCAGGCGTTTTTTTATAGGCAGTCTCTCGTTGAGGAGCCGCGTCGCGAAGAGCAACGCCGCCATCGCCGCCTCCGGCGCAGGCATTGGGCCTGGACAGCGAATCGCGCCTGTTCCTGCTCTACTGCAAGACCGATCGCGGCGTGCGCAATCACCGTTAGCAGCAGGCCTTCCGCAGCCTGCCGTTCTTCGGTGAGCATGTGATCGTCAACGAAGACGAAAACGGCAATATCCGCATGCTCTTCGGCCAGAAGGTCACCGGTCTGGCCAGCGAGATCCCGGCCGGCAAGCCGCGTCTGAGTAGCCTGCGCGCGCTGGCCATCGGCAAGAGCGGCGCGCTGCGTTACATGGCCAATCCTCCGCAGGACGGCAAGTCCATCGGCAATGCCGCCAACTTCACCAGCGGCATGAACGTGCACTACTCGTCGGGCGTCTACAACAAGGCGTTCTATACCCTGGCGACGACCGCCGGCTGGAATACGCAGAAGGTGTTCCAGGTGTTCGCCCGCGCCAACGATCTGTACTGGACCGCCAGTACCAACTTCAATCAGGGCGCCTGCGGCGTGCAGACGGCGGCGGCCGATCTTGGCTACACCGTCGCCAATGTCACCGCTGCGTTCACCGCAGTCGGTGTCAGCTGCGCCACCACGCCGCCGCCCACGGGCACCCTGGTGTTGAACGTGGCGTTGCCATCGCAGGCGGCCAGCACCACATCGCCGACCTACTCGGTGACAGTGCCGGCCGGGACCACCAGTCTGGTGTTCAACATTTCCGGCGGCACCGGCGATGCGGATCTGTATGTCAGGCTCGGCTCCGCTCCCACCACCAGCCACACCTGCCGTCCGTATCTCGGCGGTAATGCCGAGACCTGCACCTTCACCAATCCGACCGCTGGCACCGTCTATTACGCCAATGTCCGCGCCTTCACTGCGTTTTCGGGTGTGACGCTCATGGCGACGCGGACGCCCTAGCCCCCGGGCCCGCCTGCTGCGGAAACGCGGCAGGCGGGCCGCTGCCCTCTCCCTTGAAGCTCCAATCGATGTCCGGCCCCTGCGTTTGTGCCTGCCGTTCTCATGGTCAGGCTGCGCCCGGCGATGCTGCCCTGCAGCAAAGACGACCCTCAGGTTCCACCTCCGGATGCCGGTAGCTGTGACTCTTTTCACAGTAAAAGCTAGAGGATGTTCTTTTCTTGACAGGCTGTCGGCGTCAGCGGGCCGACGAACGGTGATCCTGGGTCAACAGTTGACGTAATGCGTCAGTTCCGTTTAGGGTCGAGGTGTTCATCCCACAGGGGGACTGAGGATGAGCGTGTCCTGCATCGCGTCTTGTCATTGCCTTTTCCAGTCGACACGCACGAATTGCGGCGGCGGAAACGGTTTTCTGATCTCGGCGGATGCCGGATCGACGGTCGCCGCTGAGCGTGGTCCCATGGATCAGAAATAGATTCGTACCGTAAGGATTCCACCAGCAACATTTTTGCTTTTGTTGATTTGTCGTATTTCGCGTCCGGGGATCAGGAAGTAATGCAGAGATTGCTATACAGGGACGTCGTTATCCTGCTGGTGCTTGCCACTGGGCAGGTGATGGCGGCCGATGACACGTCCAATTCCACAGACCGTTGCCGCGATGGCGATGTGGTCTGTCTCGATACCATCCAGGTCACCGCGACCAAGCGCCCCGAATCCACGCTGCACATTCCCGCAGCCACCACCATCGTCGGCGGTCAGCGCCTGCGCGAAGTCGCGGCGCAGACGCCCATGGATGCGCTGCACGGCGAAGTGGGCACGTTCGTGCAGCAGACCACGCCGGGGCAGGGCGTGGTGATCGTGCGCGGTCTGAAAGGGTCGGAGGTGCTGCACCTCGTCGATGGCTTTCGCCTCAACAACGCGTTCTTCCGCAATGCGCCGAACCAGTACATCGCACTGGTCGATGGTCAGAGCCTCGACCGTATCGAAGTGGTGCGCGGCCCTTCCAGCACGCTGTACGGCGGCGATGCGATGGGCGGTGTGGTGCAGATGCTCACCCCGGAATTGAATTTCGAGGGCGACAGCTGGCAGTGGGGCGGCAGGCTGCGCGCGATCGCTTCGAGCGCCGATGATTCGCTGATCGGTCGCGCCGACATCAAAGGCGGCCGCGAAGGCATTGGTTTCTCGCTCGGTCTGACCTCGCAGGAAGTGAACGATCTGCGCAGCGGCGACGGCAAAACCCGGCCGTTCAGCGGATTCACCCAGCGCAGCGCCGATTTCAAGTGGCAGGCCGATATCGCGCCTGGCCATGAGTTGATGTTCAGCCTGCAGTATTCCGAACAGCCGCGTACGCCGCGCCACGACGCGCTGGTGCCGGGTTTCGGCCAGACGGCGCCCGAGAACGCGGTGTTCTTCTTCGAGCCGCAGCAACGGCGTTTCGTGCAGTTGCGCTGGCGCATCGACAACCCGAATGCATGGTTCGACAACGGTGAGCTGCGCATCGGCCGCCAGAAGATCGTCGACGACAGGCTTACCCGCGCCACCGGCACGCCGAATCTCGAAACCGAGCGCAACAGCGACACCACCACCGGCGTGTCGGGCCAGTTCGGCAAGGACATCGGCAGCGAACATCATCTGAGCTACGGCTTCGAGTACTACCGCGACGATGTGGATTCCTCGAAAACCCGCGTTGTCGTCACGACCGGTGCGTTCAGCGTGCGCGCACCGCGTTTTCCAGACGGTTCGCGCATGGACAGCTGGGCGGTGTACGCCGGCGACGATTGGCGTCGCGGCCGCTTCGATCTGAACTACGGTGCGCGCTACAGCCGCTACGACATCTCGGTCCCTTCCAGCGGCACCGCGCCGGGTGTCTCGCTGACACCCGACGATCTCACCGGCAATCTCGGCATGGCGTTCGAGTTGTCGGAAGACGTGCGTCTGGTCGCCAATCTTGGCCGAGGCTTCCGCGCGCCGAATATTTTCGATCTCGGCGTGTTCGGACCGCGCCCGGGCAACCGCTTCAGTTCGCCCAACCCGAATCTCAAGCCTGAGTACGTCACCAGTATCGATGCGGGTCTGAAATTCGGCACCGAAACGCTCAGCGGCGAGTTGATCGCGTTCCGTTCCAACTACCGCGACAAGATCACCAGCGTGCTGACCGGAAATCTCGTCGGCACCGCGCTCGAAGTGCAGAACCGCAATGTCGCGCGGCTGGATCTGTGGGGCATCGAAGCGGGCGCACGCTACCGCATGCCGTCGCCGGACCTCGAGCTCTACGCGACCGCCACCTATACCCGCGGCGATGAAGGCACCGAGACCGGCACGATGCCGGCCGATCGCATTCCGCCGCTGTTCGGCAAGTTCGGCGCGCGCTGGCAGCTGCGCGATACGCTCAATCTCGAAGCCTACGGTTTCTACGCTTCGGCACAGCGTCGTCTGAGCGAGCGCGACCGCGTCGATCCGCGCATCAACCCCAACGGCACCGCCGGCTGGGCGACATTGAACGCACGCGTCGCCTGGCGTGCGAGCGAGCGACTCGATCTGTCGCTGCGCGCCGAAAATCTAGGCGACAAGCGTTACCGCGAACACGGTTCCGGGCTTGATGAGCCGGGCCGGAATTTCATTCTCACCGCCGATTATCGCTTCTGAGTCCGCACCGACATGCCCACACGACATTCGCCGACAACGCTTCGCTTCTCTCTCGCCGCACGCTTCACCCTTGCCGCCATGGCCGCCTGCGGCATGCTTGCGCCCTCGACCCTGTTGGCCGCCGAAGGCGCGCAACAGGAGATGCAGACGATGCGGGAACCGATCCGGCGCGACGACAGTTTCAAGCTTCCGGTCGGGCAGTCCATTCAGGTCGACAACGCCTACGGCAGCGTCTACCTGCGCTTCGGCGGCTACGAGGATCAGCTCGATATCCGCTCCACCGTACAGCAGCCCGACGGCGCCGCTGCGATCACGTTCCAGCCCGCTGCGCGCGACGGTCGCTTCGAAGTGGTGCCGCGCCTTCCGGAGGGCATCGCGCTTGCCGAGGGCCAGCGCATCGATCTGGTGCTGTACGTGCCCAAAGCGCATGCGGTGACGGCGCGCACGCGCGCAGGCGTGATCGAAAGCCGCGGTGTGAAGAGCGATCTCGATCTGTCCACCGAGAGCGGCGAGGTTGCCGTGCGCGGTACCGACGGCACCTTGCAGGTTCGCACCGACAACGGTCGGATCGAAGTCACGCTCGAAGACAATGCGCGCCCCGGCTCGGTGCAGCGCCTGTCCAGCCGCACCGGCAGCGTGGCCGTGAACGTCAGCGACAAACTCAATGCCGAGGTCCGCATGTCCACCTCCCAGCAGTTTGCCACCGACTACTCGCTGGCCATCGAACGCCGCGACGGCGAAGAACCGAACAAGATCGCCACCGCCGTGGTCGGGACGCCCAAGTCCGGACAGGACAAGGCGCAGGTCGTATTGGAAAGTCTGGTCAGCGAAGTGCGCCTGATGCGAAAGGGCGTGTTCATCGACCCCGAATAAGCGCCATCCGACCGCGTCCGGCGGCAGGCAGGATGTCTGTCGTCGCGGCGAGAAGGCGCATGTTGTCGAAAGTGCGATCGTACTGCTGCAAGAGTAATCGCTGCGAAGCGCAAGCCCGGGCGATTCCGTTGTATCCACATCCATGTGTTGAGGACTCAGCAATGAAACGAGTGATATTCAAGGGCGCTTTGAAAGCGGCGGCGGTGATGCTGCTGCTGCCGTGCGCCGTGATGGCCGCGCCGCCCCAGACCGGCAGCGCGAAAAACCCGGGTCGTCCGCAGATCGGGCAGCCGGTGACCGCGCACAACATCAGCGTCGACGTGCGCAACCTTCCGAAGGCGAAGCCGTGGACCCCGGGTATGGGCATCCGCGAAGCGCATCGCCGCCAATACACGCCGATCGGCAGCAAGCTGCCGCACGCGCCCGCCAGCAAGGCGACCGCTGCGGACCGTCTGCCGGAACTGCAGAAGCTGTGGGACGAATCCCCGAATGCGCGTCGCGCAAAGGTCGCCGCCACCAGCCGCGTGAGCATCAACAATCCGAACACCGGCGTGAGCCCCGGCGACCCGGTGGTGGAAGTCGGCGCGAATCACGTGATGTACGCCGTCAACAGCGGCGGTTCGGGCACGTACTTCAACATCTACAACAAGACCGGCACCCTGGTGGCGGGTCCGACCACGTTCGGTTCGCTGGCGCCCGCCGGCAACTCGTGCACCACCGATCGCGGCGATCCGTTGATCCATTACGATCGCCAGGCTGGCCGCTGGTTCATGCTGAGCATGGACGACACCGGTCTGTGCACCTTCGTGTCGAAGACCTCCGACCCGGTGACGGGCGGCTGGTGGTTCTATCGCTATGCGACGCCGGTGCTGCCGGATTACCCGCACTGCGGCGTGTGGAACGATGCCTACGTCTGCGGCACCAATGAAGGCAGCCAGGCCGGCACCGAAATCTACGCGTTCGACCGCGCGAACATGCTCAACGGCGCCACCGCGCGTCCGGCACAGCGTTTCAGCAGCGTGGCGAATCTGGCGGGTTACGGTTTCCAGATCATGACCCCGAGCAGCTTCTACGGCACCACCGCAGCGCCTGCGGGCCGCAAGCAGATTCTCGCCCG
Source organism: Lysobacteraceae bacterium (assembly GCA_044340325.1). Taxonomy (GTDB): domain Bacteria; phylum Pseudomonadota; class Gammaproteobacteria; order Xanthomonadales; family Xanthomonadaceae; genus Lysobacter_I. Next base: position 6,360 of record JBIITV010000041.1, read on the forward strand.
CCACAACGACGACGAAGCCCATGCGGGTGCCGGCGCCAACGGCACGCAGGATTTCATCGAGCTGTATGAACTGAATATCGACTGGAACACGCCTGCGAACAGCAACATCACCACGCTGCCGCGGGTCGCGATCACCGAGTTCAACAGCTGGTTCCGCGACTACAGCACCTTCGCAACCGTGCCGCAGCCGGGTTCCACCTCGCGCCTCGACCCGATCCGCGAAGTGCTGTTGAACCAGCTCACCTATCGCAATCTGGGCACGCATGAAGCCATCGTCGGCACGTTTGCGACCAACCAGAATGCGGCTCGCACCGGCACTGTGGTCGATTCCGGCATCCGCTGGTTCGAACTGCGCCGGGTCGGCGCCGGCAACTGGACGCTCTTCCAGGAAGGCACGTTCAGCCCGGGCGACACCAGCACCCATCACCTGATGGGCACTGCGGCGATGGACAAGTTCGGCAACATCGGCATGGGCTACAACGTCACCAAGACGACGACGCCGACCAAATTCGCCACGCTTGGTTACACCGGTCGCACCGCTGCGGATGCCGCAGGCGTGATGTCGCTGGGCGAGAATGAAATCGCTGTCGGCGGCGCGGTCGAAACCTCCGGCCGCTGGGGCGATTACTACCAGATGACGGTAGACCCGGTCGACGACTGCACCTTCTGGTTCGTCGGCATGTACCGTCCGGCCGGCAGCTGGCAGACCCGCATCCAGGACTTCAAATTCCCGGCGTGCAGCGGCGTCACCACTTACACGATCTCCGGTTCGATCACCACCAGTGGCGGCGCCGGCATCAATGGCGTCAATGTCAGCAACGGCAGCGCCAGCACCACCACCAATGCCAGCGGCGCGTACACGCTGTCCGGCGTGGCCAACGGCACCTACACACTGACTCCGTCGTTGAGCGGTTACACGTTCTCGCCGGTCAATCGCAGCGTCACCGTCAGCAGCGCCAACGTCACCGGCCAGAACTTCACCGGTACGCCGCCCGCCAACGTGCCGCCGGTCGCGAACTTCACGTTCACCACCAGCGCATTGACGGCCAACTTCACCGATACCTCCACCGACAGCGACGGCACCATCGCATCGCGCAGCTGGAACTTCGGCGACAGCACCACTTCCACCGTGGCCAATCCCAGCAAGACCTACGCTGCGGCCGGTACCTACACGGTCACCCTGACCGTGACCGACAACGGCGGCGCCACCAACACCCGGACCAATACGGTGACGGTGACGGCGGGCGGCGGCGGCACGGTGCTGACCAACGGCGTTCCGGTCACCGGCCTTGCCGCGACCTTGAACAACTCGCTGAACTACACGATGGTGGTGCCCGCAGGCGCAACCAACCTGACGTTCACGACCTCAGGCGGTACCGGTGATGTCGACATGTACGTGAAGTTCGGCAGTGCGCCGACCGACACGGTCTACGACTGTCGTCCGTTCACCGGCGGCAATGCCGAAACCTGCACGTTCGCGGCACCGTCCGCCGGCACCTATTTCGTCCGTCTGAAGGCCTATGCGACCTTCTCCGGCGTGAGTCTGGTCGGCAACTACACCACAGGCGGCGGTGGCGGTACGACGACCTACAGCAACACCACGCCGTTCGCGATCGCCGACAACGCCACGATCAACAGCCCGATCACGGTGTCCGGTCGTACCGGCAACGGTTCCGCCACGACTCCGGTCGCGGTGAACATCACGCATACCTACAAAGGCGATTTGAAGGTCGACCTGGTGGCGCCGGATGGCAGCGTCTACGTGCTGCACAACCGCTCCGGCGGCAGTGCCGACAACATCATCCAGACCTTCAGCGTGAACCTGTCGACCGAAGCCTTGAACGGCACGTGGAACCTCCGCGTGAACGACAATGCGGCGGGCGATACCGGCACGCTCAACAGCTGGAGCATCACGTTCTGATAGCGATGCGGTTTTGACAGCGACAAGAGAAGCCCCGGCGATCGCCGGGGCTTCTCGCTTCGAGATTCGTTTCACGCGACAGCGTAAAGTTTGCGAAGATCAATGAGGCGTCGACTTGGGTTATGTCCGGTCGACGAGGGGACTCGACAAGAACGCGGTCTGATATTTCTGTGATACCCCATCGATGGAGTGAGGACGCAACAATGAACGCATCGAGATTCACTACTGTATTGAAAGCGGCGGCCCTGATGTTGTTGCTGCCCTGCGCAGCAACGGCGGCGCCGCCTGAGGACGGCAAGGCCGGCAATACCACTCGTCCCAAGATCGGACAGCCGGTCACGCCCCATAGCATCAATATCGATCTGCGCAATTTGCCCAAGGCCGAACGATGGTCCCCGGGCATGGGCATCCGCGAAGCGCACCGCCGCGTGTATCGCCCGATCGGCAGCGCGCTGCCGCACGCGCCTGCCGACAAGGCGGTGGCTGCGGACCGTCTGCCCGAACTGCAGCAGCTGTGGGACCAGAGCCCTGCTGGCGCGCGCGCGCGGGCGAAGACTGCGATCCGCGAGCGTGTCAGTATCAATAATCCGAATACCGGCGTGAGCCCCGGCGATCCCGTGGTTGAAGTCGGTACCAGCCATGTGCTGTACGGTGTCAATGCCAGCAGCGATACCCAGTTCACCGTCTACGATAAAGCCGGCACGCTGGTCGCCGGGCCGGTCGCGTTCTCATCCTTCGCGCCTGAAGGCAGTGCCTGCAAGAGCTCGGTCAGTGACCCGATCATTCTGTTCGATCGCCAGGCTGGACGCTGGTTTCTGTTGGAAATCGGCGGCAGCAACACGCTCTGCACCTACGTCTCCAAAACATCGGACCCGGTAAGCGGTGGCTGGTGGTTCTATGGGTTCTCGACGCCGAGCCTGCCCGACTACCCGCATTGCGGGGTATGGGACAACGCTTACGTCTGTGGCACCAACGAAGGCGGCGCGCAGGTCAGTCTGTATGCGTTCGATCGCGCCAACATGCTCAACGGCGCCACCGCGCGTCCGGCGCAGCGCTTCGCCAGCATTCCGAAACTGGCGGGCTACGGTTTCCAGATGATCACGCCGGCTACGTTCTACGGCAGCGCCGCAGCGCCGGCGGGCCGCAGGCAGATCGTCGCCCGGCATCGCGACGATGAAGCCCATGACGGCGTTGCGGCCAGTGGCACCCAGGATTTCCTCGAACTCTACGAGATGAATATCGATTGGGGCACCCCCGCCAACAGCGGCATCACCACGCTGCCGCGCATTCCGGTCACCGAGTTCAACAGCTGGTTCCGCAACTACAGCACCTTCGCTACGGTGCCGCAGCCGACATCGACCACTGCGCGACTCGACCCGATCCGTGAAGTGCTGCTCAATCAGCTCATCTATCGCAACATGGGCACGCACGAGGCGATCGTCGGTACGCTCGCCACCAATCAGGATCCTGCACGCACCGGCACCGTGGTCGATTCCGCAGTGCGCTGGTTCGAGCTGCGCAAGACCGGCAGCGGTGACTGGAGCTTGTTCCAGGAAGGCACCTTCAGCCCGGGCGACGCGGAAACCCATCACCTGATGGGTACGATCGCCATGGACAAGTTCGGCAACATGGCGCTGGGTTACAACGTCACCAAGACCAGTGCGCCAACCAAGTTCGCAACACTCGGGTATACCGGCCGTACTGCCGCTGACGCTGCGGGCGTGATGTCATTGGGCGAGAATGAAGTGGCCATTGGCGCGGCGGTCGAAACCTCCGGCCGCTGGGGCGACTACTACCAGATGACGGTGGACCCGGTCGACGACTGCACCTTCTGGTTCGTCGGCATGTACCGTCCCACCGGCGGCTGGCAAACCCGCATCCAGGACTTCAAATTCCCGGCCTGCAGCGGCGTGACCACGTACACCATCTCCGGTGCGGTCACCACCGCCGGCGGCGCAGGCATCAGCGGCGTGACGGTCAGCACCGGCAGCAACAGCACCACGACCAATGCCAGCGGTGCGTATACGCTGTCGGGCGTGGTCAACGGCACCTACACGCTCACGCCTTCGCGGGCCGGTTTCACGTTCTCGCCGACCAGCCGCAGCGTCACCGTCAGCGACGCCAACGTCACCGCTCAGAACTTTACCGGCACACCGCCGCCGAATGTTCCGCCGGTCGCGAATTTCACCTTCACCACCAGTGCGCTGACCGCCAGCTTCACCGACACCTCCACCGACAGCGATGGCACCATCGTCTCGCGCAGCTGGAATTTCGGCGACGGCACCACATCGACGTTGACCAATCCGAGCAAGACCTACGCCGCAGGAGGGACCTATTCGGTCGTGTTGACCGTCACCGACAACGTCGGCGCCACCAGCAGCAAGACCAGCTCGGTGACCGTGGTGGTTCCCAATGTTCCGCCTGTCGCCAACTTCACGTTCGCTGCGACGGATCTGACGGTGGCCTTCACCGATACTTCCACCGACAGCGACGGCACCATCGCGTCGCGCAGCTGGAGTTTCGGCGACGGCACGACATCGACGTTGGTCAATCCGAGCAAGACCTACGCCGGGTCCGGCACCTACACCGTCACCCTCACCGTGACCGACAACAGCGGCGCTTCCAATGCCAAGTCGAGTTCGGTGACCGTGAATGCGGCAGGGACGCAGACCTACACCAACAACACCGACTATCCGATCAACGACAACGCGACGGTTACCAGTCCGATCAGAGTGACCGGGCGCAGCGGCAATGCGCCGATCAACACCCCGGTGGCGGTGAGAATCCTTCACACCTACATCGGCGATCTGAGAGTGAGTCTGATCGCGCCGGACGGTACCGCCTACGTGCTGCATGACCGTACCGGCAACAGCGCCGACAACATCATCACCACCTACAGCGTGAATCTGTCCGCCGAAACGATCAACGGCAACTGGCGGCTTCGCGTCAACGACAATTCCAATGCTGACACCGGCCGCATCGACAGCTGGAGCATCACGTTCTGATCTTTCGATATTGCGTTTTGTGATGTCGATGAGCCCCGGCGCAAGCCGGGGCTTTTTTTGTGCGTTGCGAATCTTTTTTGCGTGATGACCCGTGATCTCGCTTGCCTTGGGTGTTGAGTATTTTGCGACGTTTCCGCGAAGTGGAGGTTCCGCACTAGACCTCTCATCAGGTGCTTTATCTCGTGTTGCTGGACCTGTAATAGAAAGCGCAGAAAAAAATGCAGAAAAAAGTTTTCTTCCCAATACGACAAGAGTCCCCGCTCCGATATTCGATCAGCGGAATTCCGGCGGCCGATGCGGATCATTGGATACGGATGGGTATCTTCACGTATGGCTTGCGAATGCTGCGGTGCCGCTTGATACAAGCGCAGAATTCGCATACGTTTCGGTGGCGGATGAAGGGGAAATCGCCGCATCGGTATCGGCCTGAAGACAGGCTGATCCTTCGAATCGCCAGGCTTGCGTGCCAGTGCCCTTTGCACTTGGGCAAGCCTTGCGTTGCGGCATCCGCACACTGCGCGCCGGTCGCCTGTTCCGACGCGATCCACAACAACCATCTGCCATGACCATCCATCAAGGAGTGACCGTGAATCATCGAGTCTCAATGTTGTCAGCAGCGATTGGTGCATCCCTCGTCCTTGCGGCCCTGCCGGCGTTCTCCGCCGACTTGCGTGCCGCCAAGAATCCCATCCGCGGCCAGTACATCGTCGTGCTCAAAGACGGCGCGGCCAGTCTTGCCGGTGAACGCAGCAGCGCCGCACGCGTGTCGATCGTCGCCCGCGACATGGCCGGCAAGCACCGCGCCCGCGTGAAGAAGAGTTTCGAACACGCGCTACGCGGTTTCGTGGTCGAAGCGGATGATGCGGCGCTCACAAGATTGCTCGCCGATCCGAATGTCGCCTATGTCGAAGAAGACGGCATCGTCACCCTCAGCGCCACTCAGACCGGCGCTACCTGGGGTCTCGACCGCATCGATCAGCGCAATCTACCGTTGAGCGGCAGTTACACCTACGACACCAGCGCTACCGGTGTTCATGCCTATATCGTCGATACCGGCGTGTTGACTGGCCATACCCAGTTCACCGGCCGCATGGGCAATGGTTTCCGCGCTATCGCCGATGACGGCCGCGGCACCAGCGACTGCAACGGTCACGGCACCCACGTTGCGGGTACTGTCGGCGGCACGACCTACGGCGTCGCCAAGGGCGCGATCATCCATCCCGTTCGCGTCTTCGGTTGCGGCAGCAGCGGTTCGACTTCCGACATCATCGCGGGTATCAACTGGGTTACCGCCAACCATGTCAAGCCAGCGGTGGCCAACATGAGCTTGGGCGGTCCAGCGTCCAGTGCGACGGATACTGCGGTCAACAATCTGATCAGTGCCGGTGTCGTCGCGGTCGTGGCTGCTGGCAATTCCGGTACCGATGCTTGCCTCGCATCTCCGGCGCGTGTGCCGAATGCGATTACGGTCGGCTCGACCGGGACCAACGATGCGCGTTCGGTCTGGACAAGCACGCAATCTTCGAGCTGGGGCAGCTGCCTTGATATCTTTGCGCCGGGTACGAGTATTCTGTCTGCCGGCATCAGCAACACATCCGCAACGGCGACGCTCAGCGGCACCTCAATGGCATCGCCGCACGTCGCGGGTGTCGCGGCCCTCTACCTGGCCAACAACCCCAGCGCCACCCCGGCGCAAGTCGCCACCGCGATCATCAATAATTCAACACCGAACAAAGTGACCGATCCTCGTACCGGTTCCCCCAACCGTCTGCTCTATTCGATCTTCGGCGGCACACCGCCACCGCCGCCGCCGACCGGTCAGACCTACAGCAACGGTGCAGATGTCACCATCAGCGACAACGCCACGGTCAACAGCCCGATCACCGTCTCCGGCCGTACCGGCAACGGCTCGGCGACCACGCCGGTGGCGGTCAACATCGTGCATACGTATATCGGCGATCTGAAGGTGGACCTGGTCGCGCCGGACGGAAGCGTGTACGTGCTGCACAATCGCACCGGCGCCGGCGCCGACAATATCGTGCAGACCTATACGGTCAATCTGTCGAGCGAAGTGCTGAACGGTACGTGGAACCTGCGCGTGAACGACAACGCCAATGCCGACACCGGCTATATCAACAGCTGGAGCATCACGTTCTGATCGAAACTTGCTTTCGGTGATCAAGTAAAGCCCCGGCGCGAGCCGGGGCTTTTTTTCGCGTCCGACCCGGCAACGGCGACGACCTGCTTCCCGGCGGTATCATCGCTTCTGAGGAACCGTGCAAGGTTCCGCTTCGAAGGGGTCGGGTATGCGCGTCGGAACAGCATTGCTTTCGGTTGTCATCGGTTGTGCCATGTCGAGCGCGCAGGGGCGGCCCGCATCGAGCCCTTCGCCGCGCGCTGCGGACGACGGTCGCGCGCATGCCCGTCTCCATGCGGATACGGCGCGGGCCTCGATGCGGCTGGAGCGCAATCCCTTCGCGCCGGTCTATATCGTCATGTCGAGGACCAGCTACGAAGGTCTGCGCGGTCTGGCACGGCAGGGCGTGATGACGCATGTCGCTCCCAAGACCGACAGCGCCGGCACGCCGCTGGTACTGGCGCGGATCAAAGCCTTGGACCTGAGCCGCATTTCCGAGCAGATCCATCTGCGCGAACGGCGCTGCGGCGGTTATTTCGCGTTCGCGACCCGAGCGGAAGCGGAAGCGTTCCTGCGCGCGGACCGTTCGCTTCAGGCCAGCAAGAGTCCTGCGATGCTGCGCGAATACACCATCGACAACCAGGCGACGGTCGACCCATGGCTGTCGCAGGTGCAGCACACCAACATCCACGGCACCATCAGTCATCTTTCCGGCTACCAGAACCGCTACTACACCAGCAGCGAAGGCAGAGCCGCTGCCGAATGGATCCGGACCACGTGGCAAGCGCTGGCCGCTGGCCGCAGCGACGTCGATTCCCAACTCGTCGCCTGCAGCACCTGTTCGACCCAGCCCTCAGTGATCCTGACGATTCGCGGCAACGAACTCCCGAACGAGATCGTGGTGCTCGGTGCGCACCTGGATTCGATCAACGGCAGTGCCGGGGGCAATGTCGCCCAACGCGCGCCCGGCGCGGACGACGACGCTTCCGGAATCGCCACGTTGACCGAAGTGCTGCGGATCGCGATGGCCAACGGCTGGAAGCCGAAGCGCACAGTGAAATTCATGGGCTATGCGGCCGAAGAAGTCGGCCTGCGCGGCTCCAACGCGATCGCCCAGGCGCACAAGGCAGCAGGCGCGAACGTGGTCGCGGTACTGCAGATGGACATGACCAACTACAAAGCGTCGACCAATGTCGACATGCGTCTGGTGACCGATTACTCCAATCCGGCGCTGCAGGGTTTCCTGACCACGCTGTTCGACGTTTACTTGGCGCCGCGAGGCATGACCCGCGGCACCGACACCTGCGGATATGCATGTTCCGATCACGCCTCATGGACCAGCGCCGGATATCCGTCGGCTTATTTTTTCGAAGCCGGCAGCCCCGGCGGTGGCTATTTCCCGCTGATCCACACCGCCAACGACACCTTGGCGAACATGTCGAACAGCGCGGAGAACAGCGCAAAATTCGCGCAGTTGGGATTGGCGTTTCTGGGCGAAGCGGCGAAGACCGCCAGCAGAAAAACCGCGCCGGTCGCCGACAACGTGCACAGCGCGTTCTGATTGCAGATATTTCTGTTGGAGTCATCATTCCGCGCACGCCCGAGGCTTTTTGGCAGCTTTCGCGCGCATGGTTTCGCGCAGACGGATGTTGTCCCGCACAAGATACGGCGGTCGAGGTTTCATCCCGTTCCAGGAATACGGGCTGGCCTTGTCTGGGCAATCAATTAAATCAACTGCTTGCGTTTTCAGCTGTAAGAGACGCTTCCGTGCCTCTGGCGATGATTGACGCGCCATTGGACAACCCGATACGTTCACGCTGATCGGCAAGCGCCTCTGCTTGTCGGGGAAACATGGCATGGCGATGGTGCGCGCCTACAGGGGGCTTGGTCGGCTGCGCGATGGAGCTGTCGTCGGATTCAATCACATCAACCACGCATTCATATGGGAGGTTCAATGAAATCAGGGATTTTCTACAGTTCGGCGAAGATAGCGGCACTGCTGCTGTTGCTGCCATGCGCCACCATGGCAGCGCCCGCTAAGGGCACCAAGCCCGCCAATCCGAGCCGGCCGCTGATCGGTAGCCCGGTCACGCCGTACAGCATCAATGTCGATGTGCGCAATCTGCCTAAGGCTGAACAATGGACGCCCGGCATGGGCATCCGTGAGGCGCATCGTCGTCAATACACGCCGATCGGCACCAAGCTGCCGCATGCGCCAGCGACAAAAGCGACGGCAAGCGACCGTCTCAACGAGTTGCAGCAGATTTTCGATGAGAGCGTGCCGGCACATGCCCGCGCCAAGACCAGCGAGAGCCGTGTCAGCATCAACAATCCGAACACCGGTGTGAGCCCCGGCGACCCGGTGGTGGAAGTCGGTACCAACCACGTCATCTATGCGGTCAACGGCACCACCACGACCTTCAAGATCTACAACAAGGCGGGCACTTTGCTTGCAGGACCGACCAGCTTCGGTTCCTTGGCACCGGCCGGCAATGCCTGCACCAGCGACCGCGGCGATCCGCTGGTGTATTTCGATCGTCAGGCCGGCCGCTGGTTCATGCTGACCATGGACGACGGCGGTGTTTGCACCTTCATCTCCAAGACCTCCGACCCGGTGAGCGGCGGCTGGTGGTTCTACCGCTACGCTACGCTTGCGTTCCCGGATTACCCGCATTGCGGCATCTGGAACAACGCCTACGTCTGCAGCACCAATGAAGGAAGCATCGCAGGCGCTGATGTGTACGCCTTCGACCGCGCCAACATGCTCAACGGCGCCACCGCGCGTCCGGCGCAGCGTTTCAGCAGCGTGCCGACGCTGCCGGGCTATGGTTTCCAGATCGTGACCCCTGCGACGTTCTACGGCACCACCGCTGCACCGGCGGGTCGCAAGCAGATCCTCGCGCGCCATCGCGACGACGAAGCGCATGACGGCGCCGGCGCCAACGCGACCCGGGACTTCATCGAATTGTTCGAAGTGAACATCGACTGGAACACCCCGGCGAACAGCGGGATCACCGCCGTGCCGCGCATCGCGATCAGCGAGTTCAACAGCTGGTTCCGCAACTACTCGACTTTCGCGACCGTACCGCAGCCGGGCTCGAATACTGCGCGCCTCGATCCGATCCGCGAAGTGCTGCTCAACCAGCTCAGCTATCGCAATTTAGGTACGCATGAGTCGATCGTCGGCAGCTTCGCGACCAACCAGAACCCTGCTCGTACCGGAACCGTCGTCGATTCCGGCGTGCGTTGGTTCGAACTGCGTCGCGTCGGTGCCGGTAACTGGGCGCTGCACCAGGAAGGTACGTTCGGCCCGGGAGACACCAGCACGCATCATCTGCTGGGTACCTTGGCGATGGACAAGTTCGGCAACATCGGCATGGGCTACAACGTCACCAAGACCACGTCGCCGACGGTGTTCGCCTCGCTGCGCTATACCGGCCGCACCGCTGCGGCTCCGCTGGGTGTGATGTCATTGGCGGAAACAACCGTTGTTGCCGGCGCTGCGGTCGAAACCTCGGGTCGTTGGGGCGATTACTATCAGATGACCGTCGACCCGGTCGACGATTGCACGTTCTGGTTTGTCGGCATGTACCGCCCGAGCGGCGGCTGGCAGACCCGCATCCAGGATTTCAAATTCCCGGGCTGCTGATCGCCACGCAACAAACGATCAAAACGATCAAACGAAACCCCGGCTTCGGCCGGGGTTTCTGTTTGTGATGCAGCCGACGTGATCGCGCGTCGGCGGTTTCAACCCGCCGCTTCGAATCGGTTCGCGTCCACGTTCTTGCGGACTTTCAGCGGGTCCCAGATCCGGCCATTCATCGCGATGTACACACCCGCCGACAGCGACTGCACCGCGCCGACTGCGGTGCCGATGTTGAACTCGGCGTCGGAGCCGCGGAAACGCGCGGGATTGAGCGCACCGGTCAACACGATGGTCTTGTCCGAGATCGTGCTCAGCACCTTCGCGGTGTCGACCATGGTGTCGGTGCCATGGGTGACCAGGACATGGCGCGTGGGCTGCGCGGCGATGGTTGCGCGCAGCAGGTCGCGGTCTTCGGCGGTGATGTGCAGTGAGTCCTTGCGCAGGATCGGAATCACGCTGAAGCGGAAGGCGACGCCGAGTTCTTCCAGGATGCGTCCGATCTGCGGATCGCCGATCTGGTAGTCGGACTTGTCGTCGAAATAGATCTTGTCGATCGTGCCGCCGGTGGTGACGATGAGCAGCTGGTCCATGGGCAGGCCGGTGAGTAGGAGTTCGAAATTATAGGCCGGGCGGTGTGTTCAGGGTTTCTTTCCAAACTTCGCGCGCAGTCCGGGTGCGTTCGACGAAAACACCACGGCCAGCGCCAACGCGATCTCGATCAGCGCATAGCCGCGCGTCTCCGGATGCGCCCATGCCGACATCACGCCGTGCGAGAACCACAGCAGCGCGAACACGCCGGCCCAGAACCGCGCCGTGGCCCGGCGCGCGAGCGCGCCCACGGCGAGCAGCAGCGGCGGCAGCGCGAAGACCAGCAGCGCTGCGGTGCGGTCGGCGTCGTCGCGAAACCACAGCGCGTACACGGCGGAAAGACCGAGCAGGGCGGTCACCAGGACGATGCGGTCGGTGCGCGTCGAGTGGTCCAGGGCAGTCATGGATGCGTCCTCATGCCAGCCGGGTCGCGAGACCGGCGATCCGGCGCCCCAGCGCGCGGGCCAATGCCGCCTCGTCGTCGGTCAACTGCGGGTCGTCCTTCGCGCCTGCCACGTGACTGGCGCCGTAGGGCGTGCCGCCGCTGCGGGTACTGCTGAGCTGGGGTTCGGAGTAGGGAATGCCGGCGATCACGCAGCCATGGTGCAGCAGCGGCACCAGCATCGTCAGCAGGGTCGATTCCTGGCCACCGTGCATGCTCGCGGTCGAAGTGAACACGGCCGCCGGTTTGCCGACCAGCACCCCGGTCGCCCATTCCGCGCCGAGGGTGTCGATGAAATGCTTCATCGGCGCGGCCATGTTGCCGAAGCGGGTCGGGCTGCCGAGGATCAGCCCGGCGCATTCCGACAGATCGCTTTTCTCGACATAGGGCGCGCCGTCCTCGGGTTCGGGCGGCGCCGCTTCCACGGTCACCGGCGCGACCGGCGGCACCGTGCGCAAACGGGCCGAGACGCCGTCGACTTCGCCGATGCCGCGCGCGATCTGTTTGGCGAGGCGGGCGACCGAGCCGCCGCGGCTGTAGTAGAGGACAAGTACCTCGGTCATGGGAATTCCTGGGCGAGCAATGCCCAAAGGGTACGGCAAGCGCATGGGGCTGTCGCGGCCGGGCGTGTGGATGGCGTCGGCGACGGGCCGCGCCTGTTAACCTTGGCGGATGGCGCTACAGAACACCTTCGAACGCTGGTTCGACCGCTTGCGTTCCCATGCATTGGATCGCGCACGCGCCGGCACCTTCTTCCGCTTCCTGTGGAAGCGCTTCCTCGACGACCGCCTGTTCCAGGCGGCCGGCGCGCTGTCGTTCACCACCGCCTTCGCGATCGTGCCGCTGAGCATGGTCGTCTTCGGCATTCTCTCCGCGTTCCCGGTCTACGAGCAATGGAGCGCGCAGCTCAGCGCCTACATCTTCTCCAACTTCGTGCCGTCCTCGGCGCGTGCGGTCGAGACGCACCTGCTCGAGTTCTCCAAGAATGCCGGAAAGCTCACCGCAGTCGGCGTGATCGTGCTGGTGGTGTCGCTGCTGATCACCCTGACCAGCATCGAGGCCACGTTCAACAAGATCTGGCGCGTGCCCACCTCGCGACCCACGTTCGGCCGGCTGATGGTGTATTGGACGGTGATGACCTTCGGCGCGCTGCTCGCCGCCGCCAGCCTCGCCATTTCGGCGCGCTTCTTCGCGCTGGCGATCTTCCAGACCCAGCCCGGACAGTGGCTCGAACACTGGCTGCTGCGGTTCACGCCCACGCTGATCGAATATGTCGCGCTGGTGGTGATCTACCGGGTGGTGCCGCATCGCACGATCCACTGGCGCTATGCCGCGCTGGGCGCGTTCTTCGCGGTGATCATGATCGAAATCGTCAAGATGGCGGCGGGCTCGTACCTGGGCAGTTTCGGCGCCTACGAAAAAATCTACGGCACGCTCGCCCTGATTCCGATCTTCCTCGGCTGGGTCTATTTCAGCTGGGTCGCGGTGCTGCTAGGCGCATCGCTGGCATCGTCGCTGTCGGCGTTCCGCTATCAGCCTGCCTCGCAAAGGCTGCCGTGGGGTTACGAGTTCTACGGCCTGCTGCGTCTGCTCGGGCGCTTCGACGAATACCGCAAACGCGGCAAGGGCCTGCATCTCGATGACATCCGTCAGCTCGAACCGATGCTCACCGATGCGGTGGTGCAGCAACTGCTGCAGCAGCTCGGCGCGATCGGCCTGCTCAGCCGCGCCGAATCCGGCGAGTGGCTGCTGGCGCGCGACCTGGACGATCTGAGCCTCGGCGAACTCTACGAAGCCTGCCAGCTGCGCATCCCCACTGCAGAAGCCTGGCTGCCCGCCCGCGACGACGCGCTCGGCGATGCCGCTGTCGCCGCGCTCGACGAACTGCGTCTCCCGCTGCGCGATCTGCTGCGCAGACCGGTCGCATCGATCTACCGCAAGGATCACGAATGAAGTCCAGACTCATCCTGTTGCCGTGTCTGCTGTTGGCGTTGACCGCGTGCAAACCCGAAGCGTCCGCACAGGCGCCGGTGGCGGCAGAACCTGCCGCAAAACCCGCTGCCGCCGCAGCCGCCGAAAAAGCGCCGGCCGACGCCGATGCGTCTGTGCCGGAAAAGCCGTCGCTCAAGATCGCCACGCTCGACGGCGCGCAGTACGACCTCGCCGCGAAGCGCGGCGGTTGGGTTGTAGTGAATTTCTGGGCGACCTGGTGCGCGCCGTGCATCAAGGAAATGCCGGAACTCGACGCCTTCGACGCCGAGCGCAAAGACGTCGAAGTGATCGGCCTGGCTTACGAAGAAATCGATATCGCAGACATGCGCGCTTTCCTCAAGAAACGTCCGGTGAACTATCCGATCGCGCTCATCGACACCTATGATCCGCCGGCAGACTTTCCGACACCGCGCGGACTGCCGATGACCTACATCATCGCGCCCGACGGCAGGATCGCGAAGGAGTTCATGGGCCCGGTCACGAAAGCCGAACTCGCCGCAGTGATCGACGGCATGGCCGCAGCGGGCTGACGCAATGGCAGCCGCACGTTTCCTCGTCAGCGGACGCGTGCAACGCGTCGCGTTCCGTGCGTACACCCGCGCGCAGGCGAACGCGTTGGGCCTTCGCGGCCATGCGCGAAATCTTTCCGATGGCCGCGTCGAAGTGCTCGCCGTCGGCGATGCGGCGGCTATCGAACGCCTTGCAGAATGGCTGCAGCATGGCCCGCCGCTGGCGCGGGTGGATGCCGTGGTGCGTGAAGCTGTCGATCCGGCTCCTGAACTGCAGGGATTCGAGGTCGGCTGAAGCGCTGGTCGGCCCGGCTATGACGTCATGACGGCCGGGCATTAGACCGGACGATGCGGGCGTGGCAAAAATTCCTACAAGTTGAGTAGGGATTGCCGGCCACGCATGCTGACCATGAAAGCCAAGTACGCATTGCGCGCGATGAGCGAGCTTGCCCGCTCGGGCGAGCAGCGCCTGCAGGCGCATGAGCTGGCGGTGCGCTGCCGTGCGCCGGGCAAGTTCCTGGAAGCGATCCTGGTCGATCTGCGCACTGCGGGATTCGTCGAAAGCCGGCGTGGGCAGCGCGGCGGCCACACCCTGGCGCTCCCGCCCGAAGACATCATGATCGGCGACCTCATCCGCGCGATCGACGGCCCGCTGGCGCCGGTGCGCTGCGCGAGCGTCACCGACTACAAGCCGTGTCGCGACTGCCCCGACCCCGATGCCTGCGCATTGCGCGCATTGATGCGCGAATCGCGCGACGCGTTGTCGCAGGTGCTGGATGCCCGCAGTCTGCGCGACTTCGCCCTCGCCGACGCCCCGCCCGCCGTCCCCCACTGATGGAGGTTTCCGATGCAGGAGAAGGAAGAAGAAGACACAACACCGCAACCGCAGAACATCGCCGGCTTTCCCCCGGTGAACGCTCCCTTGAGTGAGCACGAACGCGCGGTGATCGCCGCACTTCGCGATATCGCCTACGGCGAAATCGAGGTGGTCGTCCACAACACCCGCATCGTGCAGATCACCCGCAGCCAGAAATTCAGATTCAACGAACGCTGATCGCGTTTTCCATTCGCCCTATTTCATTTCTTTCTTCCAGCGCAGACCGGACCACCGGACGCGCGTCAACCCTCACGGAGTCGACGATGCCCCGATATCCATCGCGTGCCGCTGCACGCATCCTGCCGCTGACACTCGCGCTGACGCTGGCCGCACCGTTCGCGCATGCCGAACAACCCCTCACCGTCGAAGACCTGACGGCGCGACTGAAGGCGCTGGAAGCGCGCCTCGGCGTGAGCGGCGACGACACAACCGATGCGAGCGGTCTGAACGATCTCGATAAGCGCCTGCGCGTGATCGAACGCAGGCTCGAACTGCAGGCCGAAGAGAATGCAGCGAAAGCCGCGAAGGATCCGGTCGTGTCGCTGGCGGCCGCGAAGGGGCTGTCGGTGAAATCGCCGGATGGCCTCGAACTCAAGGTGCGCGGCCTGGTCCAGGCAGACAGTCGCGTCTTCATCGGCGACGATCGTGTGCCGCAGAACGATACCTTCCTGTTCCGCCGCATCCGCCCGACGCTTGAAGGTACATGGGGCCGGGTGATCGGGTTCCGCCTCACCCCTGAATTCGCAGGCGACAGCGCCACCATCGTCGACGCCTACGTCGATCTGAAATTCGATCCGCGCGCGACGGTGCGCATCGGCAAGGTCAAAGGCCCGGTCGGTTTGGAACGACTGCAGTCCGGCGGCGCGATCGCGCTGGTGGAACGCGGGTTCCCGACCGAACTGGCGCCGAACCGCGATCTCGGCGTGCAGCTGCAGGGCGAACTGTTCAGCAGCCGCCTCAACTACGTCGTCGGCGTCTACAACGGCGCACCCGACGGACGCGATGCCGCCACCACCAATCCCGACAACGAATTCGATTATGCCGGCCGGGTATTCTGGGAGCCGTTCAAGAATTCGGCGAACGCGCTGTCCGGATTGGGCATCGGCGTCGCGGCCAGCGTCGGCGAGAGTTTCGGCGCCGGCAACAATTTCCTGCCGCGCTATCGCACGCCTGCGCAGACCCAGTTCTTCGCCTACAACACCAACGTCGCCGCCGATGGTCTGCATCGCCGGTTCTCGCCGCAGGGCTATTTCTATCGCGGGCGCTACGGTGTGCTGGGCGAATACATCACATCGGAGCATGAAGTCCGGGTGACCAGCGGCGTCAACAGCGGTCGCCGCGATCATCTTGAAAGCGATGCTTACCAGATTACCGCCAGCGTCGTGCTGACCGGCGAAGACGCCAGCTATCGCGGCGTCGCCAAGCCTAACCATCCGTTTACGTCCGATGGTGCAGGCTGGGGCGCATTCGAGCTGGTCGGCCGGATCGGCGAGCTGAACATCGACGACGATGCGTTCCCGCGCTTCGCCAACATCGCCACGTCGGCGCGTTCCGCCAATGCCTGGACTGTCGGCCTGAACTGGTATCTCAACAGCAATCTCAAACTGGTAACGAATTACACGCACACCACGTTCGAAGGCGGCGCTGCCGCCGGTGCCGATCGCGAAGACGAGAAGTCGATCTTCACCCGCGCCCAATTCTCTTTCTGACGTTTCCTGAGGATGCATTCATGACCATGCCCATCAAGACGCGCTTAATCAAAGCACGCGCCATCAAAACGCTCTTCATCAATACGCGCTCCATCAAGGCGCTGCTGCTCGGCGTGGCGCTGTCCGCCACCGTGTTGCTGCCGGCGACCGCCAAGAGTGCCGAGACCGAGTTCCTCAACGTGTCCTACGATCCGACCCGCGAATTCTATGCGGACATCAACGAACGCTTCGCCGCGCAGTGGAAGCAGCAGACCGGCGAAACCCTGAAGATCCGCGCGTCGCACGGCGGTTCCGGCAAGCAGGCGCGGTCGGTCATCGACGGTCTGGAAGCCGACGTGGTGACGCTCGCCGTTGCTGTCGACATCGACGCCATCGCCCAGAACGCGAAGCTGTTGCCGCCGAACTGGCAATCGCGGTTGCCGCACAACAGCTCGCCCTACACTTCGACGATCGTGCTGCTGGTGCGCAAAGGCAATCCCAAGAAGATCCGCGATTGGGGCGATCTGGCCAAACCCGGCGTTGCGGTCATCACCCCCAACCCCAAGACCTCCGGCGGCGCACGCTGGAACTATCTGGCAGCCTGGGCTTGGGCCTCGAAGGAATACCGCGATGGTGGCAAGGTTGTCGACTTCCTGACAACAGTGTTCAAGAACGTGCCTGTGCTCGATACCGGCGCGCGCGGTGCCACCACCACCTTCGTCGAACGCGGCATCGGCGATGTGCTGATCACGTGGGAAAACGAAGCGCTGCTGACGCTCAGCCAGGGCGATACCCGCAGCAAGTTCGAGATCGTCGTACCCAGCATCAGCATCAAGGCCGAGCCGCCGGTCGCCTGGGTCGACAAGAACGTCGCCAAGCACGGTACGCGCAAGCAGGCCGAAGCGTATCTGCGCTTCCTCTACAGTGATGAAGGGCAGCGTCTGGCAGCGAAACACTTCTACCGGCCTTCCGAGCCAAACAAGGTGCCGGCCGCCGATCTGGCGCGCTTTCCCGGCCTGCCGCTGGTGACCATCGACAGTGCGTTCGGCGGCTGGAAGAAAGCGCAGGCCGAACACTTCGCCGACGGCGGCTTCTTCGACCGCATCTATCAGCCCGGTAAATGAGCGCAGCCATCGTCGCCACCGCCCGCGCCCTGCGCGGGCGGAATCCGCTGCCGGGGTTCGGCCTGAGCCTCGGCCTCGGGCTGACGTGGCTGAGTCTGATCGTGCTGCTGCCGCTGCTGGCGCTGAGCGTACGCGCGGTCGGGTTGGGCGCGGAGGGCTGGCTGCGTGCGCTGGGCGATCCGCGCGTGCAGGCGTCGCTGAAGTTGAGTTTCGGCGCGGCGCTGGTGGCGGCGGTCATCGCATCGTTCGTCGGCATGCTGGTGGCCTGGGTGCTGGTGCGCTATCGGTTTCCGGGGCGTCGTCTGCTCGATGCCCTGGTCGATCTGCCGTTCGCATTGCCGACCGCCGTGGCCGGCATCGCGCTGACCGCGATCTATTCCGCCAACGGTTGGATCGGGCGGTGGATCGAGCCGCTCGGGCTGAAGATCGCCTACACCCCGATCGGCATCGTGCTGGCGTTGATCTTCATCGGCCTGCCGTTCGCGGTGCGCACCGTGCAGCCGCTGCTGGAGAGCCTCGGGCGCGAACAGGAAGAGGCTGCCGCCTCGCTCGGCGCGTCGCGACTCACCGCGCTGCGCCGGGTGATTTTTCCGGAACTGCTGCCGGGCCTGCTGACCGGTTTTTCGCTGGCCTTCGCGCGCGGGCTGGGCGAGTACGGCTCGGTGATCTTCATCGCCGGCAATCTGCCGTACCGGACCGAGATCGCGCCGCTGCTGATCACGATCCGCTTGGAGGAATACGACTACAACGCCGCGATCGCACTGGCCGCACTGTTGCTGGCGGCATCGTTCCTGTGTCTGCTCGCGATCAACGCCATTCCGCTGCTGTTCGCGCACGAGCGCAGAAAAGGGAAACGCGATGAACGATGATCTGCTGCGCGAGCCGGCGTGGGTGCGCTGGGGACTGATCCTGCTGGCGGTCGGCGCGATGGTGCTGCTGGTGCTGCTGCCGCTGTTGATGGTGCTGTCGGCGGCGTTCGGCGACGGCTTTCGCGCGTGGTGGGCGGCGCTGAGCGAACCCGACGCACGCGCCGCGCTGTCGCTGACGCTGTTCACGGTCGCGATCGTGCTGCCGGTCAACGCGGTCTTCGGTACGCTGACCGCCTGGGCGCTGGCGCGCTTCGAATTCCGCGGCAAGCGCATGCTGCTGTCGTTGATCGATCTGCCGTTCGCGGTGTCGCCGGTGGTCGCCGGTTTGTGTCTGGTGCTGCTGTTCGGTTCGCACGGCTGGTTCGCATCGGTGCTGCAGTCGCTCGACATCAAGATCCTGTTCGCGCGGCCGGGGATCGTGCTGGCGACGATGTTCATCACCTTTCCGTTCGTCGTGCGCGAACTCATCCCGCTGATGGAGCAGCAGGGGCCCGACGAAGAATTGGCGGCGCGTTCGCTGGGCGCGGGCGCCTGGACGCTGTTCTCCCGGGTGACGTTGCCGAACATCAAATGGGGTCTGCTCTACGGCGTGCTGCTGTGCAGCGCACGGGCGATGGGCGAATTCGGCGCGGTGTCGGTGGTCTCGGGCCATATCCGCGGGCTGACCAACACGCTGCCCCTGCACATCGAAATCCTCTACAACGAATTCAATACGACGGCCGCGTTCGCGGCGGCGTCGCTGTTGTCGGGGCTGGCGTTGATTACGCTGGTGGTGAAGTTTTGGTTGGAGTCACGTCACGGCGACGCGCTCGCGTCATCGCACAGGAAACATTGATATGGAGCTCACGATCCGTGGACTCGAAAAACGCTACACCGGCGTCGCCGCGCTCGACGCGGTCGATCTGGACATCGCGTCCGGCGAATTGATCGCGCTGCTCGGCCCATCGGGTTCGGGCAAGACCACCCTGCTGCGAGTGATCGCTGGTCTGCTGGCGCCCGATGCCGGCCGCGTGCTGTTCGGCGAACGCGACGCCACGCGGTTGAGTTTGCGCGAGCGCAATGTCGGCTTCGTGTTCCAGCACTACGCGCTGTTCAAGCACATGACCGTCGCCGAGAATATCGCCTTCGGTCTGCGCAGCCGCCCGCGCGCGAGCAGGCCCGGCAAGTCCACGATCGCGCGCCGCGTCGACGAGCTGCTGGGATTGATCCAGTTGCCCGAGCTGGGCGGCCGCTATCCCGAACAATTGTCGGGCGGGCAGAAACAGCGGGTCGCGTTGGCCCGCGCGTTGGCGATCGACCCCAGCGTGTTGTTGCTGGACGAACCCTTCGGCGCGCTCGACGCCAAAGTGCGCGTCGAACTGCGACGCTGGCTGCGAAAACTGCACGAGCAGACCGGCCAGACCACCTTGTTCGTGACCCACGATCAGGAAGAAGCGCTGGAACTCGCCGATCGCGTGGTGCTGCTGCGCGACGGACGAATCGAACAGGTCGGTACGCCCGAGCAGATCTATCAGGCGCCTGCGTCCGCCTACGTGTTCGACTTCATCGGTCGCAACAATGCGCTGGACGGCGCAGTGCATGCGGGACTCTTCGTCAGCGTCGACGGCGCCGTCCGTTTTGCCGCGCCAGGCACCGCAGACGGCCCGGTCGTCGCGCAGCTGCGGCCGCACGATCTCGAACGCATCGATTCACAAGGCGGCGTTGGCGACGCCGGCATCCGCGCGCGGGTGCTCGCCGCGCATCGCCGCGCCGACCGGATCACGGTCGAACTTGCGGTCGGCGATCGCGACAAACCCTTCGAGTGGGACATGATCGATTCGACGGATGCGGCGCCACCGGTGGTCGGCGACGACGTGGTGCTGCGGCCGACACGCGCGCTGTTCTATCCGCGCGAAGCGTGATGCATCCTGCGATGCTGTCCCCTATCCGAACGTGACATGACGCCAGCATGCCTGTCATCCCGAGCCATGGGCGAGGGATCTGTTGTTGTCGTCGTCGGATGAAAAGCAGATCCCTCACGTTCGTTCGGGATGACAATCTTAGCGGGCGCCATCATCATCCCGAACCAGGCGTGGACATCGACCGTCCGGAACGCCACTCGCGCTCCTGAATCGCGATGCCACTTCGCTGCAGCCATTCGAGAATCGAACGCACGGTGACCACCGGATAATCGCCGCCGAGACGGGTGGCGACGGAGTGATCGGTGAAGACCAGATTCGCCGCGAACAGTCCGCCCACGACCCGTTTCGTATAGGGAATATGGATGCGGCCCGGTTGGAAACCGTGGCCCAATGCGAGCTGATAGGCCTGTGTCCGCGTGCGCACGTTTGCTTTCGGCGGAGTCGCCGCCGCGATGTGTTCGAGCACCCATGAGGTCGAGTTCTGATAGCGTGTGCTGTCCGGCCGCGCGATCAGGTTGTAGTGGGGCGTGTACAGCGCGTCGCCGGGCAGTGCGAGCAACTGCTGCGACAGGCGTTCGGCGATCTCGGGCTGCAGCCAGGTGATGCGTGCGTCCTGATTCACCAGATCGTCGGCGAAGAAATTCACCAATCCCTGCACGTACAGGCCGGAACCGTCGCTGCTGCAGTCGTTGAGCAGATGCACCACGGTCCAGCGGCCGTCGGGGTGGTCGCGGACCGCGAAACCGGCGTGGCTGTAGCGCAGGCCGTGCTTCGAGAGATCGGTGCCGACCCGCGAGATCAGCGCTACTGGCGCATCGGCTTCATCCAACGCGGCGACCACCCTCAAGGCGGTCGCTGCGGCATGGGCGATATGGTCGGGCGGCATCGTGCGCGCGTCGCAATCGGTGCCTGCACGTGCTTTGGGCGATGCGCACAGCAGCAATGCGGCCAGCGCCACCAGCATCAATGCGATCAATGCGCTTGCTATCCGCGCGCTGCGTCGGCGTTCGCAGTGTTCCGGCGAAGCGCAGGGCATCACGGCGCGATCCGATGCGAATGGATGTGAACGCGCGCGGCGTCATCGGCGATAAAACACAGCGCCTCGCCCGAGGCCATCAACAGCCAACCGCCGCTCACTGCGACGGCTTCGAGGGTTCTGCCGGTGGCGATCGCCAACGACTTCACCGTTTCTGCGCTGAGATGGACCACGAACGAGGCGCCGAGCCCCACCACGGAGACTGTCACCGCGACCGCCGCGCCGCTGGCCGCGACGCCGCTCACTACGAATTTGCCGCCCTGCGCCAGTGCGCCCACCACCGCGACGGGGATTTCCACCGACGCCATCAGGCTGGCTTCCGATTGCCGCATCGACGCATCTGATTGCGCATCGGCCGGCGGCACCAGCAGACAACCCAGCGCCACCACGCACGCGGCCAGACGGAACATCGGGGAGTGTGGCGTGGTGCGCATGACGTTGACCCGGTTCGGCGATGCGGCGAAGAGACCGCATCGGCCACAGGCGTTGCAATCGTCATCCACCGAGTGTAGATAACGGGGCTGACCAGTATCGAAAAACTAGACCCATGGCCGTTTCCGTCGAATTGATCGATGCCCTCAAACGCCTGCTGCGCGGCCAGGGCCTGACCTATCGCGAGCTGGCGGCGCGCGTGAAGATGAGCGAGGCGGCGGTGAAACGCATGTTCTCGCTGCGCGCGATGAGCCTGCAGCGGCTGGAGCAGATCTGCGATGTGCTGGATGTCGGGCTGTCCGAACTCGCCGCCGAGTCCGCGCGCGGCCGCGAGAGCATGGCCGAGCTGAGCGAAGCGCAGGAAAAAGCGCTGGTCTCCGAGCCCGCGCTGCTGCTGGCGCTGTTCCTCAGCCTCAACCGCTGGCGCCAGCAGGACGTGCTGACGCAGTTCTCGTTCACCGAGCCGCAGTGGACCTCGCTGCTGATCAAACTCGACCGCCTCGGCATCATCGAACTGATGCCCGGCAACCGCGCCCGCACGCTCACCGCCCGCAACTTCCGCTGGCGTCGCGGTGGCCCGATGGAACGCTACTTCCGCGAACGCCTGCTCGCCGATTACTTCGCCGACGCCTTCGACGGCGAACAGGATGGCCTGTTCCTGCTCACCGGCAGCCTCAGCGTCGACGGCGTCCGCCAGATGCGCCAGCGGCTGGAGGAGGTGGTGCGGGAATTCGATGCGCTGCTGATCCGCGACGCTACGCTCACCGCGAAGGAGCGTATCGGCGTGAGTCTGGTGCTGGCGCAGAAGCCTTGGTTGCTGCAGTTGTTTCAGCAGTATCGGCGGTCGTTGTGAACCCGTGTGCCGGGTTTTCGTAGGCTGGGCCCCTGGTCCAGCGCTTTTGGAGGTTGGGATGCTGAATTGATGGCTCAGCCTACGGGCTACGGTTACTGCCAAGGATGGCCGGATTCAAATTCGAATTGCGTTCTACGAATTAGCTAATAGTGTGTGTTCGCGAGGGAGAGCCAGCATGGAGCGTGCAGTTGTTCTGATCGGAGTCAGCAGGACCACAGACCCGGGCCTTCAACGGTTGCAGGCTGTCGAGGATGCGATCGATAGGATGTTCGACTGGGCTCATGTGCACCAAGGCATACCGAAAGCAAAGGTCGTTCGGATAACCGACAAGAATGGCCCGGTGACAGCGGCAGGCGTTTACGGGGAGATCGACAGACTCATTGACGAGAACGACAGTCTTGAACAGCTGATTGTGTATTTTGCCGGTCACGGTCTTGCGAATCGCCGCCAGGAATACTGGTTGCTGTCCGGGGCGCCAGCAAACAGCAGTGAAGCGGTCAATCTCGACGGCAGTAAGGAACTTGCCGGATACGGCTTGGTGCCGCATGTCATCTTCATTTCCGATGCCTGCCGCACCTGGCCAAAAGGGCAGCAACAGCACAGTCTCACTGGATACAACATATTTCCGAGTGAAGAAGGCATCGGCAAAAGAAAGTTCGTCGATGTGTTCTATGCGACCCAGCTCGGTGCGCCAGCGCTCGAGGTCAAGCCTGCCGAGAATGCCGAGCGGTATCGGGCAGTGTATTCCGACATGCTGATCAGCGCATTGAGGGGTGGTGTTCCGGGCATTGTCGAAGACGGATTCGTGCGTCCGCTCCCGCTTCACCTTGCGTTGCAAAAGATGGTGCCGGAAAGTCTATTGGCGTATGGGTTCTCGGAACTGCGCGATCAGACACCGGATGCCGTTCTTTCCTCTCAGGGCAATGTCTGGGTAGCCAGGATAGAGACACCTCTGCCGGCATCATCACCGTCGCCGCCTCCTGCGTTAGTAGTAACTGCTTATCCAATAGCCGTTCCGTCATCGTCAGCTTCGCCGGCTCCTGTGCCAGTAGTAACTGTTTATCCAATAGCAATTCCGCCCACGAAAGATGGCGGCAATCTTCGGAAAGATATCGTGTTTGAGTCGATACGCAGCCACTACGAGTTTGGATCAACATTTGACGAGCGGGCGTCGAAACCGACGTCACTGACCACGCATGAAGTTGTGGAATTGCTGGTCGACCATGACTTCAATAAAGACGGATTCGATGAACAGTTGCTTTCCGCTTCGGCGATCCGTCGCTCGACTGGCCGCGGGCTTACGAAGCAGGCGTCGGCCTTTCTCAAGGGAGTGGCTGGAGCGGAGGCGCCCGTCAGAGGCTTGGACTTCGATGATGGTGCCGGTTTCCGGGTCTATGGACGGCGTGTAGTCAGAGCGATGTGTCCTGGCAGAGCCGTGCGATATTCCGATCATGCGATGGAATCGACGGTTGTGATTGAGAGCGGAGATCGCGCGACACAAGCCTTGTTGGAATTCGATGACGGAAGCGGTGTACTTCTACCCGTTATCCAGCGCTATACGGGAGTGCTGAGGTTCGACGATACTAGGCTTGATGAAGTCTGGTACGAGCCGTCGAGATTAGGTGAAGCACAGCTCAGTCATTCCGAACTCAAGCTGCTCAGGATTGCGATCAACAAAGCAACCGCGCTGGGTGTCTTCCGGCTGACGGACGGAAGTGCCGATCAGCTCGTTCAGCGCATGCAAAGTCTGAAATTCCAGGATCCTGCATTGGCCGTGTACGCAGCCTATGCCTATCGCGAGCTGGGAAGACGCGATCATATCGAAGTGATGCAGTCTTACATCGAAAGTGCGCTTGGCGTGCGGTTGTTCGATTTGAGTCTTTTGTCGCGCGAATTCGTCCACGATAAGACCGCGATCCTCGGCGTCGTTCCCAGCGTGCCGATGCTGTCGCAAGGGTGGGCGCTTATCGACGCACTCGGCAAAGATCTGCCGAAAGAGTTGCTGCAAATTCGCGGATATCGGACCGCGTCGTTGTGGTCGCACTACACTGCGGAAGGTGTTCGTGTCCTGCAAAGCTGGTTGCGCTCCGAAGCCGGAGAATCATTGTTGGTCGAAATGACAGAGGAGATTTGAGATGAAGCAGCTGGTATTCATTCACGGACGTTCGCAGGAAGACAAGAGTCCTGATGAGCTGAAAAAAAACTGGATCGAGGCATGGAGTAAAGGGCTCGACAAAAACAACTTGTCCATGCCGATCGCCGAGGAGCGCATCAGGTTTCCCTACTACGGCGATACTTTACGGGATATGGTCAAGGGGATCGACGAGAAAGAAGCAGCGAAGATCATCGTTCGTGGCGCAGAAGACGATGCGGCCGCTGCATACTTCTTCGCAGAAATGCTGAATGACTTCATCGCAGCTGCACGGATCAGCGACGAAGAAATCGAGCGTAACTTGGATCCATCATCCAGGGTAATGATAGAGCGTGGCCCGCAGAACTGGAAATGGGTACAAGCGGTATTGACCACGATCGATCAGCATTTGCCTGGCGGCGCTGCGTTGATCGCGCTGGTGACCAACGATGTTTATCAGTACCTGAGCAAATCCTCGCTGCGCGGGCATATCGAAAACGGGGTGATGGCGGCCTTCGATAAAGAAGCAGACAATGTGATCGTCGCACATTCGCTGGGTTCGGTTGTAGCCTATACCGTGCTACAGCGGCTTAGCCAGCAGCAGGGATGGCGCGTGCCGATGATGATCACGGTGGGCTCGCCACTTGGCGTCAAAGCGATCCGTACCAAGCTACGGCCCATCTCGCATCCGTCCTGCGTAGGCAGTTGGTTCAATGCGATGGATCCGGACGATGTGGTTTCGCTTTACCCGCTCGATGCGCGTAATTTCAAGATCAATCCCGCGATCGAAAACAAGACAGACGTCGACAACCGCACTCCGAATCAACACGGCATCATCGGCTACCTCGATGATCCGGTGGTCGCGCGACGGATTTACGACGCGCTGCAGTGATTGCTGTGCGGGATGGATGCATTGATCCGCCCCGCCTTGGTTACGCATCGAATGCTTCGAAGGGCTTCACTGCCGAATACTTCTCCTTCTGCAGCTTCTCTTCCAACCCGTAAGGCGGGTCAAGACCCGCGCTACAAGAGCGGTTCGTAAGGCGGGTCTTGACCCGTCATGGGTTGCAAGGAATCCCGTAACCCGTAAGGCGGGTCTCGCACCCGCCTATCGAATGAAACAACGGCTTCGCATCAGCCATGTTCTCGACGTTTAACCCGTAAGGCGGGTCAACTCGTAGGGCGGGTCTCGCACCCGCCTGTCGAATAACCCGTAGGGCGGGTCTTGCACCCGCCTATCGAATGAAACAACGGCTTCGCATCAGCCATGCGCTCGACGTTTAGGACATTCCCGGGGAGGAAGTCGTTGTTCGCCGATCGGCGGGTGCAAGACCCGCCCTACAAAGACCCAGGGTGCTACGCCTCGAAGGCATCCAGCGGTTTCACCACCGAATCCTTTTCCTTCTGCAGCTTCCCTTCCAGCGGCGGAAATTCAAGCGGTTCGGTTTTGGTCTCGGTATCCGGCATACGATCCAGCAGATCGCGGATCAGCCCGTAGGGCGGGTCTTGCACCCGCCTATCGAATGAAACAACGGCTTCGCATCAGCCAT
>JBIITV010000159.1:0-9475 GCA_044340325.1 Lysobacteraceae bacterium
ACTTCGGCGGCGGCCAGGTCGACATCACCAGCGGCAAATACGTGTTTTCGGCGACCGAGGCCTACATGATCGAAGACGGCCGCATTACCGCGCCGGTGAAGGGCGCCACCCTGATCGGCAACGGCCCCGAAACCATGCAGCGGGTGAGCATGGTCGGCCACGATCTGGCGTTGGACGACGGCGTCGGCACCTGCGGCAAGGACGGACAGAGCGTGCCGGTCGGTGTCGGCCAGCCGTCGCTGCTGATCGATCAGCTGACGGTGGGCGGGACGCGTGCCTGACGCATGGAGAGACCGGAAGCGGGAGAGAGGGGATACGCTGCTGGCGCATCAGCGCTCGATGTCGTCGCTTTCGTCCGCAGGGTGGTCTCCCGTCTCCCGCTTCCCGTCTCCCAGCAGCTCGCGCAATTCGCGGAACAGCTCGCGGAACGCATGCGGCGGTTTGTTGCGCAGCTTTTCCTCATGCGCGTTGCGCGCGAGCTGGCGCAGGTGCTGGCGGTCCGCGTGCGGGTACTCGTTGAGGAATTCGGTCATGGCGGCGTCGCCATCGGTCATGAGCCGTTCGCGCCAGGCTTCGGCGCGGTGCAGCATGGCGGTTTCCAGACGCGCGGACTCTCCGCTGGAGTCCAACGCATCGCGAATCGCTTCCAGCGTTTCGTCGTCTTCCCGGCGCATCTGTTTGGCCAGAAACTGCAGCTGGCGCTTGTGCGCGCCGTGCGACGGGATCCGCCGGGTCTCGTCGATGTGCGGGATCAGGCTGTCGGGCACCGGCAGCCGCGCGATCTGCTGCGGCGTC
Source organism: Lysobacteraceae bacterium (assembly GCA_044340325.1). Classification (GTDB taxonomy): domain Bacteria; phylum Pseudomonadota; class Gammaproteobacteria; order Xanthomonadales; family Xanthomonadaceae; genus Lysobacter_I. The sequence continues at coordinate 796 of JBIITV010000159.1, forward strand.
AGTTCGGACAGCTGCCGGGCCAGCTCAAGTACTTCCAGAGCCTCACGCCGCTGCTGGCTGCGGCTCGGGGACAGGAATTCACCGGTTTCAAAGTCTTTGCCTCTCATGACTACAGGATAATGCATTGAACGCTATCGCTACTTCCTCCGTGGCCGTCGGCCACGACGACAGCCAGCTGCGTCTCGACCGGTTGTCCGAGCTGGCCCGCGATCTGCTCGCCCGGGCGCGTGCCCGGGGCGCGAGCCAGGCCGAGGTCAGCTGCGACGAGGACCGCGGGCTCAACGTCAACGTGCGTATGGGCGAGGTGGAGACGGTAGAGTCCACCCGCGACCGCTCGATCGGCGTCACCGTGTATTTCGGCCAGCGCAAAGGCAGCGCCAGCACCGCCGATCTGCGCCCCGAGAGCCTTGAAGCCACGGTGGCACAGGCCTGTGCCATCGCGACGCATACCGAAGACGATCCGGCCTCGGGTCTTGCCGATGCCGGACTGATGGCGACCGATCTGCGCGAGTTCGACGGCTGGCATCCCTGGGCGCTGGAAGCCGACGAGGCGGTGGATCTGGCACTGGCCTGCGAAGCCGCAGGTCGCGATGCCGATCCGCGCATCGCCAACGCCGAGGGCACCTCGGTGTCCACCGGCGAGTCGGTCGGCGTGTACGCCAATTCGCACGGTTTTCTGGGGCGCGAGCGCAGTACGCAGCACAGCATCAGCTGCAGCCTGATCGCCGGGAAGGGCGAGGCGATGCAGAGCGACCATTGGTACAGTTTTGCGCTGGCCCGCGAGGATCTGGAGCCGGTGACGGCGATCGGCCGTCGCGCCGCCGAGCGCGCCCTGGCGCGGCTGGCGCCGCGCTCTCTGGCGACGGGCGACATGCCGGTGCTGTTCTGCGCCGAAATCGCGCGTTCGCTGGTCGGTCATCTACTCGGCGCCGTGTCGGGCGCTGCGCTTTACCGCCGCGCCAGCTTTCTGCTCGACAGCGTCGGCACTGCGGTATTGCCGGACTGGTGCACGATCCGCGAACGGCCGTTCCTGATGCGCGGCCTGCGTTCGAACGCCTACGACGCCGAGGGTGTCGCCACCCGAGAATCCGACCTGGTCCGCGACGGGATCCTGCAGCGGTATGTGCTCGGCAGTTATTCCGCCCGCAAACTCGGCCTGCAGACCACCGCCAACGCGGGCGGCGTGAGCAATCTCGAGGTCGCCGCCAATGCCGGCGGTCTGCAGGATCTGGTCCGCAGCATGGGCACCGGGCTGCTGGTCACCGAACTGATGGGGCAGGGCGTCAATGCCATCACCGGCGATTACTCCCGCGGCGCGGCCGGGTTCTACGTCGAGAACGGCGAGATCGCCTATCCGGTGGACGGTATCACCATCGCCGGCAACCTCAAGACCATGCTGCGCAGTATCGAAGCCATCGGCACGGACGTGGACACGCGCTCGCACATCCGCATGGGTTCGGCCCTCATCGGCCGGATGACCGTCGCAGGTGGGATTTGACGTTCGTATAAACTAAGGCCTGCCCGCCGGCTTTCGGCGGGTGTTCAGTCCGAACGCAATATCAACCGCATGGGGAGTCCAGCAATGACCGATGGGAACGAATTCACAACACCGCCGCCGGCGATATCCGGTGCTCCTACCGATGATCAGAAGACGTTGGCCCTGATCACGCATCTCTCGGGCATCCTGCTCTGGATCATCGTTCCGCTGATCATCTGGTTGATGAACAAGGATCAACCTCAGAAGAGCTATGTGACTGACCAAGCCAAAGAGGCACTGAATTTCCAGATTACGATGGCCATCCCATACTTCATCGCGTTCGTATTGATGATCGTCACGCTCTTTCTGCTTTCGTTTTTGCCGACCGTCGTTTGGATCGTGAATCTCGTGTTCTGCATCATAGCGGGCCTCGCCGCACAAAAAGGCGAAGCCTATCGCTACCCGTTCGCGCTTCGCCTGATCAAATAACCGCCCCAACGCGCCTGACCCGGAAGCCCCGTCGCGCCCGCCGCGCCGGGGCTTCCGCTTTTTCGGGGGAGCGGGGCGGCGTCGGCGTCAACCCGTCGCCCATGCATGCGTTTCCGAAGCTGTCTTCCGGATCCGGGCACATGACATGACGAGTTCAACGGCCACCGCAGCAGTCAATCGTTTCGGTCTGGGCGCGATGCCGGGCGAACTCGCCTTGGCGCGGGATGCTCGTGGATGGTTGCAGGCCCAACTGCGGTCGAAGCCCGACGTGGCGCTTTTTGCGAACCTGCCCGACAGTCTCGAAATCATCCAACGCCAGACCGAATATCGTCTGCAGCGCCGACGCGGCCGCAATCAAGCGGGCCGCCCCGCCACACCTGCCGATCCCGCAATGCCTGCGATGCAGGCCGGTGCGGCCAGCGACCCGATCGAACGCACACCGCTTCAGCAAGCCATCCGCCGCGACGCAATGACCGACATCGCGCTGCGCTATCGCATCGCCGCGACCACCTCGACCCCGTTCGTCGAACGTCTGGTGCATTTCTGGTCGAATCATTTCGCCATTTCCATCGACAAGAACAGCGCGCGTCTGCTCGCCGCGCCGATGGAGCGCGAGGCGATCCGGCCGCATGTGCTGGGCGATTTCGCCGATCTGCTCGCAGCGGTCGAAACCCATCCCGGCATGCTGCTGTATCTCGACAATGCCGCATCTGTCGGCGATGACTCCATGCTGGCGCAGCGCGCCGAGCGCCGTGATGCCAAGCGCAAGCTCGGCCTGAACGAGAATCTGGCGCGCGAAATCCTGGAATTGCACACGCTCGGCGTCGACGGCGGCTATGCGCAGCAGGACGTGGTCGAACTGGCGAAAGCGATCACCGGCTGGGGCACGCCGCTGCGGCGCGATCTGCAGAACGCCAGAGCCTCCGGGATGACCTCAGGCGCCACGGCATCGGATGGCGCGACCTCCGCGTTCGTATTCCGTCCCGGCGCGCACGAACCCGGCGCGCGCAGCGTGCTCGGCAAACGCTATGCCGAAGCCGGCGAAGCGCAGGGGCGCGCGATCCTGCGCGATCTTGCACTGCATCCCGCCACCGCGCGCCATCTCAGCCAGAAACTCGCACGGCATTTCGTCTCCGATGTACCGCCTCCGGCGCTCATCGAACGCATGACCGTCGCTTATCTGCGCAGCGGCGGATCGCTGCCGGCGCTGTATCGCGCGATGATCGACGACGATGCCGCATGGTCGGCCGATGCCCGCAAATTCAAGACGCCCGAGGATTTCGTGGTGTCGGCGATGCGTGCCGGCGCCATGCAGATCGAGCGCCGGCCGTTGATCCTGATGCGGCTGCTGCAGCAACTGGGCCAGCCGACCTTCACGCCGCGCTCGCCGGCGGGATTCCCCGATACCGCCGCCGACTGGGCCAGCGGCGATGCGCTGCGCAAACGGATGCAGGCGTCCGGCGTGCTCGCCGAACAGCTCGCGACCACGCGCAAGCCGATCGAACTCGCGATCGAGATCCTCGGCGCGGATGCGGTGCAGGGCCCGTTCGCAGAACTGCTGCGCCGCGCAGGTTCGCAGCAGGAAGGCTTCGCAGTGTTGTTTTCCAGTCCCGCGTTCCAGTGGAGAGTGTGATGACCGATCGAGACCGCAAGACCGATGCGTCCCGCCGCCGTTTTCTCGCCGCGCTCGGCGGTACGGCTGTGCTGACGCTGTGGCCCGGCCTGTCCACGGCTGCATCGGGTGCACAGACGCGCCTCGTGGTGGTGTTGCTGCGCGGTGCGATGGACGGTCTGCACCTGCTGCCGCCGCGCGATGATGCGGATTATCTGCGCGCCCGCGGCCAGCTCGCGGTGCGCGATGCGCTGAGCCTGGACGGTAGCTTCGGCCTGCATCCGAAAATGGTTTTTGCACACGGGCTCTACGCCGACAAACAGCTGCTGCCGCTGGTCGCGGTGGCGCCGCCGTACCGGCAGCGTTCGCACTTCGATGCGCAGGATTGCCTCGAAAACGGCACCGCGCTGCCCGGCGGTGCCCGCGACGGCTGGATCGCACGCTGCATCGACAGCATGGCAGCATCCGAGGGTATCGCCATCGCACAGGTGATGCCGTTGGCGATGCGCGGCTCCGAACGCGCGGGCATCTGGTCGCCGCCCTTGCCGCGCGATCTTCCCGATGCGTTGATGCAGCAACTGCAGCCGCTCTATGCGGCCGATGCGCGGCTCGCGCCGGTGTTCGCGGATGCGATGGAGACGGCCACAGCTGAGATGGGCGACGCGCAGGGCAAGAATGGGCGCGGCGTTTTTCGATTGCCCGATGCGATGGCCGCAGCTGCCAGACGCATGCGCGGCCCCGATGCCGCACGCGTCGCCTTTGTCGAGGACAGCGGTTGGGATACGCATCGCGGCCAGCAGCTCGCGCTCGATCGAAAACTCGCCGAACTCGATGCCGGCCTGCGCGCCATCCGCGAAGGCCTCGCCGACGACTGGAGCCGCACCGTTGTGGTCGTGGTCACCGAATTCGGCCGTACCGTGGCGACCAACGGCAGTGCCGGCACCGACCATGGGGTCGGCGGCGTTTCGCTGCTGGCGGGCGGCGCGGTGCGCGGTGGGCGTATCGGCGGCGACTGGCCGGGGCTCTCGGCCGGCGCCTTGCACGAAGGCCGCGACCTGCGCCCGACCACCGACATGCGCGCGCTGTTCAAGGGACTGCTCGCCGGTCATCTGGCGGTGCCCGAGACGGCGCTGGAAACGCGGATTTTCCCCGATAGCCGCAGCGTGCGGCCGCTGGAAGAACTGCTCCGCAGCTGAAGCCCGCTTGCGACGCCTTCGAGACAGGCGGGCATATGTCTTTCGTTGGCTTGCATGCGTCGCCGCAAGCCTCATCTTGTACATGCGCCGGACGGTTCCGGACGCGCATTCCAAAGGTCAGCTTTGGGAGGAACAAGGCCATGAACGACATCCTGCACAGCGTCGATGACTCTGCGTCACAGACCGCCGACACCGCATCCACTGATCGCAACTGGGCCGCCGGCGCGCATCTTTCCGCGCTGATCGCCGCGTGCGCAACCTCCTGGTTCGCCGGTATCGCAGGCGCTGCGGCCGCGCTGCTGGTCTGGCTGCTGGTCCGCGACCGCTACAGCTTCGCCGCCGGGCATGCCAAGGAAGCGCTGAACTTCAACTTCAGCATGTTCCTGTACGCGGTCGCCAGCGTCGTGCTGGTGGTTTTCACGCTGGGCCTCGGTCTGCTGATCGCGGTTCCGCTGTGGATCTGCCTTGCGATCGCCTGGGTCGTATTCACCATCGTCGCCACGGTCAAAGCCTACGACGGCGAGATCTATCGCTATCCGCTGACCATCCGTCTGTTCTGATCACGCGGCTCTGATCATGCTGTTCTGATCACGCTGTTCTGGTACCGGCACCTGCGGAGCGGCGCCCCCGCTCCGCAGCGCCGGACGTCCACGTCACCGGTCGCGTTCGACGACCTGTCGTGCGAGCGTGGCCAGCAGCGCGGCGGAATCGCCGAACGCCGTCAGTGCCGCCGCCATGACATCGGACAGTTCCCGGAGCTTCGCGCGCGAGGCATCGACCCCCATCAGCGCCGGAAAAGTCGCCTTGTTCTGGGCCAGATCCTTGCCGGCGGTCTTGCCCAGCGTCGCACTGTCGCTTTCGATGTCGAGCAGGTCGTCGCGGATCTGGAACGCCAGCCCGAGTGCGTCGGCATAGCGGTCCAGAGCGGCGCGGGCGCTGTCGTCGGCATGGCCCGCGATCGTGCCCAGACGTACTGCGCATCGCAGCAGTGCCCCGGTTTTCAGTGCGTGGAGCCGTTGCAGCGCCTCCAGCGAGACATCGCCGCTGCGGCCGGTGGCATCGATATCGAGGGCCTGGCCGCCGCACATTCCGCCAGCGCCGCTGGCGGCGGCGAGTTCGCGCACCATCGCGATGCGCGCATCTGCCGGCAGCGGCGCGTCGGCGAGTTGATGGAACGCCAGCGACTGCAGGGCATCGCCGGCGAGAATGGCGGCGGCTTCGTCGAAGGCCACATGCAGCGTGGGCTGGCCGCGACGCAAGGCATCGTCGTCCATCGCCGGCAGATCGTCATGCACGAGCGAGTAGGCGTGGATCAGTTCGACGGCGGATGCGGGGGCGTCGAGCGCGTCGTCGCCGATGCCCAGCAGATCGCCGGTCGCGTAGACCAGCAGCGGTCGCATGCGCTTGCCGCCGAGCAGCACCGCATGGCGCATGGCGGCCTGAAGCCTGGAGTCGGGCAGAGTGCGATGGCGCAGTGCGTATTCGAGCGCCGTATCGACGCGCTGCCGCCAGTTCGAAAACCTCGAGGCGGCATTCGCCAGGTGTGGGTCTGAGAGATGCGGATCTGCCGGGCGCGCATCTATAGAGCGTGCATGTACAGAGCGTGCATGTACAGAGCGAGGATCAACCATTGTCGCCGTGGCTGTCGCCGAAGGGTTCGGCGGTATCGGGTTGCTCGGGGTCGCTGAGCAATCGTACCCGCAGCTCCGCCTGTTCCAGGGCCTGTTGGCAGCGGCGGTAGAGACCGACGCCACGTTCGTAGGCGGCGAGCGAATCTTCCAGGCTCATCTGCCCCTGTTCCATCTTTTCGACCAGGTGCTCGAGTGCGTCGAGGGACTGTTCGAAGTCGGCGACGGGCGAAGCGGCCGGGGCGGCTTCCGCAGCGGTATCGGATGAGGTCTTTCGGGCCATGGCGCGAGTGTAAGCGTTCGAGGTTTCAGCCGACAGGGGCGAATGTCGCATCTGCGCTCATGCGCGCGTCCACAACAGGCGCGCCGCCTGCGATTGCATCCAGTGGTCGAAGCCCGCCGAACGGATGCGGTCCCCGGCGGCGAGCAGAATGCCGTTGGCGCCGGTGCTGAGCAGCGGCATCCGCGCGCGCTCCCACGGCGGAACATCGAGTGCCTGCAGGACATGTTTCAGCGTGCGATGGTGCTCGCCCCGGTCGGACAGCAGGATGCGTTCGCCGCCGCGCCGCGCATGTGCCTGCAAAGGTGAGGGAAATCCCGACGCGCCGATCAACTGCAGCGTATCGCCGTTCGGCAATGCGAGCGGGTCGCGCCCATCCCAAATGCAGGACCAGTCCGCATTGAGTTCGCGGCCGATATCGAGCGCGTACAGGCCGTCCCGCCAGCGCCGGATCTCGACGCCCTGCCACGCGAAACTCGGCATGCGATCACGGGCTGGGCGATCGGTGTCGGTGCCGAGCAGGTCCCTTTCGATCCGAACGACGCCCTCGGCCGGCAGCGGCGGCCAACCGAGTGTCGCGACCCAGCGTCGCAATGTTCGTGCGCGCTGTGCAGCGGAGAGTGCGTCCAGGGCCTGCACCGACAGGCAGGTGCAGTTTTCGTCGCGCACCATCGCCAGCGTCTGCGCATCCGCCAGCGTCTGCGCATCGCGTTCGCCCAGAAGGTCGCTGCTTTCGGCGGCCAGCGATGCGGCTCGGGCGAAGGCGGCGTCGACCTGCGGCCAGCGCTCGCGGAGCAAGGGCAACACCCGGTGTCGCAGGAAATTGCGATCGAAAGCGGTCTCGGCGTTGCTCGGGTCTTCGATCCAGCCCAGCCCCTGAGCTCGTGCACAGGCGATCAGCGCCGCATGCGGCGTATCAAGCAGTGGACGCCAGAGCCAGCCATTGCCGAAGCGTCGCCAGGAGCGCATCGAGGCCAGACCGTCGGGACCGGACGCGCGCAGCGCACGCAGCAAGAAGGTCTCGGCCTGATCGTTGCGATGCTGTGCCAGCGCCAGGGTTTCTCCTGCGCGCAGTGAATTGATGAAGGCGGACTGACGCGCCTGCCGCGCTGCTGCCTCCGTACCCAGGCCGCTTAGCTGTCCAACCGTGACCCGGGCGATGTCGCATTCGATGCCCAGGACTGTGCAGACCTCAAGGCAGTGCGCTGCCCAGGTATCGGCATCGGGGTGCAGGCCATGATGGACATGCAGTGCGCGCAATCCACGCCTGCGGATGGCGTTGTCGTTGGCCAGCACGTGCAGCAATACGGTCGAATCCAAGCCCCCACTGTAGCCGACGAGCAAGGCCGTCGACCTTTCCGGGGCGATCCAATTCTGGATGATTGAATCCGGGACGATCCAGCCGGGTAGGGGTGCGGGTGACATCGCACCATGCTAACGCTGCGGTGCCTTGTGTGAGGCGTCGGTTGTCTCTATTCGCCCTTCGGCGTTCAGTTCGAACTGGCGGTTTCGCGGGTCGCGATGTCGATCCATTCCCGCTGTTCGCGCTGGTAATACTTCGGTGCCGCCCGCGAACGTTTGAGCACCGTGCCGAACACGTCGTTGGCCTGCGCCGACCGGCCTTCGCGCTTGAGCAACAGCCCGAAACGCACGCGCGCTTCCTCGCCGGTGAAGCCTTCCACGAGGGCCTCGTATTCGTGGATGGCAGCAGGAATGTCGCCCAGTGCTTCCAGGCAGCGCGCGTAGAGCAGATGGCCGTCGCTGGAGCGGAAATCCGGGTTGGCGGCGATCAGCGCTTCCAGTGTCTGTCGTGCCTCTGTATTGAGATTCATGGCGAACTGCGACCGTGCCAAGCCGAGCATGAGCAGCGGGTCGGTCGCATACAGGCCGCGCATGCCGGAACGGTAAAGCTCCGCCGCCTGCTGGTAATCGCCGCTGTCGAAGCTTTCATCGGCAAGACGACGGCGGTTGTCGAGCGTGTCCGCCACGTCCAGCTGG
>JBIITV010000042.1:0-32385 GCA_044340325.1 Lysobacteraceae bacterium
GTCATATCAAGCATCAAAGGGGGCTTCATCCCTTCGCAAATATTTTTGGGATGGAGTATTTGAGGACGAAAAATGTATTTCTACCTCATCGCAAGAAAAGTACAAAAAGATCATGAAATCTATGAAATCGCTATTACTCCATTATGCTAGCCTTAGGACTGGTTGGCAGTTTAGTTGAACTCATCAAAAGCATTTAAGAAGACTCACTAACTAAATGGATTTATATGAAAATTTCCAATTCTGATGCGCTCCTTTTAGAAGATCTCGTATCGAAATTCGGTCTTGAATTAAGGCAAAGCACCGGCACTTTTTCTGTTAAACCGCCAACGCCAAATGAATTGCGAGCAACTGTTGATCGTTGGTTCGATCAAAATAGATTTAAAATTCGCGAAGCTATTCGATCAAATCCGGCGATTCATCGACTTGCATATGGAAAGAAGCAGCGAGATGGTCAGGCCATTGCGGCGCTCGTACTCGATGCTCTTTCAAGTTCAATTACTGGAGTTCCTCTGTCTACGGCTGCCTTGATCATTGCTTATTACTACCTTGATCACTACTTAACAGACGACATAGACAAATCGACAGCTTCGACGGACGGCACAGACGCCATAGACAAAGCTACAGTTTCGACGGATGGTAAGGATATTAAAGATGAACGTGAGAATACAGGGAAGGGCACTGATTCTTCGCTGAGGTAATTTTCCTAACTGAATGTGCTGAATCCCTTGCTGTTTGGTTCGCCGAAAACTGGGGTCAGTATTGCCTTTCTCCAGTCGCGATGATGGGCTGAAGGCTGCCCGGTGATCTCACGTCGCTCGCGACGCCGCCACTCGCTCCATACGCCGATAGCCTATAGCTTCCGCCACATGTGGGTTAAGAATTTCGGCGCAACTAGCAAGATCAGCGATCGTGCGGGCGACCCGAAGAATGCGATGCATCGAACGCGCTGAGAGTTGCAGTTGATCGATTGCATTTTCGAGCATCGCCTGATCGTTGGATGTGAGTCTACACATCGTATTAGTTTGCGATTGATCCAGATGCGCGTTGCATCGTCCAGCGCGTTGCCTCTGTATCTCGCGCGCACGAATTACACGTGCACGAACCACATCGCTGGGTTCGCCCGGCGGCGCATCGGGGCGCAGTTCGGCGGGAGGCAGACGCGGAACTTCCACATGCAGATCGATGCGTTCGAGCAGCGGCCCTGAAATTTTTGCGCGATAACGTTGGATCGCTTCGGGATGACAGCGACATCGCCCCGAAGGATCGCCGGCCCAGCCGCAGGGGCAAGGATTCATCGCCGCAACCAGCTGAAAACGGGCGGGAAACTCGCTCTGCCGCGCGGCGCGTGAAATGGTGACTACGCCGGATTCCAACGGTTCGCGCAGCACTTCGAGTGCACGACGATCCCACTCCGGCAATTCGTCGAGAAACAGAACGCCGTTGTGCGCGAGCGAGATTTCGCCGGGACGCGGCTCTGCACCGCCACCGACCAGCGCCACCGCGCTGGCCGTGTGGTGCGGGCTGCGGAAGGGTCGCGTGCGCCAGCGCGTGGGGTCGAGGCCGCGTCCGCTGATCGATGCGATGGCGGCGGTTTCCAGTGCGTCGGCTTCGCTGGCTTCCGGCAACAGGCCGGGCAGGCGCGAGGCGAGGAGGGTCTTGCCGCAGCCGGGCGGCCCGACCAGCAGCAGGTGGTGGCTGCCGGCGGCGGCGATCTCGAGTGCGCGCCGTGCCCGCGTCTGTCCGCGCACGTCGCGCAGATCGGGGCCGTAGTCGTAGGCGCTGGCCGGTGCGATCGCTGCCGGCAGCGGCCGGTGTCCGCACAGATGACCGCAGACTTCCAGCAGCGTGCGTGCGGTGTAGGCCTCGACTTCGGACGCGAGCGCTGCCTCGGCGCCGTTGAAGACGGGCACGATCAGCTTGCGGCCCTGCTCGGCGGCGGCCAGCGCGGCCGGCAGCACGCCATCGATGCAGCGCAGTTCGCCGGTGAGGCCGAGTTCGCCGAGGAATTCGTATTCGTTCAAGGCCTGCAGCGGAATCTGACCGCTGGCGGCGAGGATGCCCAGCGCGATCGGCAGATCGAAACGACCGCCGTCCTTCGGCAGATCCGCAGGCGCGAGATTCACGGTGATGACGCGGGTGGGGAAGTCGTACTGCGCGCACTGGATCGCGGCACGGACGCGGTCCTTGGCTTCGCGGACGGCGGCTTCGGGCAGGCCGACGATGGACATGCGCGGCAATCCGCCGGCGAGGAAGACTTCGACTTTCACGGCGGGCGCGCGCACGCCGGTGCGTGCACGGGTGTGCACGAGCGCAAGGGTCATGGTGGCGGCCCTCAGGCTTGGGGCGGCGGGGTGTTGCGGGTGTCGTCGCGCTGGGCGAGCTGGGCTTCCAGTTGCTCGACCAGGCTGCGCAGGCTGTCCAGCTGTTCGCGGGTGCGGGTGAGGACTGCACGCTGCACGTCGAACTCTTCGCGGGTGACCAGATCGAGTCTGGCCAGGCCGGCCTGCAGCGCGGCCTTGAAGTTGTCCTGCATCTCGTCCCGGCCCTCGCGCAGCGCGGGGGGCACCAGGCCGCTGAGGCGGCGGGCGAGGTCGTCGATCTGGCTGAGGTCGATCATGGGCATGTCCTGTGGGATTGTAGCGTGGTCGCCAGCATCCCGCTGCCGGTGTTGCGGCGCCATCGGGCAATGCCGCATTCAGGCGTCGGAAAATACCTACCCTGCGCTATCCTTGCGGAAGCAATCGTCGTCCATACAATGTACAGATAATCAGATTCGATTGGGATCCAGCCAAAGCCGCCTCGAACCTCAGGAAGCATGGCGTCTCCTTCGAGGAAGCCCAGTCTGTCTTCTATGATGATTTCGCAATCCAGTTCTACGATGAATCTCAGGCTTCTGACGAACAGCGATTTCTCATGCTCGGCATGAGCAGCGGCGCTCATCTTCTCCTCGTATGCCACTGCGAACGCGACAGCGGCGGGGTTATCCGGATCATTTCAGCGCGAAAAGCCACAAGACAAGAAAGTTCCTTCTACGGACAACAGCCGCCATGAAATCCGAATACGATCTCTCAAAAATGAAATCCCGAAAGAATCCCTATGCCGCCAAGCTGAAGAAGCCGGTTTCCATGCGTCTGTCCGAGGACGTGCTGGATTACTTCAAGGACATGGCCAATGAGGCTGGCGTCCCGTATCAAAGCCTGATCAATTTGTATCTTCGCGACTGTGTCATGAAGCATCGCAAGGTGCAGATTGCATGGCCAAGCAGCAAGGCATGACAATTCCAGTCGACCCCATGCCGTCCTACCCCATGCCGTCCCACCTCACGCCGTGGCGGCGCCAGCGCGCATACGATACGCTTGCGCACAGGTGCCAGCTTCACCAAGGGTCGGCTTGATTCCGGCTCTGTCCTCTACGTCATTCACGCCGCACTCTGGAGCCCCGTCATGAAGATGGTGATGGCCATCATCAAGCCGTTCAAACTCGATGATGTGCGCGAGGCGCTGGCCGAGGCCGGAGTCGCCGGCATCACCGCCACCGAGGTCAAGGGCTTCGGCCGCCAGAAGGGCCACACCGAGCTGTATCGCGGTGCCGAGTACGTGGTCGATTTCCTGCCCAAGATCAAACTCGAAGTGGCGGTGGTCGACGAGCAGGTCGACACCGTCGTCGAAGCGATCATGAAAGCGGCGGGCACCGGCAAGATCGGCGACGGCAAGATTTTCGTCTGGGATCTTGAGCGCGTGGTGCGCATCCGCACCGGCGAGATGGATGGGGATGCCTTGTAGCCGAAGATCGCGATTCCGATTCGCCGAGCTCCTGACAGCACGAGCTCCTGACAGCCATCGATCATCGTTCGTCTTGCGGTTCGACAGCAATGGTCGAACCGTTGCCGCCTGTCATGCGTAATCGGTAGACCGCATCGCGCCTGCGCGGATGCGCGCCAATGCCGGCGATCGCCAGACCGCAGAGCCATAGGGACTTGAACACACGCGATGGTCGTCGTGCGCAACGCGCGTATCGGCATCGCGGCCCCACGATGTCTGCGCTGCAGCGGCATAAACCGGTGCCAGGGCTTCGGCGCCCGCCTCGACCGCATGCCGCAGCGCGAGGACGAATTCCGCAGGCTCGGGATAGAACGGCGACAGGCTGCAGGCGCGCGTCCCGTCGTCGCCGGCCCAGGCCACCGCATCGCGCAGCATCGCCGTCGATGCGCGCACGCCGGGAATCTCATGCAGATCGAGCGCCGCGAATGCGGCCAGCGCGTTCGCGGTCGCGGTGCAGTCGATCAGGTCGAGCGCGATGCCGCGCCGATGCCAAGTGGAGAACACGCCGGTCCGCAGCCACGGCGGGCGCAGCACAGGCAACTGCGCGATGCGGTGCCGGCCGATCGACAGGCACGCGATACGGCGCGCTTCTTCCCGTGACAGTCGTCCGGCGGCGTGCAGTTCCAGAGTCATGATCGCGGTGTCGTCGGCGTCGTCGGGCAATCGCGGCGCCCACTCCGGGCGCGCACAGGGCGCCCAGAAACCATAGCCTGCGTTCGGTGATCGGCAGCGCTCCAATGCGTCGAGTATCGCAGCGGGAATCTCGGCGCCTCGCGTGCGCAATGCGCGTACCGCCAGTGCGGTCACGAAGCCGTTGTAGTCGTCGAGACGCTGCCCAGCGGCTTCCATGCAACTGGCGACGAAGCCCGCGAGCATCGGATCGTCTGTACCGGCATCGTGGAGGCTGATGTGCGCACCCGCGCTCGTATTCAACTCGGACGCAGGCCGCATTGCAGCCAACTCGCGCCATGCGCATCGATGCCGGCACCGATCATGCCGTGTCGCCAGTGATCGTCGGAAGCACCGGCCGCCAACGCTGCGTAGACCTGTGCCGGCGCCCCCTCGGTTTGATTGCGAAGCCAGGCCGAGACAGCGGCATCATCGCGAAAAATCGCCTTGGCGAAGGTGAACCAGGTCAATGCCAGCGGTGTATCGTCGGCCGCGAGCGTCAGACTGACGCCCGACGGCCTCGGCAGATCGTGACCACCGGTCAGGCGCTTCGCCAGGTCGGTCAGCGCCCGGCCATCGCCGCAGACGGTCTCGGCCATCGCACCGATGCACTGCAGATCCAGCTCCGGGCCGCGTGCGTAGTATTCGCGGCTGCCATCGGCGTTCAGTCCGATCATCCGCCAGAGCAATGCTTCCGATCGCAGCAGCGGATGCGCGTCGCGTCCGGTCAGCATCGCGCCCGATGGCACTTCGACGTAAAGTTTGGTCGATACCGGTTTGTGTGCGTTCGCCGGACTATGGCGCGCACCGATCCATGCGCCGTATTTCAATTTTTTCGATCGCTGCATGCCCAGCCATGGCTGCAGATCGAGTGCCCAGTCGAGCCGTGCGGCGGCCAGCGCGAGCCGTTCCGCGTCCGCCGTTTCCGGCGCCGCGACTTCGGCCGTCCAGCGCACTGCGGTTTCGCGCGAGGACCAGGCGAATTCGACCGGCATCCCGGTATTGGTCAGGCGGCTGAAACGCCACGCCGCGTCCGGCCATTGCGAGGCAGACAATGGAGCGAGCACGCGCTCCAGCCATGCGGTCGCCTCGTTGGCAGCATCCGGAACAACGCCGCGCAACCGCGACAGCGTGTCCAGCACCGCAGCCGGCGCACGCAGCGGCTGCCGTGCGGTTGGCTCGGGATGCATGGCGATCCCTGCCTGTATTGCATGCGTGTTCATTGCACCGGCTGCAGCTCTTCTTCGGTCTGCACCCACGGCCGCCGGTCGAAGCTGCCGTTGGGACCGACGAAGGTGAAGCGGCAGCGGAAGGTCCTTTGCTGCTTGTCGCGCAATGCGATCCTCAATTTCACCGGCTCGGTCGCGGTCCCGGCGATCTCCAGCCGCTCGTCGCGCTCGTAGGCGTTGGCCGGATCGCGATATTCGATATCGATGAACACCCGGGTGACGTTGGCCGGATCGAACAGCGGAATGAATTCCAGATCCAACGCATCCTGGAACAGGTCGTGCACGATGATCTGCGGAATATCCACATCGGCCGGATCGGTACGCTCGCTGGTGCCGTCCTTGAGCCGTTGCACCAGCTGATAGGTCACGCCGCGATTCGCGGGCGCAGGCTTCGCGCCGCGCAGACGCCAGGTGAGCGGGCCGCTGTCGCGGGTGAGCAGCAGGGCCGCGCGCGGTTCGGGTTGACTGTAACCGCGTGCCTGCAGGCGCACTTCGATCGTATCGACGATTTCCCAGTCGATATCGCCCGGGGTCGCGGTGATTTCGCGGAACTCGATGTGTTCGTAGGGATTCACGAACAATGTACGGTCGACCGTCGATTCGGCGGGAATCTCGTAGGAGCTGCGATCGGCGGCCCACGTCGACTGCGGGTCGAAATGGTATTGATAGCCTGCGTCGTAATCGATATCGCGGGTCGAATTCATGAACACCTTGAACGTCTTCGGCGCGGTGTCGCCCGGGACGAACACGAAGTCGGCGTGCTTGTGGTCCTGCGGCTTCGCCGGGTCGCCGTAATCCAGCGCGACCTGCGCCGACAGCAGGCCGATGGGCTCGAACGCCATCGGAATGCTGGCTTCGACTTTGAACTCGCGGAAGAACGGGTCGTCCAGATCGATTTCCTTGAAGTACTTCGCCTTGTTGCGCAGATCGCCCAGCATCAATCCGAAGAAGCCCTGCGGCGCGTAGGTGCGGCGCGTCGCTTCGGCGCGGTTGTAGCGCAGCGTGAGTTTCTTGCGCTCTTCCTGGTGGACGAACTTCAATTTCAGCGAGGCGACCACAGGCGAACCGCCGGCACTCGGCGGCGCAGGGCGCGGCTGCGGTTGAGGTTGAGGTTGAGGTTGAGGTTGCGGTTGTGGTTGCGGCTGAGGCTGAGGCTGAGGCTGCGGCTGCGGCGGGATCACGATCGACGCCGGACGGCGCAGGGTGCCCCGCCAGCGTGAGGGCGCGGTGCCGGCACGTTGACCGATGATGTGCGCCACGCGATTGTCGGGGTCGCCGCCCATCGCCGAATGCGAACCCGGGCGGTTGGATGCGGGTGAATCGCCGTGCGCGATACCGCCGGTGACCGTGCCGCCTGCGCGCTGCACGATCGCCAGCGCCACCTCTCTGCGCCGCGTCGACAGCGGCAGGTTGTGCGCATTGCGATTGGATTCACTGGCACCGCTGACGTGCTCGTGACTGGCATAGGCTTCGACCCGCACGTTGCGCGGTGCCGGCAGGCTCTGGAGCCATGCGCGCAGGCGGTCGGCGCCGCGTTCCGGGCCGGTCCAGTTGCCGTCGCCTTCGATCCGCAGCGTGCCGGAGGCATCTCGGAATCGCGGATCGCTAGTGGTGTTTTCGACGTAGGCACGGTACTCGGCCGACGGCGGTTGGACTCGCCATCCGGCCGCTGCGGGTTTATCGAAATCGAAGAACAGGCCGAAGGTCTGCTCTTCGGTCTGCGCCGGCCACTCCACTTCGATGCGCTTCTGCGCCGCCGGATTGACGGTGAGCGTGATCCGCCCGGCCGAGTCCGGCGTCACCGGCTGACCTTCCACGCGCACGGTCGCGCCTGCGCCGGACGTCGCCGGCACGTGCGTCACCGACAACCCCGACGGCAATGGCGTGGGTTGCTGCTCTTCCACGGTCAGCGCTGCAGGCTGGATCTGCTCGGTGCCCGGCCCGGTCGGGGTGTTGGTGGTCGGCGTGGTCGTGGTGGTGGTCGTGCCAGTGCCGGTGGGATTGGTGCCGCCGCGGGTGGCATCGCGCAGCAGATCGCGCCCGGTCGCTATCACTTCGCTGAGCGGATCCGCTGCAGCCACATCGGCTGCGGTCTGGCCCGGCGTCAACGTCGGTTCGAACCACTTGGAGAGCAGATCCTCCTTGAAGAAATCCAGCGCCCATTTCTCCTGCTCGCGCTCATCGGCCTCGTCGGTGAAGGTCAATACCTTGATCACGATCGCGCCGGTCTGCACCAGCGATTCGAATGCCGCTTCGATCCCGCCGCGCAGGAACATGTACTGTGCTTCGAGACTGACGCTGAAATGGTTGAAGATGCGCTCGAAGTCGGCGGTGATCTCGACGTCGATCGCCGGACGCATCGCCAGATATTTCATGTTGTAGATCACGCCGATCGGCGCCATCCCTTCACTCATCGCCTGTTCGAGGATGGTCGCGCCTTCCTGCGACAGGCTCAGACTGAAGGCGGCCCCGTTCTCGCTGTCCATCGACGGGATCGTCGCGCCGAGGATCTGTTCGACCGCGTTGAACGCGCCTTCCGGCGCGGGCGTCGCGGCGGTGCCGCCGGCGCCCTGTACGTTGAGGGCGATGCATTGCACCGTACCTTCCTCGAACGGCGCTGCGGCCAGACGCACCGGCGGGGTCACGCCCGGCTCGGCGTTCAAACGGCCGATGATCCGCGATTCCAGCTGGCTGGTCAGTTTCAGCGTCGCCTTGAACATGACGAAGCCGCCGCCCTTCCTGGCGACATCGACGGTGGCCGCCTTGTACTTGAGGAAGGTGAATTCGGCGAGATCCTCATTGTCGCTGCGCCGTGCCAGCGATACCGGCCCGGGCAGATACCAGAATTGATTTGGATCGGCGTGATCGCGGAAGACGGTGAGGCCGTCGATCGTCAGTGGTTTTTCCAGACTCAGCATGTCGTGTTCCTTGCGCGCCGACGGCGCATTGCGGTGCTGCTTGAAGGGGTGTCATCCGCCCTGTGATCCGCCTTGTGATCTGCCTTGTGATCAGCCTTAAAGCAGGCGGCGGATCGCTTCACGAAACCGCTATCGATTACTCGAACGGGATCGTGAGCCTCAGCGGGAATCGTTCCAACCGGTCAGGAATTCCGCCTGCATGCGATTGGCCTGGCCGCGCAGCTGTGGTGTCTGCGATTCGCCGGGGAAGTGACTGCTCATGAAGGCGCCCACGCGGCGCGAAAGATCGTCGATCAGGTCGTGGTGGTCGATGCTGAAGTTGCTCGAGTTGACCAGGTCGAGGAAAGATTTTGTCAGGAAGCCATGTCCGATGGCTTCGTGCTCCTGCGAGGTCTGGGCGGCGCTGCTGGCGGCGATCAGGGTCGACTTCGACTGCTGCACCAGCCGCCGGGTGGTGTCCTCTTCCACGACTACACCGGTATTGCGCGCGGTGGCGTTGCGGATGTTGCCGGTCAGCACCGAGCGGTTGGCCGGCGGCAGACAGATACCGCAGGGAAACAGCGTGCGGCACTGCGCCAGCTGGCGCACCAGGTCCGCAGAGAACTGCGGCGAGCGCGAGCGGCGGGCGCGCTCGCTTTCGTCGTGCATGCCGCCGGAATGACAGCTGTCGAGGATCAGAGTGAAGTTCACCACCGACTGTTCCAGCGAATCGGCCAGCGAGAAGATCTCGTGATCGCTGATGTGCTGCCCGGAGTAGGGGATGATGGTTTCGAACATCTGGGTGGGATCGCTGGGATTCGCGGTGCGGGCGCCGTGTCCGGCGTAGTAGAAACACACCACGTCGCCCGGCTGCGACTGGGTCAGGCAGTAGCGCAGACATTGGCGGATGCGCGACGATGTCGCTTTACTGTCGGCCAGATAGAACATGTCCTGCGGATCGAAGCCGAAGGCGTCGCGCAGCATGTGATAGATCGACGCCGCATCCGGGACGCAGTAGCGAAGACTGTTGTAGCCCTGCACGGAGTAGTCGTTGACGCCGACGATGACGGCACGTTTTGTCATGGTAATGCTCCAGGAAATATGTTGGCGGCGGACACGGACGCGGGAGTGATCGCGAGGCGCGGGTCACGCAAGGATGCTGATGATGTCGTCTTCGGTTTCGACCGCCGGTTGGCGCTCGGTACGGCCGTCCGCCCGCACCAGCGTCAACTGATAGCGATAGCGTTTGAGCTTCGGATCCGGCGTTGAAAAACGCACCGTGGCTTCGGTGGTGTCTGCGGTCAGCCGCACGCGTTGCTGACGCAGGTACTGATGCGCGGCATCTTCGTAGTGCACGTCGAGCATCGCCGCGCGCAGCGCACCGAAATCCAGGGTCGGGAAAATGGTGATATCCACCGCGCCCGGGAACGGGTCGTCGATCACGATCGACGTCGCCCTGGTCGTCACCGGCGGATTGGCGCGCACGCTGCCGTCCTTCAGATGATGCTTGACCGTGTAGGTGTAGCGACGCGGCGAGGACAGCGATACGCGTAGCTTCCAATCCGCTGCGACCGGCGTGTCGGGATCGATGCGCACGGTCTTCTCGCGTGTCCAGCCCGCCGGGTCCTGATAGCCGAGTTCGACATCGATGAAGTCGACCACGCCCGGATCGATCCGGCCCGGCTCGATCCGCAGCGACATGAAGCCGATCGCATCCATCGGGTTGAGGATCAGGGTGCGATCGTCGGTAGCGGCGACGCGCGGTTGATCGTAGGAGAACCTGTCGCCGTCCCAACCGCTTGCCGGATCGAAATGGAACTGCGCCTGGTAGCCGTAGGTGCGGTCCTTGCGCAGATTCACCGCGAAGTCGACGGTCTTCGGCCCGCGGTCTTCGGCCGTGAACACGAAATCCTGGCGCCGATGATTTCCGGGGTCGTTGATCGGGCCGTAATCGAGCTGCAGATGCGCTTCCTTCAGGCCGATGCTCTCGTAGTCGAACGGCGTCTTCGCCTCGATCTTGAAGGTGCGGAAGAACGGATCGTCGAGATCGATCTCGACGAAATACGGCGGCCGGTTCAGATCGCGCGCGAGCAGGCCGATGAATCCCTGTGGCGCATAGGTGCGCTGCTGCGCCTCGGAGCGGTTGTATTCGAACGTCGCGGTGCGGCGCTCTTCCTGGCGGATCGTTTTCAACCGGAACGACGCGACCGTGTCGTCCGCACGGGCATTGCCGGCGGCGGGCGGATCCGCAGCCGCGCGCGTGGCCGCGCCATCGCGATCGCGACTGGCGGCGACGCCGACCGTACCGCTCGCCGGCGCTGGCGCCGCAATCGCCGGCTCACCCGAACCTTCGGTCGGGCTCGCGCCGGGCGTGCCGGTGGCCGGGCTGGCAGGCACGCCGGTTTCGGCATCGCCATTACCGCTGCCGGCGGTCGGGCTCGGGCCGTGATCCGGCGGGTCGGCTGCGGCGGGCGTATCGGCGGGACGCGGCGGCGCGGGCGGCTGCGGTGGGCGCAGTTGCACGCCGAGCGCGCGGACCTGGTCGAGCGAGGCGGCGCTCGCTGCGGTCGCGGCCAGCGTTCCCGGCGTCATCGCCGGCGTGAACCACGTGTTCAATACCTGCGCCTTGAAGAAATCCAGCGCTTCCTTGACCCGGGTTTCGTTCTCGGCGGTGCCGGTCATGTCCGCAACGTCTATCTTGATCGCGCCGTTGCGGACCAGACTTTCGAAGCCCACGTCGATGCCCGCGCGGGTGAATCCGCGCTGGCCGTCGGCCGAGGTGCTGAAATGGGTGAAGATCTGGGTGAAATTCGCGGTGATCTTGACGTTGAACGCCGGGCGCAGGCCGGTGTACTTGAGGTCGTAGATCACCCCGATCGGCGTGGTGCCGTCCTTGAACGCCTTCTCCAGGATGGTTGCGCCTTCTGCGGACAGTTCAAGGCTGAAGACTGCGTTGTTCTCGCCCGCCAGCGAGGGCTTGGCGGCGCCCAGAATCGTCTCCACCGCACTGAAGGAACCTTCCGGCCCTGCCGCGGCGCGCGTGCCGCCCGCGCCCTGCAGATTGAGCGCGACGCAGGACACGCTGCCATCGTCGAAGGGCACCGGCGCGAGTTTGGGCCGGCCGCGGCTGATCGACGCCAGACGCTCCAGGACGCGACGCTCCAGATCCGAGTCCAGACGCAGATTCACTTCGATCATCAGATAGCCGCCGCCGCGCTTGGCGGCACCGGGCACGGTCTTGTACTTGAGATACGTGAACTTCGAGCGTTGATCGGCCTCGCGTCGCGCCAGCGCGACCGGGCCTGGCAGATACCAGAATTGCGAATTATCGGCATGATCGCGGAACACGGTCACGCCTTCGATGGTCATGGTGCGGGCATCGAGCTGCAGCATGGAGATTTCCCCTTAACCCGGAATTTTCACGGTCAGATCGGTCGCCGCAGCTGCGGTCCAGTTGACGGTCTTGGTCAGTCCGTTCTCGAACAGGAACACTGCCCGGTACTCGTAACGCATCCGGCTGGCATCGATGTAGTCGTATTCGAATTCCGCAGCGCTTTTGCCGTTCTCGAACACGAACTGGTCTTCCGCGCTGATGCCGGCGGCGAAATCCTCGAAGCGCAGATCGATCGTCGCTTTGCGCAATTTGCGCCGCTCGAAATCCGCCGGCGAACGCACGGTGACGATGCGATGGCCCTTGGTCTCGGTCTTGATCGCGATCCGGTTGGCATTGGTCATCGACTCGGGCTGCTCGATGAAACGGCCGTCCTTGTACTGCAGGCTGATCCGGTAGAACACCGATTTCAGCGCCGGATTACGCAGATCGGCGGAGAAGGTCTGCGAGGACGCGCCTTCGGTGAAACTCATCGACTGCTCGACGAGCACATCGTTGCCCGGGTCCTCGTAACGGAAGTCCACGAACGCTTCCTTGACCTGGCTCCAGTCCACGCTGGGCACCACCTGGACGATGCGCCGGGTCGGGAACGGGTTGCGTATCGTGACCTGGGTGTCGTCGCTCGGTTTCCACGCATGCTCGATATCGCGGTTGTCCACCGCGCGGAACACTTTCCTGACTTCGAACGTGGTCTTTTCCGGATCGAGCACGAACATCTTCCAGTTCGCCGCCGGCGCTTCCTTGGTCAGACGCACCATGTCGCGCTGCGCGATCTTGTTGGCCTCGTCGGTATAGCGCAGATGCACCTCGACCGAGGTGTAGCGGTCCCACGGAAAGTTCTCGGCCAGCACCGGAATCGTCGTCAGCGCGTACAGATCGCGCGGCGTGATTTCGATATTGTCGATGTCATAGGTCTTCGCGGTGGATTTGAGCTTCGCCGGCCGCTCGGTCGTATCCACCGACTTGAAGGTGATTTCGTAGTCGACTTCGACATCGCGCTTCATGCTGCCGTTCTCGATCCGGCTGAGCCATTCGAAGTTGGCTTCCAGTGCGGCCGGCGTCAGCAGCGCGTTCTGCGGCTTGTCGCCGTAGCGGGCGCGGACATTGATGCTGGCGATATCGTCGGCGGGCAGATCGTTGCGGGTCGCGACCTTGACCTTTCGCTTCTTGAACCAGTCGTTATCCAGGCTGACATGCTTGACGAAGCGGTCGATCGGCATGTTGCCGTCGCGGATGGTCTTGAACAGCGCCGCGAGGTGGCCCTGCGGATGGATCGATTTCTTCACCGCGACCCGCTCGGAGAAATTGACGTTCAGCTGCTTCTTGTCCATGCGCGTGTAGTCCATGCGCTTGTAGCTGAAGCTGGGCATCATGCCCGCTGCCGGCCCGCCGGCCGCAGCGGCCGACTGCTGCGCGGCGAATTTTCCGACCGCATCCATCGCGCGCTCCCAGTCCGGCTTTTTCTCGGGCGTCCACGGCGGCAGGCTGACGTTGAAGAATGCCTCGGTGATCATGTTCCGCACCTGCGCCAACGCGGCGTCGCGGCGGTCGATGATGCCCTTGGTCTCGTCGCTTTCGGCCACGAAGGTATCGGACTCCAGCACGATCGCGCGCTTGTCGACCAATTCGTCCACGGCCTTGCCGATCTCGGCGGACACGAACATGAAGCCGGCCGAAAACGACTCGTCCATGTGCTTCTGCACCCGGTCCCAATCGACTTTCAGATTGATCTTGTAGGCCGGACGCAGGCCGAGGAAGTCCAGCGAATAGATCACCGCCACCGGCAGGATCTCGCCGTCCAGACACTGTTCCATCACCGTGAAGCCGTCCTGATCGAGCTTGACCGAGAACGCCGCCTGATTGCTGCCGTACAGCGCCGGCTTGGCGTGGTGGTCGATCTTCAATACGAAGTTCTGGCCGCCGGTGGTGGTCGCGGCGGAGGGATCGCCGCTGGACTTGCCCAGCATCATCAGCCGCACGGTGCCGTCCTCCAGCGGAATCGGCGCGATCCTCGGCGCATTGCGCAGGTTCTCGCTGTTGGCGATCTCGCGCGCCAGATCGTCGATCTGTTTCTGGCTGATGCCCAGATTGCAGTCGAAGTTGAGGAATCCGCCGGTGCCGGCATCGCCGCGAAACCCGATCAGCAGGAACTGCGGCACATCCAGACCCAGGGCGCTGTCGCGCATCGTGCTCAGATGCGGCGACGACGGCATGTAGTACCACTGCTCGGGATCGGCATGGTCGGGAAAGACCGAGATGCCATTGATCTCGCGGGAGCGACTGTCGAGTAACAGCATGAGCGATCTCCTGTCAGGCCGGAACTTCGAGGAACAGGGAGAGATCGCTCTGCCTGGTCGGACCGACGACGACCTTGCGTCCGCCGTCGATCAGGAAGTAGGTGATCGTCGCTTCATATTCGGTCTTGCTCTCGTCCTTGAGCGCGACCTTCCAGGTCTTCTCGGCATCGCCGGACTTGAAGCGCAGTTCGCTCCGCTCCTTGACGCTGTTGGCGCTGTCTTCGTACTTGAGCGCGACGTTGACCAGTTTGACCTTGTCCCAGTCCAGCAGATCGGGGACCACGCTGATTTCGAGGAAGTCCACGGTGCCGCTGCCGACCGTGATCGTCGAGCGCTTCGCCACGGTCTCCGGCATCTCCTTCATGGTGCCGTTCTTGAACATGATCGTCGCGGTATAGCTGACCTCTCCGACCGCATCGTCGATGACCGGGAACGACCAGTCGTCGGCGGTGTTGTCCTTGGACAGATTCTTGGTGATGCGCTGGCGATAGTTGTTGGCGGTATCGACATAGACGCCTTCGATGGTGATCGTCGAGATCTCGTTCTCCAGATCGCCGACCGCGCGGAAACTCACGGTCTTGATCGCGCTGAAGGGGTCGTCGATGTACAGGTCCTTCGCGTCCTGCTGGCGCAGGGGTCCCTTGATCTCGCGTCCGTCCGCCAGCTGGTAGACGACCTGGTATTCGAACGGGCCGGTCCTTGGCTTCTGGATGATCTCGCGGATCTTGAACGTGTTCGAATCCTTGGTCATGTTGAACTTGGCTTCGAACGGACGCGCACCGCCTGCATAGCGCACGGTTATCTGGGCGCGATCGACCTGGCCGAAGTTGATGTCGCCGGGGGCGATATCGACCGCCAGAATGCCCAGATCGTCGACATTGATGGTCAGGTTGGTGTCGTCGGTTTCGAATTCTTCCGACTTGAGAACGAAACTGCTGCCCTTGTAATTGACGGCGTAGGAGTACTTGAACTTGCGGATGCCCTTGTCGACGAAGGCTTCGAACTTGGCGACATCGTCGGGCTTGGTGAAGGTGAATTCCCGGGTCTTCGCGTTGGGACCGTGCGGATAGCTGATCTTGACCTCGACGCTGTCGATCGGCAGATTGGCGAAGTCCGCGTTCACCCGCATATTCACCTGCAGGGTCTTCAGGAATTCGTCGACGCTGATCTTGCTGTAATAGTCCTCCCACTTCAGCGGCTTGTTGTCGCCGCCCTTGAGCGAGGTGATGGTCGGCAGCATGCCCTGCGGGTTCTTGTTGGTGATGACCGTTTTGGCCTCGCTCCACTCGACCCGCACGTTGGCGATCTGGCTCTTGTTGACCGTGCGCTTGATGTCCTCGATGTCCTGGCCTTCTTGCAGCGCCTTGGTGTTGGGGTCGACATCGGCGATTTCCTTCAGCAGATTGCGCTGCACGGCCGCTTCGAGCTGCTTGTTGATGATCGCGCGGATATCGGCTTCGAGCTTCGCGTTTTCCTCGGGGCTGAGGTTCGGCGCCTGCACGAATTCGAAATGGGTCTTGGTGACGTCGTTCTTGTAACGGCTGGAGCTGACCACTTCGGTATAGCTGTCTTCGCTCCAGAAGTTGTCTTCGGTGTTGATGTCCTGGAAGAAACTGTAGAACTCGGACGCGTTCCAGGTGCCCCATGCGCTCATTTCCGGCAAGCGCACGTAGTGATGGAGTTTGTAGACCACCTGCACCGCCGATGCCGAACCCTTGCTCAGCGTTTCCTTGAAGATGGCGGTGCCCAGTTCCGACAGCTCCATCATGAACGACGCGACGTTGTTGCCGTACAGGGACGGCTTGCCGGCGCCGCGGATCTTCTCGATCAGGGCGCCGCCTTCGGTCAGCAGCAGTTCGACGGTGCCGTCGGTCCAGCTCAGCGGCGCGAGGATCACTTTCGGCGGCTGCCGTCCGCTGGGCTTGTATTTCGCATCCACTTCTTTCTGCAGATCGGCGGCGATCTTCGTCTGCACGTCCTGCGCGACGGTCAGCTCGGTGTCGAAAGCGACGAATCCGCCGAATTTCTTGCCGCCGTCCTCGCGCAGCTGGCCGTATTCGACGAAGCGCATCGCCAGGCTGCCGTTCGCCATTTTTGCGAAATTCGGCGTGTTCGGAAAAATGTAGAACGTGTGGTCGTTCGCGTGGTCGCCATGGATCTGGTGTCCATGCAGTTGGCGGACATTGTCGAGTTGCAGCATGGTAGTGCTCCTTTCGATGATCGGTTGTGGCGCTGCATGATTCGTGTTCGCATCTGATGCGAATCTGCTGCGTTTGTATCAGCGTGATGTCTTGGCAGAGAAGAGAACGCGTGCATCGATCAAATTCGGACACGTTCTGGAAAATTCTTCGCGGAATTCGGACTTGCCTGTGCGCACGCGCGCCCGTGAAGCGTTCGCGCCTCCATGGCGGTGTCAATTCTGCGTTTGCGGATGCGGCCGTTGCCGGTTTCCGTCGCTCTTTGCGTTATCCGCGAGGCAATGCCCAATCTGCGGCATCGGCGAAAGCGAAGTCGTTGAGCGCCTCGTCATGCTTGCGTTCGCTGTTTGCGCGCATCGTTTCGCTCGCGCAGGCGGTCGCACGCGCGCTGTCACCTCCGGACTGCAGTGAGACATCGATACTGGCGGAAGTGTCGCGCGCGGCGGCGGTTTCGCCGCGTGCGGCATAGCCGCCGGTCAGCGCATAGCGCACCGCGAGCCAGCCGGCTTTTCCGGCCAGCGCATTGCGCGCCTTCTCGGCCTGCGCCGCATCGAGCATCAGACTGAAAGCCGCGTGATACGGCGGCGCTCCGGACGATTTCGCTGTGGCGACGGTCTCGAATGCGCCGCTGCCATCGCCGAATTGCAGGGCCACGGTATTCGCTTCGATCCTGGACGGCGTCAGCACGACCTGCGCGGAGGTACAGCCATTCGCTGCCGCCAGCTCGGCGCGAATCGCTTCCAGGGTCTCCGCGTTCACGCCCCACATCGTCGTCAGCGACAGCATGGTGATGCTGCCTGCCGCGATCATCGTGAATTGCGCACGACCGTCTTCGGTCAGCGCGATATTCGGCTGCAGCGCCCGGTACTCCCAGGTGCGCGGCTGGCCTTCGACCGGCGACAGCTGCACGCCGCGTAAGATCTGATCCATGGTTCTGTTTCCTGCGTTGGGGCAACGCCGAATACTTCAACGTTGCTGCGGTACATCCAGTAGCCCGGGTAAGGCCAAAGGCCGCACCCGGGGCTTTTGATCTTGAACCGTCGCAAATAGATCGCTGCTTGCGTTCTCCCGGGTGCGTGCTGCGCACTGACCCGGGCCACGGGTTTCATGCTTTGATCATCGTCTGCATTCAGGGGCTCTCATTGGTTTGCTTCGCTGCTGCGAAGCGTCAATGGAATGGCCGGATCCGAAACCTCCGACCACGTGTCCCGCCCCAGCCATCGCCAGCGATAGCCCGAGCGGAACGGCGATAACGCGACCCACGACCCGCGTGCGGCGGCGACCAGCGGAGTGAGACGTACGGATTGCAGGCGCTCGGGCTCTTCCTCGCGACCTTCGGCGACCAATTCGATCAGTACCTGAGGCTTGTCGTCGTCGAAGACGCATTCGATGGCGAGATCGCGACGGCCGCTGCCTTCGAAACTGAAGGCATCCAGACGCAGATTCGACGCCGGCACCGGCGCCATCGCGGATTCGGCGTCACCGGCCAGGGCGAGCGCGATCGCGTGGATCCGCGCATCGACCACATCGCGCGGAATCGCGAGTGCGATATCGGGCGCTGCGGTGTCGATGATGCCGCGGATCGACCAGGGCCGATCGCCACGCCGACCGGAGCATTCGATCTTGATCCGCGCTTCGCGCAGGAATGCGGGCTCCGCTTCGACGGTCACGAAGCGCACACCGAAGTCGTCGGGACCGATCAGCAGATGCTCGCGGTCCGAGTCTCGCTGCGGGCCCTCGATCAGTTCGCCGCGTCCGTCGACGAGCGCGAACAGCGAGGTTTTCCATCGGTACTTCAGCGGCTCGGCCGGCGACAGACGCAGGTCGGCGAACGCGGGTTCGCGGGTGCTGTCGAGTCTGACCGTCGCTTTCGCGGTGAAGGCGCGCGCCGGCGGCTGCGGCGGCGCGCTCAGCTCGACCTGCGCGCGCAGTACGCCGATCCGGCGCGTCGGCAGGTTCTGGGTAACGGCGATGGCATGCCATCCGCTTTGCAGCGCGCGAACATCATGCCGGCGGATCGCGGTTTCTTCCCATTGCGCTGCAGGCAATTCGCGCAGTGGTCCCAGCGGGTCGGCGACGAGCCCGAGTATCCGCGGCGCCAATACCGGCTCCGACAAATCCCAGGAAATCGTGCCTGCGGGCATCAGCGCGGGATCGAACACGATCCGCACGCCCGCGTTCTCTGTGCCGAGATCCGGCTGTGGCGAGGCGAATCGCGCGCAGCAGCGGTCGATCAGCGCGTCGGCCGCCTGCGTGCGCTGCGCCTGCGACAGTGCGATCAGGCCGTCGAAGCCGAAGGTCTGTGGCGCTGCAGCCATCTGCGTGCGCAATGCATCCAGCGCGATCGCGGTTCCGCCCTGCGCCGCCGCGCGCACGGCGCCCAGCAACGACGACGGATCGAATGCGACCTTCAGCGGTATCCGCTCGGCGACGCCGCGCACGCTGATCCAGGCATCGGCGCCGATCGTCATCAGCCCGCGCTGCAGAGCAGCGATGAACAGATCGGTGGCGGTGCTGTCCAGGCGCAGGGTCATTCCCAGCGAACCGATGTTTAGCGCATCCAGCGCCTGCAGCGCATGCAGCGTCTCCGGCAGGTCGAGCGCACTTGCCGAGGTCAGGCGCAGCCAGCCGCGCTCCACCGCGAGCGGCTCCACATGCACGTGTTCCGCGCTGCCGAGCAGCCCGCTGCGGACCGGGTCGAGATCGAATTCCGCAGCGAAGGCGATCGACAGCAGCGAGAACCGCTGCAGCCCGGCAGCGCCGCGATCCTGTTGATAGACATCCAGCCGCAGCGGCGGCTCGCGGTCGCGCGCGAACGCGCTGAGCCGCACCGGCGCGATCCGGAAGCGCCCAGGCTGCTCGAACACGGCGAGCGCCTGCCGGCCCGCGACGTGCGTGGGCGCGTGCCAATCGGGATGGCCAGCGAACATCTCAAAGGCTCGGCACGAACAGCATCGCAAGATCGGTTTCCCGCCAGGCGGGATCCACCGCTTGCCGGCCCGATTTGTAGATGATCGTTTGCCGGTACTTGTACATGCCCTCGGTATCTTTCCTGAGCAGGATGTCCATCAACGGCACCGGTACTTCGATCGTCTGCTCCAGCTGGGTCGCGCTCAGGCGGACGCTCTTGTTGCCGCGGAATTCGATCACGATCATGCGGATCGCATTCGCCGGTTCCTGCGCGCTTTCCAGCACCTCGGCATCGGTCATCACGGTGATTTCGCGCGAGGTCTCCTGCGCGATGCTGTTGTCGAACGTCTGCTTGAACAGCGATTCGGAATCGGGAACGCTGCTGATGCCGGAAGTGTCGAAGATCGCATCGCAGAGGCCTTCCACGCCATCCGGCCAGGGCGCGACCGGCACCACCCGGAATGCGATGTCGCCATCCGGCTCGATCTCGACCGGTTGCCCCAGATCGATGCCTTCGAGTGTTGCCTCGGCCAGGATGCCGCCGCGGCTGATCCAGACCGGCAAGGCCGAGATCCTGAGCTTGCCGCCGGTGTCGTTGCGCAACGTCGCCGATACCGATCCGGTTGCCGGGTCGGTGGCTTCGCTGTACTGAAAGATTTCGCCTTCCAGCTTGTGGAAATTGAGCTTGACCGGGATTTGCACATCGCCGCCGAGGCCGGTCGAGACCAGCACTTTGCCCTGCAGCAGACTCGGCGACAGACTCGCCATCAAGGCCGCGAATACATCCTGGAAATCGTCGAAAGCGAAGCGGTCGCTGAGCTGGAAACCATTCGCCAGATCGATATCGACATCGACCTGAGTCATTTCCATGCGGCCGCCGCGCGGTAGTCCCAGACGCAGGCTGGCTTTGGCGAGCAGCGGTTCCAGACTGACCTCGGCCGGCGTGGCCGCTCCGGTGGTCGGCAGTTTTTTCTTCAATTCCAGACGCGCGGCGAGCAGGCGCTTGCCGTCGGTGACCGGGCGCACGTCGGCGGCCAGTTCGACCTCGACCTTGCCCGCGTCGTGGCCTTGATCGACCACGAACGCCAATGCCGGCGTATGCGGCGAGGACGTCGTTCGCGCCAGACGGAACTCGTCGGGCAGATAGTAGAAGCGCGCGGGATTGCTGGTGCTCTGGAAGTAGGCGTGCTCGCGCGGGCGACCATCGGTCGGATACGAGAGGTTGTGCACATCCCAGCTCGCGCCGCCTGCGCTGGGGCTGCCACCCGGATACAGATAGGCATGCAGCGCCGGCGGAAAGACCAGCGCGATCGACACGTCCTGCGCCTGCGCCGCAGCGCGAAAACGCGGTGCGGCCGACGGTTCCGGAACGGTTTCGGGCGGTGGAAACCGCCGTATCCGATCGGCGCGCATCGCCATCCCACTTGTGACCGGCACGTGTACTCTGTCATCAACCTCCAGTGCGCGCATCATCACTGCCCGGTTGTGGAGCTGGAATCTACGCTTGGGCGGCGGGTTCGCGCCGGACTCGGCGACGGGTAGCGCGACCGTATAGCTGCGTACGATCGACAGCTTGGCTTCCGCAGCCGGCGACATGAACGCGCTGAGCAGTTCGTCGCGCTGGGCCAGCGTCAACCGCAGGATCGCGACCGGCCCACGCGCATCGGTCAGCAACTCGTCGATGGCCAGACGCAGTTCGATCGTGGTGTTCGGTTGTCGATACGAGACCGATACCGCGAGCTGGTGCGGCAATGGCTGCGCAGTGCGCGCGGCGTCGGCGATCTCCGCGGCGGGATACGCCTCCAGCCCCAGGCTGATCGCCCAGCGGCCATCGTCGCCCTCCACGACATTGCTGTCGTAACGGCCTCGGCTGAGTTCGCGCAGACGGTAGCGCGGCAACCAGTAGCGCGCGTCGCTGTTCGGATCTTCGAACAATGTCGTGTCGCTGGGCTGCGGCATCGGGCTGATCGGATGCGGGGAATCCCGGCGCTCGAAATCCTGGCCGGATTTGTCGTGGAACAACTCCGGGCGAATCAGGTCCAGACGGGGGCGCATCCTGATCGCGTCGGTGGACAGCAGACTGGCAGCAGGCATGTGCACCATCAATTCGCTCGCGTCCGCGCGCAGCACCGTGGGTGCGAAAATCACTGGCGCTACGAGTTGCAGTGCAGGCGCATCGGGCGCGGGTGGCGGGTCCACGGGCAGCGGCTGCGCGACCCGGACCAGTTCCTCGGTCCTGATCCGAGGGGCCAGTACGATGTGTTGCAGATCCAGAAATCTTCCTGCCGGCATACATCACTCCTTTGCACGTAATGAAACCGCGCGATTCGTATCAAATGGTCTGTACTTTCGGCGCGTGGCTGCCGCACATCGCGTTGGCGCCGATTTCAGGCGTTGTTCAATCAAACGCCAGCGCCTTCGAAATACGGACAACCTGCGGCAGGCATGCCCGCAGGATGCGCGCCTGTCCGTTTTTGCTTCGCATTCGCGTCTAATGCAATTCAAGAGCCTGTTCGCAATGTCCGCAGAGCATGCGGAGATTGCGAACAGGCTCCAGGAGGAGCAAGACAATGGCCTATACGATCAAGCCCGAACAGCTGGCCGCCATCGCAGGCGCGCGCGCAGCGCTGATGCCGGCGCTCGCCGAGTGCATGAACCGGATTTGTCCGGAGTACGACATCGACAACCGCAACGAGTTCTGTCATTTCCTGGCCCAGGCCTGTCACGAGACCGATCATTTCCGCACCCTGCGCGAGTACGCTTCCGGCAAGGCCTACGAAGGTCGCAAGGACCTCGGCAACACCCAGCCCGGCGACGGCGTGAAGTTCAGGGGCCGCGGTATTTTCCAGACCACCGGGCGCGCGAATTATCTGCAGTTGGGCGCGGTGTTCGGCCGTCGCGACATGTTCGTCAACGATCCGCAGCTGCTGGAGAAGCCGGAGCATGCCGTCTGGAGCGCCTGCGTGTATTGGAAGACGCGCGGGCTGAACAATGCAGCCAATCACGACGACGGCGATCGGCTCAAGAAGAAATATCGCGGGCGCGTGATCGAAGTGTCGCCGGTGGAATTCATCGGCATTTCGATCAATGGCGGATACAACGGCATGCAGGAGCGAAAGAAGTTCTATGGGATCGCAAAGCAGACGCTATGAATCCGGATTTCCGAATCGGAAGCGACGCGATGGGCTTCTGCGCTGCAAATCAGGTGTCTGATCCAAAAGGTGCGGATCCAAAAGGCGCCATATCTTCATCGGCCTCGATCAGAGCGGCCGCTGCATAGGGCGGGCCGCCAACTTCGCCCTCATCAGCCCGCCGATCTCCCGGAACGACCGGTGGTTCAGCGGGAACTCCAGCACCACGTGCATGAAGCTGAGCATCAGCAGCAGCGCGAAGCCGAGCAGATAGTTGTAGAAGTACAGCGCCACTGCGCCCAGCCACAGCAGGGTAATGGCTACGCCGCGCGCTGGCGAGACTCTGGCCCAGCCGATCAGTTCCACCTTCGAGAACCAGTTGAGGTAGTGGTACAGATACGCCAGCGCCAGCACGCGGGTGATCAGGACGCTGATCGGGTGTTCGATGATCTGCGCGCTGCTCATCGTCATGCCGGCATCGCCGAGAATGCGGTCGTTGATGGTTCTGAGCGTGCCGACGAAGCTGCGCTCGGCCCAGGGCGATGCGGCGGCGCTCCAATCCAGCGGCACCAGCCAGCACAGCACAGGGCACAGCAGAAAAGCGATGACCGCACCGGCGCTGTCCCGGTTCGGTCGGCGCAGCCAACCCAGCAGCATGAACAGTCCGGTGAACACGTAGACATGGATCACGGTCGGCAGATAGCCGGCCAGCGAGTCCGCGAACAGGAACGTGCGCGCCGACCAGTAGCAGACGGGTACCAGCACTGCGAGCAGCACCAGACGCCTGATCCAGCTCTGCGTCGCGGCCAGCACCAGCGGGAAGCCGAAAATCCAGAACAGGGCGCCGTTTTCGACTGCCTGGTGCAGCGCGCTCTTGTCGGCGTTGGCGAACATGGCGATGGCCACGACCAGGACGATGCCGCCGATCGCCAGCGGCCATGCATCGCGCCGGCGCTCGAGAAAATAGCTGCGATCGTGCAGCCAGGAGATTTCGGTCATGTAGTGCAGCGGACCCAGCACCGCATAGGCCAGCAGCAGGGTCTCGAACGGCCAGCGGATCGCCAGTAGCATCGATACCGAGATCAGGGCGATGTTCAGTCGGTCGAGGTTGGGGCCGCCGGCCATGGCTTCGGATCTCTGCGATATTGCTCCCGATGGTACAAGGGATCGGCCTGTATGACGGTCGAAATCGCCGTTCATCCGGGCGCGGGCCCCTTCGCGGCGGGTTGAGACATCGCGCAGGGCCATGCTGCGCCGCGTCACGTGCAATGCGATCGTTTTTTCGACGCTTCGCACAGTGGCGGCTTGCGCAGCCGCTATATTCAAGCGCTGTTCCGCGCAGGGCGTCTTCGCACGGAGCAGAGGGTGGGGGCTTGTATCCGCGGGAGCGATGCCGCGCGAGAGTCGACGGATACCGCACGGCGGCATCCCCGGTGCTCGTCGAGGGTATGGATGCCGTGGAACGTGCAAGACGGGGGATACCCCGCCGCTTCGGTTTTCCACATCGGCAATACACACCAAGGGAGAGAGGATCAATGTTGAAGAAAATCATCGCTGTATCCGTCGCCGCCGCGATCGCGGCCGCAGGCGTCGTCGGTGCGCAGTCCATGCGTACGCCCGACTTGTTCGAGGTGTCTTCCGCCAAGTCCGGCGCAACGTTGCCGGCGGGCGTGAACAACATGCTCCGCAGCAAGAGCGCGCAATGGGCCGCGCGCGTTTCGGTCAAGCGCGACATGCTGACCGGCGCGCAGCGCGAGATGATGCTGAACATCCCCGATGGCCAGCCTCTGCGCATGCGTCTGGCGAAATTCCGTCGCGCGAGCAACGGCGACATCGTCTGGTCGGGTGCGGATCGCCTGACGCTGGATGGTCGTATGGATCTGTCGGGGCAGACGCCTGCCACCGCGCTGTTCGTCGTTCGCGGCAAGCGCATCGTTGGCCAGATCTCCACCGCCAGCGGTGAGGTCTACGAAATGATGACCTCCGAAGACGGTGCCCAGCAGTTCATGGTCAAGCGCGACCCGGCCAGTCTGGAAGGGGCCGACGACACCCCCGCCCAAGTCGGTATTCCACAGCAGCCGGACAGTCCGCGCAGGACCTCGACCAGGGCCGAAGCGGTTACGCGGGCCGGCGAGACGATCATCCGCGTGATGCAGGTCTATACGCCGGAAGCGGTGACGGAACTGGGCGGTCAGAATGGCGCCAACGACCGTGCCGCGTTCTTCATCGCGCAGTCGAACACCGCGTTCGCCAACAACGGTCTGGCCGTGTTGTTCGAGGACGCCGGCGTGCGCTTCACCACGCAGCCGCAATCGACCAACGAGTCGGGCACGCTGGTGTCGCGGATCCAGGGCACCACCGATGGCTGGTTCGACGCCTACTCCACCACCGAACGCAACAGCACCGGAGCTGATCTGGTTGCATTGGTTGTGCGGACGGGTCTCGTCAGCGGTGGCCTGAGCCTGTGCGGTCAAGCGGCGGCGATCGGCGCGGTCGCCAACAGTGGTTTTTTTGTGCAGAACCAGAGTTGCACGTCATTTACCTTCGTGCACGAGGCGGCGCACCTGTTCGGCGCGCGTCACGACAACGACCGGACCACCACGCCGTTCCGCTACGGACATGGTTACGTGAATGCCAGCGGCAACTTCCGCACCATCATGGCGGTGAATTCGAACCCACAGCCGCGGATCGGCTATTTCTCGACGATCGACCAGACCATTGCCGGCAGGCCGATGGGCACCAGTCGCACGAACGACAACGAGCGCGTCATGCGCGAACGTGCGCCGACGATGGCGGCGTTCCGCTGACGTTGCGATTCCGTTCGCGGATGCAGCGGCCGGCAGCGGCCGCTTTGCGGGCCCGGTTTGCGCCGGGCCCGCTTTGTTTTCGTCGACCAAGCTCGCCGGGGCTTCGGCCACTAACGGCGGAAGGGTGTTGGCGCCTCATGGATGCCAGCGCTGTAATACGTCGTCGCAGATGGTTTGGCGGGCGCGTGTCGGCCTTGCGGACGTCGAAACGGCCTGATCCATTCGCCAGCGTGCAGCCCGGCCAGCGGCTGCGGGTGCGCGTCAGTCCGCCGCGATTCCGGTAGGGTCCGACGGGAAGAGACGGTAGAGACCGAAGGCCATGGTCCAGCACAGCATCGCCGTCCACAGATCGTGGGAGATGAAATGCGCACCGCGCAGCTGCTGGCCGATGCCGAACACAAGGCCAGCGGCGATGCCGATACCCAGGCCGCGCCAGCGCAAGTGGGGGCGAGTCATTCGCGAAAAGAAGTAGAGCGACATCCATGCGAAGCCGCCGCTGGCGTGGCCTGCCGGAAAGCAGCGTCCATCGGCAAGCCATGACGGCCGCGTGGCGAACAGATCGATATACGGCCGCGTACCGCCGAGGCCTTCCACATCCCAGGGACAGTCCATGTTCGACCAGGATTTGATCCACGAGATCAGCAGCGTTCCCATCAGCACCGAAAGCCAAAGATAAGCAAGCGGTTTTCGCCATGCCTTCAGCGATTCGCGTTTGAGCGACATCAGCCAGGCCATCAATACGCTTACCCATGCGATCACGCTCAGGTCGTGGCCTGAACGGTGCAGCAGGGCTTCGGTGAGAAAGGCTTTCTTGAGGACCCAGCGATAGCCTTCCCAAGCGTAGATCCGATGCGCAAGCGACCAGTCGAGCCGCAGCGATGCGATGAGCGCGATCAGGGTCGCGAACGCCAGCAGCGGCAGCCACAGGTGCGTCCAACGTTCGCGTGCGTGCCCGCTGCGGGCGAGCGGTGGCGAGACGTCGACCGCTCGCGTGAGGCGGACAGTGCCGCCATGGATGTGTCTCGAATGCCCGGAGGGCGCTGTCGACATGAGCGAGGTTCCCGCAATGCGCTGGGAACCTTGTAACCGGACCGTCTTAAGCGAAGATGATGCGAATGTTGGGTGCGCGTTATTCGCCCAGCGCTTCGGCCACGAACGGCGGCAGCGTCGATGCGCCTTTGTGGATATCGGCGCTGTAGTACTTCGAGGCGAAGGCCTTGGCGCGCGCATCGGCGTCGCGGAAGTCGAAACCGCCCGATTTCTTCGCCAGGGTGCAGCTCCACCAGCCGGTCGATCGATGTGGGCTACAACGGGATGCAGGAGCGGAAGAAGTTCTATCGGATTGCGAAGCAGACGCTGTGACGATGCCGGATGAGGCCGCTACGGCATCGCCACAGG
The DNA here is from genome assembly GCA_044340325.1 of Lysobacteraceae bacterium. Lineage (GTDB taxonomy): Bacteria > Pseudomonadota > Gammaproteobacteria > Xanthomonadales > Xanthomonadaceae > Lysobacter_I. Next base: position 26,749 of record JBIITV010000042.1, read on the forward strand.
TCCTGTGCGATTTCGCTGCCACTCGCGCAGCGTCGATCGCTTGTGTGATCAATGTCCGGGCACAGCCCTGAAGTGAAGCCGTGAGGGCGGCAAATGCAGCCTTTTCCTTAGTATGACGCGAAAGGAATCGATGGCTGTCGGAAGCGCTTCAGAATCGCCAGCCGATGCCGATCGTTGCCGCCCATGGCGCATAATCTGCTTCGATCCGGCCGGATTCTCCGGATTCCTCCTTCAGATCAAGGCTGGAGGTGGCCAGATAGCGTAACCCGGCGTCCAGGAACCATCGTTCGCCGATGTCGTACCGCGCGCCGGCCAGCAGCTGGATCCCGGTGCCGGTGCCGCTGAAGGAACGCTCGGAATTGCCCTGCTCGAAGTCAATGTCGACTTCCGTCAGATACACCAGGCCGGCGCCGACGTAAGTCCGTGCGCGGGGGCTGCCGAGGAGGTCGAATTCGTAAGAGCCGTTGATCGCAACAGACGTTGAAGCGTAGTTTCCGCTGCCGATGGGGCCGTCTGCGGCGAACGCCCGGCCGTTGTGGTCTACGCTCTGGTAGGCGAATTCGCCCTCCACCCGCCAGCCGTTTTCGAAACGGTAACCGGCAGCACCGCCAGCAAGGATGCCGCCATCGAAGGCAGCCTCTCCGCGGGCGGCGGTGCCGCTGCTGCGGAAGTCGAGCGTTTGATCGCGCTGGCCCGTCAAGCCGGTGATCAGCGTGACGTAGGCACCCCTTTCTTCGGCGAAGCAGGGCGAGGCGGCGAGGCACAGCGCAAGTGCGAGGGGGTAACGGGCGAAGGTTGCTGACATCATGACGCTCCTGGTGAGGGGAATGAGAGTCGAGTGGGGAGGGTGTCGACGGCGGGCACTCTAGGTGGATGCCACGGCCGTCCGTGCATGCCATGGATCAACGGTTCGAAAAATGCACGAGCGGCAGCCACGGTCCGCATGCGGCGCGCCTGCATCCACACCGCATGCCTCGTCGTAAGCTCTCGGTCACCCGCAGCCTTGATCCCATCGCAGGCGAATCCCGGACCGATCCCGCACATGCCGAACCCGCTTGTCTCCGCCATCGCCCTGACGTTCGGACTCTCGCTGCTGTTCGCGGTGATCGGCTCATCCAATACTGCCGGGCTGTCCGTCTGGGAGGCATGGCTGCACTGGCTGATCCATATCGGCGCAGGCCTCACGTTCGCGCTGGTGGTCGCTGATCTATGCGGGCGGAATCAGCGTCTGTCCGCGCTGCCGTTTACGGTGTTCCTGCTGATGACGGGCCTGCTGGGCGCGCTGCTGTTCGCGCCGTTCGCATCGTGGCTCGAGGTGTGGTTGCCGCAATCGGTGGATGTGGATGAAGACCCGCTCGATCGCTGGGCTGCGGGCGGCACCCTGCAGCGGCATGTCGCCGAGTTTCTGCAGTTGGCACCGAGCTATCTGATGAGCTGGTTCCTGATCAACGCCGGGCCGTTGATCGATGCACGCCGGGCCGAACCGGCGATCCGGCCCGGCACGGGATCGGGCGTGGCGGCCCATGAGAGCGTGTCGAATGATCTGGACGATCACAGGGCACCCCCCCTTTCGCCCAGCGGGGGCCAGGATGTCGCCACGACGGCTGCCGCAGATCGAATGCCCGGGCCCAGTCTGCAGGCAGTGACCGATACCCGGACCCCTGCTGGCCCCGCCATCCTTGACCGCCTGCCTCGTGCGATCGGTGGTGAGCTCGTTTCAGCCAGCGCGGAGCTGCATTACCTGGAAGTGGTGACTACCCGGGGCCGGGCCACGTTGCTGGGACGGCTGAGTCAACTGGAGATCGAGATGGGCGCGGTGGGTTTGCGCGTGCACCGTTCGCATTGGGTATCGCTGGCCCAGGTACGGCGCGTGTTCCGTACCCGGTATGGCTGGCAGTGCGAATTGCGCGACGGGCGTCGATTGCCGATCGCCCGCCGCCGGGTGTCCGATGTACAGGATCGACTGGGCCGCGATTTCGTCATCGACGCCCATACGGAATGACCTGCCTGGCCACGGCCGCTGTGAAGGCCTGCGCAGAACGAATCATGAAAAACTCGGCCTACGAACGCCTGCGTCACATGCGTTGACCCAGCGCCTCCGCCACGAACGGCGGCAGCGTCGCCGCGCCGCGATGGATGTCGGCGCTGTAGTACTTCGATGCGAACGCCTTGGCGCGCGCATCGGCCTCGCGGAACTCGAAGCCGCCGGATTTTTTCGCCAGCGTGCAGCTCCACCAGCCGGTCGGGTAGCAGGGCTGCGGGAACGGCAGGGTCTGGAAGGTCGCGAAGCCGGCCTTGCCCATTTCGGCGCGCATTTCCTTGATGAGATCGAGCAGCACCAGCGGCGATTCCGACTGCTGGACCAGGATGCCGTCGTCCTTCAGTGCACGGAAGCAGCTGGCGTAGAAGGCCTTGTTGAACAGACCTTCGGCCGGGCCGACCGGATCGGTGGAATCGACGATGACGATGTCGAGGCTGCCGGGGGCGCAGTTCGCCATGTAGGCGATGCCGTCGTCGAACAGCAGTTCGGCGCGCGGGTCGCTGTTCGAGTCGCACAGCTCCGGAAACCACTTCTCGGACATGCGCGTGACCTGTTCGTCGATATCGCACTGCACGGCCTTCTTTACGCCCGGATGCTTCAGCACTTCGCGCAGGGTGCCGCAGTCGCCGCCGCCGATGATCACCACGTTTTCGGGATTCGCATGGGTGAACAGCGCCGGGTGCGACATCATCTCGTGGTAGAGAAAGTTGTCGCGCGTGGTGAGCATCATCGCGCCGTCGATCAGCATGAGGTTGCCCCAGTCGGTGCTCTCGTAGATCTCGATCTTCTGGAACGGCGACTGCACTTCGTCGAGTTTCCGGGTGATGCGGTAGCCGATGGCCGAGCCGGCGGGCTCGAAGTTCTCGTAGTGCCAGGTGGGTACGGTGGTCATCGGAATCGGTCCGGAAGCGGTCTTGGGGCGCGAATTGTACCGGAGGCGATCGACGCTTCCGCTACGATAGTCGGTGACATGAGGAGCCGGCCACATGAGGTGCAGGCCACATGGGGAGCAGGCCACAGGAGGCGCGGATGGCGGCGAAAGCATCGGAACAACGGTACAGGGCGCTGATCGGGCGGCTGCAGGCGCAGGCCCGCGAGGCGCCGCAGGCCTATCGCACCCGCGTGGCGCTGCTGGCGGCGCTGGGCTATGCCGTACTGGGGCTGATCGTGCTGGTCGCGCTGGGGCTCCCGATCGGGATCGTGATCGCGCTGCTGGTGAGCGGGCGCGAATTCGATCCCTGGACGCTGTATGTGCTGCTGCCGCAGGCGGTGTTCGCCGGCATGGTGGTACGTGCGCTGTGGCTGCGCTTCGATGCGCCGTCCGGGTATCGCCTCGCACCCGGCGAAGCGCCCGCGCTGGAGGCCGAGATCGAACGGCTGCGGCTGGCCGCCGGGGCGCCGCCGCTGGAGGCGGTGGTGATCGACAGCGATCTGAACGCCGGTGCGGCCAGCATGCCGCGGCTGCTGGGCCTGCTCGGCGACCGCCACTATCTGGTGATCGGACTGCCGCTGATGCGGCTGCTGGATGCCGCCGAGCTGTCGGCGGTGATCGCGCACGAATTCGGCCATTTTCGCGGCGGTCACGGACGTTTCTCCGGCTGGATCTACCGGGTCCGCATCAGCTGGTATCGGATGGTCGAAGCGATGGCGCGCACCGGCTCGGCGCTGTCGCGGGTACTGCTGAAATTTTTCGACTGGTACGTGCCGTACTTCAACGCCTACAGCTTCGTGCTGGCGCGCGAGGACGAATACGAAGCCGATGCGGTCAGCGCGCGGGTGGCCGGCGAAGCGGCGCGGGTCTCGGCCCTGCTGCGCATCGCGCACGCCGCGCAGTGGATCGAGCTGAAGTTCTGGCCGAGGATGCAGGCGCGGATGCGCGCGCAGCCGCAGCCGCCGGTGCAGTTCAACGCGATGCTGGCGGCGGCGCTGCGCGAACGCGCGCCGATCGATGTCGCGCGGCTGCTGGCCAGCAGCGAACGCGAGAACGATCTCACCGATACCCATCCCACGCTCCCGCAGCGAGTGTCGGCCGTCGGCGCGGTGCCTGCGCTGCGGGAACAGGATGTCGCGGCGATCGCGCTGCTCGGCGAATCGCTGTCGAAGATCGAACGCAAGCTCGACGAGACCTGGCGCGATGAGCGGAAAAAAGTCTGGGCAGCGCAGTATGCGGCGGCCGGGCCGGAGCGCAGCCGGCTGGATGCGCTGGAGCGGCGCGGCGAACTGGATCCGGCCGAAACCCTGCAGTACGCGCAGCTGGTCGAATCGCTGCGCCCGGACATCGATCCGCTGCGGTTCTACGAGCGCGCGGTCGAACGCGCGCCGGACAGCGCGACCGCGCAGTTCCGCACCGCGCTGCTGCGGATCGAAGCGGGCGAGGCGGCGGGCGTGGCGCAACTTCGGCACGCGATGCATCTGGATGCCGGCGCGATCCGTCCGGCCTTCGAGAAGCTGCGCGGCTACGAACGCGACGGCACGCTCGCAGCGGACGTGGCCACGGCGCTGGCCGCGCTGCGCGTGGAGTTCGAAGGCCGTGCGAAGTCGCTCGAAGCGCGCGACGGCGTGGCCGAGGACGATGATCTGATCCCGCACGATCTCGACGCCGCAACGCTCGATGGCCTGCGCGAAACGCTGGCCCGGATCGAACCGGTCGCGCAGGCGTGGCTGGCGCGCAAACGCTTCGATCTGGCCGAAGAGGCGGCGCACTACGCGCTGCTGGTGACCTGGCGCGGCTCTGTCGCCAGCGAGGGGCCTGGGCTGAAGCGGATCGTCGCCGCGCTGCGGTTACCGGGCAGTGTCAGCGTGTTCACCGACAGCGAGCACAAGGCCGAGGCGCGGCGGGTGCGCGGGATCTGTGCGGAGCCGGTGTACCGGCGGAGACCCTGAACGGGGCTGTGAAGCCGCGCGGCGGGCTTGAGCCGGTGCGATGGTGTGAGGCGAGCGGCGGGCTTGGGCTGGTGCGATGGGACAAGGCGAGCGGCGGGCTTGAGCCCGCCCTACAATGCGCGTCCTCACAGCGTCGCCGGAAACATGCCCATGACCGCCTGGTCCATCGACCACGCCCGCAAGACCTATTCCATTCCGCACTGGGCCGAGGGGTATTTCGATGTCGATGCGCAGGGCCATATCGTGGTCCATCCGCACGGCGCACAAGGTCCGAGCGCGGCGCTGCCGGCGATCGTGGACGCGGCCCAGGCCAGCGGCGGGAAGCTGCCGCTGCTGGTGCGCTTCCCGCAGATCCTCGGCGACCGCCTCGGCAAGCTGCAGGCGGCGTTCGCGCAGGCGCAGCAGGAATGGGACTACACCGGCGGCTATACCGCCGTGTATCCGATCAAGGTCAACCAGCACGCGGCGGTCGCCGGCACGCTGGCATCGCATGCGGGCGAAGGCTTCGGCCTGGAAGCCGGCAGCAAGCCGGAACTGATGGCGGTACTCGCGCTGTCGCGACCCGGCGGGCTGATCGTCTGCAACGGCTACAAGGACCGCGAATACATCCGCCTCGCGCTGATCGGGCGCAAGCTCGGCATGCAGACCTACATCGTGGTGGAGAAACCGTCCGAGCTGCCGCTGGTGATGGAAGAAGCGAAGGCGCTGGGCGT
>JBIITV010000043.1:0-31974 GCA_044340325.1 Lysobacteraceae bacterium
TAGCTGTCCGCATAGCGGCGGCCTGCCCTCTCAATAGCGTGTGATCGGGCAGCAAAGAACCGCTCGGTTCCAAACCTCCCGACCCAACCGATAACCCCAGGATTCCATCGTGGCCAACATCAAGTCCGCCAAGAAGCGCGCCAAGCAGACCGTCGTGCGCAATGCGCGCAACACCGCTCAGCGCTCCATGCTCCGTACCGCCGTCAAGAAAGTGCTGAAAGCACTCGATGCCAACGACGCCGCTGGCGCCGAAGCCGCTTTCGCCGTCGCGCAGCCGATTCTCGACCGCTTCAGCGCACGCGGCCTGATCCACAAGAACAAGGCTGCCCGACACAAGAGTCGCCTGACCGCGCGCATCAAGGCCATCAAGGCCGCCTGATCGCCTCAAGTCTGGCTCTGCTGAAAACCCGGCTTCCGCCGGGTTTTTTGTTGCCTGCTGAAAACGCATGGAAGCGCGCGGCAAAGCGCTGGCGATCTCAGCCTGCATGATCGATCTTGGCAGCCGCTTCGGCTTCGGCTTCGAGTTGCTCCTCGCGCAGGCGATCGAAGAAATGCTGGATTTCCAGCATGATCGGCCACGTGCCTTCGCGGGACAGCGCCGATACCAGATACCACGGCTGGGTCCAGCCGAGTTCGGCGACGACTTGCTCGGCCAACGCGCGCGCTTCGTCCTCGAACATCAGGTCGGCTTTGTTCAAGACCAGCCAACGCGGTTTTTCCAACATCGCCGGATCGTACTTGCGCAGTTCGTGCTCGATCGCCCGCACCTGCTCGGCGGGTAACGCTTCAACACCACCTTCCATCGGAACCATGTCGACCAGATGCAGCAGCAGGCGCGTGCGCTGGACATGGCGCAGGAACAGGCTGCCGAGACCGGCGCCGTCGGCGGCGCCTTCGATCAGGCCAGGAATGTCCGCGATCACGAAGCTACGGTGCGGCTCGACGCTGACAACGCCAAGATTCGGATACAGGGTGGTGAACGGGTAGTCCGCCACCTTCGGCGTCGCCGCCGAGACCGCGCGGATGAAGGTGCTCTTGCCGGCGTTCGGAAAGCCGAGCAGGCCGACATCCGCCAGCAGCTTCAATTCGAGCTTGAGCGTGCGCTCCTCGCCCGGGAGGCCAGGCAGCGCCTTGCGCGGCGAGCGGTTCACCGAACTTTTGAAATGCATGTTGCCCAGCCCGCCCTTGCCGCCCTGTGCGACCAGCAGACGCTGGCCGTGACGGGTCAGGTCGCCGATGATCTCATCGGTCTCGACGTTGATGACCACTGTGCCGACCGGAACAGTAATGGTCAGGTCTTCGCCACCCTTGCCATAGCGCTGACTGCCCATGCCATTCTCGCCGCGCTGGGCGCGGAACGAACGCTGGTGACGGAAATCGACGAGCGTGTTGAGGTTTTCGTCGGCCTCGATCCAGACACTGCCGCCAGCACCGCCGTCGCCCCCGTCAGGGCCGCCAAGCGGGATGAATTTTTCGCGCCGAAAACCGACGCAGCCGTTGCCGCCGTTTCCGGCAAACACATTGATTTCGGCTTCGTCGACGAGTTTCATGGGTAGTCAGCTTTTCTATAGGAGCGGCCTTGGCCGCGAGCACGATTGGCGGTGGCCAAAGCAGGATAAACCACTCTGGTTTTGCCGTTCATCACTTGGGCCACAAAAGAAAAGCCCCGCCGAAGCGGGGCTTCCTGTGCGTATCAGCGGCGATTATGCGCTGACGACGCTGACCGTGCGGCGCTTCTTCAGGCCTTTGACCGAGAACTCGACCTTGCCGTCGACCAGCGCGAACAGGGTGTGATCACGACCGAGGCCCACGCCCGGACCCGGATGGAACTGGGTACCGCGCTGACGGACGATGATGTTGCCGGCATCGACGGCTTGACCGCCGAACAGCTTCACGCCGAGATATTTCGGGTTGGAGTCGCGGCCGTTGCGCGAGGAACCTACGCCCTTTTTATGTGCCATGGCGGCTTCTCCTTACTTGTTGCCACCGGCGATGCCGGTGATCTGGATTTCGGTGTAGTGCTGCCTGTGGCCCATCTGCTTGCGATGATGCTTGCGGCGGCGGAATTTGACGATGCGGATCTTGTCGGCGCGGCCGTGACCGATCACCGTGGCGGTGACGGTAGCGCCTTTAAGCTCGTCGCCGAGGGTGACACCCTCGCCGTCGCCCAACATCAGGACGGTATCGAACTTGATTTCGCTACCGGCTTCGACTTCGAGCAGCTCGACGCGGAGCGTCTCGCCTTGCATCACGCGGTATTGCTTACCGCCTGTGACCATGACTGCGTACATGAACGGGATTCCTCTGTAGTTATTTGATGGAGCTTTGACGCGCTTGCAACCGCCCAAGCAGGCGGAAAGACCGGCGATTTTAATGACTTGCGGGACCCATCGCAAGCGCTCCGGTTTCCGGCGGGATGGATCACGGGTTTCGCCAGCCCGAAATCCGCAGGTATGGGGTGGGCACTGCCTGGCACGGGAACGGCCCGCCCATCGGCATTAGCGTTATCAGGGCCATGCAACGCTCAGGTTCCATGCAATTTGCACGGCGTCACGTCAACCGATGTTCGCATTGAAGCAGCCCTCAAGGCAGCTCGCCGGGTGCGGCAAAGAGGCACTTGTCACAAGCTTGGCGTGAGGATAGCTTCGGTTCAGTTTCAAAAAGCAGACGCGATGCGGCACAGGGGGTGTAGCCGCAAGTGTTGCTGAAGTCGTCTGCTGGATTCCAGCAGACGGCTCCGCCCTCGTCTGCGTTTGTCGCAATTCTAAGGAGCCTCAGTTCGATGCCTTTCCGTCATCAAAGACACAGATTGCACAATGCGTTCGATACCGGACGCTGTCGACTTCAATCGATGTCCCCGTCCAACACCGTCGCCACCTTGGCGGATGCTGTTCGATCGCGCGCAGTTCATCGCTTCCCCACGACGTGCGGCCCCACGGTCACCTGACTTTCAATTTGCGCGCCGATCCCTGTGATCCCTGTCGGCGCCTCTTCGGTTTCGTCTCTGCCCGTACGGCCGTCATCACCGTCCAGGGCAATCCACCCGCCGTCAAACCATCGTCGGCTTTCCCAGCAGGTCCGCTTCAAACACGTCTGTCCCTACGTCACAGACACATCAGCATGAAGGAGCTATGCAACATGATTCGACCCAACAAAAACAGCGTTCTCAAACTCACCGCGCTCGCCATCGCCGCCGCCGCCATCGTCGCCCCCGTGGCATGGTCGGGCAGCCGCGCTCCTGTTGTCGACAGAACCTCGGCGAGCAGCCGGGCCACAGCCCAGGAAGACCAACACGATCGCTTCATCGTCACCTATCGCGACAGCAGCCGCGCTTCCAAGGCGGCCGTCCAGACCCGTTTCGCAGATGCCTCGACCACTCTCGGCATGGGCATCCAGGGCTTGCGTACATTGTCGACCGGTTCGGATGATGGTCGAGTTGATGAGAGACCCGAACGTACTGGCGGTCGAGGCCGACATCCGGTTGACGCCGAAGTTCGTGCCCAATGACCCACTGTATGCCCAGCAGTGGCATTACAAGAACGGCCCCGGCGGCATCAATCTCGAGCCTGCGTGGGACATCACCAGAGGCGCAGGCGTCGTCGTCGGCGTGATCGACACCGGCATTACCCCGCACAGTGAATTCGCCGGCCAACTGGTGCCGGGCTACGACTTCATCGGCGATATCGACACCGCCGTCGACGGCGACGGTCGCGACGCCGACCCGAACGATCCGGGCGACTGGCACGACGGCGAGTGCAACTTCTTCGGCATTCCCGAAGACAGCAGCTGGCACGGCACCCACGTCTCCGGCACCATCGCCGCGCTCACCAACAATGGCGCCGGTGTCGCTGGCGTCGCGCCGAGCGCAAAGGTCCTGCCAATTCGCGCCCTTGGCAAGTGCGGCGGTTTCCTGTCCGACATCATCGACGGCATCACTTGGGGCTCGGGCGGCACGGTCGCCGGTGTCCCGGCCAACGCCAATCCGGCCGAAGTGCTGAACCTGAGCCTGGGTGGCGGCGGCGCATGCGGCGTGGCCCTGCAGAGCTCCATCGACGCGGCCGTCGGTCGCGGCACCACGGTCGTGGTGGCAGCCGGCAATTCCGGTGGCGATGCCGCCGCCGAACAGCCCGCGAGCTGCAACAACGTCATCACTGTCTCCGCAGTGGGTCCGACCGGCACGCTTGCCGATTACTCGAACTTCGGCCCGGTCGTGGATGTCGCCGGCCCCGGCGGTACGGGCGCAGCGCCCGCAGCAGACAATGTGCTGTCGACCCTGAATCTGGGTCTGACCACTCAGGCCGCCGAGGGCTATGCCTGGTATGCCGGCACCTCGATGGCTTCGCCCCACGTTGCGGGCGTAGTCGCGTTGATGCAGTCGGCCTCCGCCACGCCGAAAACACCGGCGCAGGTGAAGAAGATCCTTGAAAACACCGCATACGCCAACGGCGGTTTCCCGGCCGGCTGCAACTTCGCCACGCCATGCGGTGCGGGTATCGTCGACGCTCGCGCGGCAGTCGCGGTCGCCTCGGGCGCGGAACCGCTGCCGTCCGACCCGCCGGGCCCACCGCCGCCGCCGCCGGCCACCGAGCTGGTCAACGGCGTCACCGTCACCGGCATCACCGTCGGCGCCAATGGCGAGCTCAAGTATCAGCTGATCGTGCCGAACGGCGCGACCAACCTGCTGTTCGCGATGTATGGCGGCACAGGCGATGCCGATATCTACGTCAAGCGCGGCACACCGCCGACCAACAGCTCGTTCGACTGCCGTCCGTTCAGCTTCGGCAACAATGAAACCTGCTTCTTCCCGGCGCCGGCCTCGGGTGTGTGGTACGTCACCATCAAGGGCTTCACTGCGGCGAGCGGCGTGTCGCTGTACACCAGCTTCGTCGATGCCAATTACCCGTACAAGGAAACGGCGACCGTCGAACAGCTCAGCAATCACCGCACCAAAGTGACGTTGGGTTGGGAGCACGGCAAGCGTCAGGTGGACATCTACCGCAACGGAATGATCTATGCCACCCGCCGCAACAACTACCTGTTCACCGACAACTTCCGGATCATCGGCACGGGCACCATGACCTACAAGATCTGCAACCAGGGCACCAGCGAGTGCTCGAACGAGGTCTCGATCAACTACGTGTCCACGAAGAAGCTGTAAGTCCTGGAAAACAGCCGCAAGGCGACCGCTGCACCCTCCCCCTGCGCAATGCAGGGGGAGGCTCTTTCGAACCGATCGTCCAAGAGACCCCCAGATGTCCGATATCGCTCTTACGCGCGGCAGCCGTGCGCTCGCACTGTGGCTGATCGTCGCACTCGCCACCCTCTCCAGCGCCTGTCAGCGCACGCCGTCGCCCGACGCCAAAGCTGAGGCCGCGCCGACCATCGCACGCGCACCGTTCGACGCCGTGCTCAGCGTGGTCAACAACAGCGGCGCGATCCGCTTCGATGGCACCGTCGGCGACGACACCACCAAAGCGAAGATCGAACAGGCCCTGCTGTCGGCCTATGGCACGGGCCGCGCCGCCGGCGAGATTGGCGTGGACACTGCTGCACGGCCGCCGAAATGGGTGGAAGGCCTCAGTACGTTCCTCAAGATATTCGAGCCCATGTCAGGCGCCGCGCTGCGCTTCGAGGGCGACCGCATCCTGCTGAGCGGGAATGTCGCGCTGGATCAGCGCGGCACGCTGCGCGCTGCCGCCGAACAGGCGTTCCCGGGCGCAAGCCTGCAGGGATTGTTCGAACTGCCTGCCGAAGAGGCCGCCGACGTGAAAACCATCGAACCTGCAGTTCTGGCCAAAACGCTGAATCAGATGCCGGTCCAGTTCGAGAAAGGCGGCGGCAACGTCAGCGCCGACAGCCTCGATCTCGTCGTACAGGCCGCCGATTCTATCCGCGCCGCACCGCCAGGCACCCGGCTGTTGATTGTCGGTCCGGTGGTCGCCACCAACGACAATGGCAATGACGTATTCCTTTCGAAACAACGCGCTGAAGCGCTGAAAGTCCAGCTGATCCTGAACGGCGTCAACCCTGCATCGATCGAAACCCGCGGATGGGGACAAAACGCGGACGGCACGCCTGTCGAGGGCGTTGTACCGCCGCCCGAGGGTGCTGCGATGCGGTTCGAGCTGCTGAAGTAGCAGAAAGCGGCCCCTGCCGACAGGACGCCGGAGCACACCACGCGACGGCGTTCCACTGATGAATTTGCTCTGCCCCGGGCGGCTCGGTACGCTTGCGGATTGCTTTTCGCGCGCCCGGCACCATCTCTGGAGCGCAACGGCATCCCCCAGCCAGGATCTCTCCCCGCACCATGGCCATGGACACCATCCGCATCCGCGGAGCGCGTACCCACAATCTGAAGAACATCGATCTCGATCTGCCGCGCGACAAGCTGATCGTGATCACCGGCCTGTCGGGTTCGGGCAAATCGTCGCTGGCGTTCGACACCATCTACGCCGAGGGCCAGCGCCGCTACGTCGAGTCGCTGTCGGCCTATGCGCGTCAGTTCCTGAGCGTGATGGAAAAGCCCGATGTCGATCACATCGAAGGCCTCAGCCCGGCGATCTCGATCGAGCAGAAGTCGACCTCGCACAATCCTCGCTCGACCGTCGGCACCATCACCGAAATCTACGACTACCTGCGCCTGCTCTACGCCCGCGTGGGTTCGCCGCGCTGCCCGGATCATCATTTTCCGCTGGAAGCGCAAACCGTCAGCCAGATGGTCGACCAGGTGCTCGCCCTGGGCAACGACAGCAAAACCAGCGAACAGCGCTACATGCTGCTGGCGCCGGTGATCCGCGAACGCAAGGGCGAACACGCGCAGGTGTTCGAGCAGCTGCGCGCGCAGGGCTACGTCCGCGTGCGCGTGGACGGTTCACTGCACGAAATCGACGCCGTGCCGGCGCTGACCTTGCGCCAGAAGCACACTATCGAAGCGGTCGTCGACCGCTTCAAGCCGCGCGAAGACCTGAAACAGCGCCTCGCCGAATCCTTCGAAACCGCGCTGAAACTGGGCGACGGCATGGCGATCGTGCAGTCGCTCGACGACGCCAACGCCGCACCGCTGCTGTTTTCCTCGAAGTACAGCTGCCCGGTCTGCGATTACTCGCTGCCGGAGTTGGAACCGCGACTGTTCTCCTTCAATTCGCCGGTGGGCGCGTGCCCGAGCTGCGACGGTCTGGGCGTGAGCCAGTTCTTCGACCCGGCGCGCGTGGTCGTGCATCCGGAACTGTCGCTGGCGGCAGGCGCGGTCCGCGGCTGGGACCGCCGCAACGTGTACTACTTCCAGTTGCTGCAATCGCTGGCAAAACACTATGGTTTCAGCGTCGATACGCATTGGAACGAGCTCGAAGCCGTCACGCAGCACGCCGTACTGCACGGCAGCGGCAACGAAGTCATCGCCTTCAGTTACCTCACCGACACCGGCGGACGGACGCAGCGCAAACACAAATTCGAAGGCATCATCCCGAATCTGGAGCGCCGTTACCGCGAAACCGAATCGGCTGCGGTGCGCGAAGAGCTGGCGAAGTACATCAGCGAACGCCCTTGCCCAGACTGCGGCGGCGCGCGTCTGAACCGCGCCGCACGCAACGTTTTCATCGCCGACCGCGCCCTGCCGTCGGTGGTGATCCTGCCGATCGACGAAGCGCTGGACTTCTTCAGCGCGCTCGCGCTGCCCGGTTGGCGCGGCGAGATCGCGACCAAGATCGTCAAGGAAATCCGCGAACGTCTGAATTTTCTGGTCGATGTCGGCCTCGACTATCTCACCCTCGAACGCAAAGCCGACACGCTGTCCGGTGGCGAAGCGCAGCGCATACGTCTGGCTTCGCAGATCGGCGCCGGTCTGGTCGGCGTGATGTACGTTCTGGATGAGCCCTCCATCGGCCTGCATCAGCGCGACAACGAACGCCTGCTCGGCACGCTCACCCGGCTGCGCGATCTGGGCAACACCGTGATCGTGGTCGAGCACGACGAAGACGCGATCCGGCTCGCCGATCATGTCGTCGACATCGGCCCGGGCGCAGGCGTGCACGGCGGCGAAGTCATCGCCCAGGGCTCGTTCGAGGATCTGTTGAACGCACCGCGCTCGATCACCGGCCAATACCTCAGCGGTAAACGACGCATCGAGATTCCCGCGCACCGGCACAAGCCGAATCCGAAGATGAAGCTCACCCTGCGCGGCGCGTCGGGAAACAATCTGAAGAACGTCGACCTGATCCTGCACGCGGGTCTGTTCACTGCGGTCACCGGCGTGTCGGGCTCGGGAAAATCGACGCTGATCAACGATACGCTGTATGCGCTGGCCGCCAACGAAATCAACGGCGCGTCGCACAAACCCGCCGCGTTCAAGGAAGTGAAGGGGCTGGATCTGTTCGACAAGGTCGTCGACATCGACCAGTCGCCGATCGGGCGTACGCCACGCAGCAACCCGGCCACTTACACCGGCCTGTTCACGCCGCTGCGCGAGCTTTACGCACAGGTGCCCGAGTCGCGCGCGCGCGGCTACTCTCCCGGGCGCTTCAGTTTCAATGTCCGCGGCGGTCGCTGCGAAGCCTGCCAGGGCGACGGTCTGATCAAGGTCGAGATGCATTTCCTGCCCGACGTCTACGTGCCCTGCGATGTCTGCCACGGAAAACGCTACAACCGCGAGACGCTGGAAATTCTCTACAAGGGGTACAGCATCCACGACGTGCTGGACATGACGGTCGAGGACGCGCTGAAACTGTTCGAACCGGTGCGGAAACGCTGATCGATGTGGGTCTTAGCTACATCCGTCTGGGCCAACCAGCGACCACACTGTCCGGCGGCGAAGCGCAGCGCGTGAAACTGTCGAAAGAACTGTCGCGCCGCGACACCGGGCGCACCTTGTACATCCTCGACGAACCGACCACAGGACTGCATTTCCACGACATCGAACATCTGCTCACCGTGCTGCACAAGCTGCGCGACGAAGGCAACACCATCGTCGTGATCGAGCACAACCTCGACGTGATCAAGACCGCCGACTGGGTGATCGACCTCGGCCCCGAGGGCGGTCATCGCGGCGGCGAGATCATCGCCCAGGGGACGCCTGAGGAACTGGTCGCTGTCGAGGCATCGCACACCGGGCGCTTCCTTGCGCACGTCCTCGATCCCGCAAGGGCCACGCGCAAGACCACGGCGTCGAAGGCCTCGATGATATCGAAGGACGAGCGCGCGCTACCGCCCAGAAAGACCAAACCGCCTGCCAAGTCGCCTGCAAAGTCGCCTGCCAAAGCCACCGGCAAACCCGCAGGCAAAGTCGTCACCACCAAAACCAGATCCCGGAAGACCGCCGCATGAGCCAGCCTTCCGAAACCCGCATCGACCCGAACGACGATGCGGCACCGATCCTCTTCCGCATGCTGCTCGATGTGCGCTGGCGCGACCTCGACGCGTTGAACCACGTCAACAACGCCAACTTCATGACCTATGTGGAAGAGGCACGCATCCGCTGGTTCGAGAGCGCAGGCGACGGCTGGCTATTGGGCGAGCGCGCGCCACTGCTGGCGGCGGTGCAGATGAATTATCGGATGCCGATCCCCTATCCGGGGCGGGTGTTCATCGAACTCATGACCGAACGCGTCGGCAACAGCAGTCTCACGCTGAGCCATCGCATCCTCAGCGAAGAGGGGCGTTTGTACGCCGATGGCCACTCGGTGCTGGTCTGGATCGAAGTCGCTAGCGGCCGCCCCGTACCCTTGCCTGACGCGGTTCGCGCTGCGGCTGAAATGGGCTGATCTTGTGGGCTGATCTTGTGGGCTGACCCTCCAGGCGATCAGCTGCGGAATTCATACAAGACGTTTTCGCGGATCGCGGCGAGAACGGCCTCGTTGACTTGTCCGCTGCGCGACACCTCTCGCGATTCGAGCACGATAGTGTCTTCATTGCCGCGCCAATGCAGCACCAGCCCCAGCGCGGATACAGCGCGCGAACCGAGCGCATCCCGGATCAGCTCGCACCATTCGGCAAGGGTGGTCTGACCATCGGCGTGTCGCCGTTCGCGTCTGCTCGCTTCTTCGCGCTGCGCATGCGCACGCGCGATCCTGGCATCGCTCCAACCCTTGCGGCGCAGGCGGGAAGCGGCAATCGTCGGGTCTCGGACGCGACTGGCGTTACGGTGCGCTTCGCCCAGCGGCGTACCGCAGTCGCAGTGGGCCTGCGTCGTCCAGAAACAACGCTCGCCGGGTGCGAGCGGGCCGACCAGCCAATCATCCGGGTGGGTCGAAAACGCGCGGCCATGAGATCGGAAGATGGTTTCGAGCGCAGCAAGATCGGCATCGGCCGAAACCACGGCGGTGACGAAATGGCAGCCTCAGTCCCCCGGGTCGAAGCTACCCAGCGCGTCCCTGATGGCCGCGATCCGGTCGCGATCCAGATCGACCTCGCAAACGGCGCGCATGTCGCTGGCGCCATTGCCGCCGGCCGCACTTGATGCCAGCAATGCGCAGTGCGTCTGTCGATAGGCGCGGTACGCGACGCTTTCCTGTTCGAACAAGGCCAACGACCGACTGATATGCACAGGTCCCTGCTCCCACAGCGCGATCCGCGAACGGAGCTGGCCTTCGATACGCTCGACTTCGCCGTCGGTCTTCGTCGCGAGGGTTTCCAGACATTCGCGCTGTTCGACCGGCGTTTCGATTGCGCTGCAATCGTCCGCAGCAGCACAGAGTGGCGCGCGCAGACACGACAGCAACGCGGCGCAGACGATGACCGCACGCATGCTCACAGTTCCGGCTTGCGTATCTCGAACTCGCCGAGCAGTTTGTCGCCGCCGGCCAATTCGAATTCGATCACGATTCTGCTGCCGGGCTTCAGCGTCGCCCCGGGCTTCATCAGCATCAGATGCATACCGCCGGGCTTCAGCACGGCAGCGCCGTCCGGCGCCAATCGCAGTTCGGGTACCGGCCGCATGCGGCTGACGCCGTCGACGACGCGGGTTTCGTGCAGTTCCACGCTGCCGAAAGACGGGCTGCGCGCGGAAACAATCGTCACAGGCGTCGCACAGCGATTCACGATCCGGCCGAAGCCGGCCATCATCGGCATCTTGCCCGGCGGCATCCGCACCCAACCCTCGCGGACCTGCGGGCGACAGTCGCTCGCGGCAGCCGGTGCGGACAACACGAAGGCGAAGAAAACAGCGGCGGCAAAGCGGTAGGAAAATGCGTTCATGCGCCTATGATAGGGCCCTCTCCAATCGAAATCCTCGCCGCGATGACCAACACCCCCAGCGAGATATCCCCAGCCCAAGCCCCGCTGATCCAGATCCAGAACCACGGCAGCATCCGCTGCATCCAGTTGGCGCGTCCACCGGTGAATGCGCTCGATCCGGTGCTGTGCCGCGCGCTGATCGCCGCCCTTGAAAGCGCCTACAGCGACGGGGTGTCGGGCGTGATCCTCGCCGGCAGCCCCAAGGTATTTTCGGCAGGTCTCGATGTGCCGTACCTGCTGTCGCTGGGCGATGACCGCCGCGCGGTGCTGGAATGCTGGCAGGCGTTTTTCGGCGTCGCACGCCTGCTCGCGCAGTCGCGCATTCCGGTGGTCGCGGCACTCACCGGCCACGCACCGGCGGGCGGCTGCGTACTTGCACTGTGTTGCGACTATCGGGTCATGGCGCGCAGCCTCGATCCAAGCCGACCTTTTTCGATCGGGTTGAACGAAACGCAGGTCGGCCTGGTCGTCCCCGAAGGAATCCAGCGACTGATGCGGCGCGTGGTCGGCGATTACCGCGCCGAGCGCCTGATGATTGCAGGTGAGATGGTGACGGCCGAACGCGCGTTCGAAATCGGTCTGGTCGATGAGCTGGTCGATCTCGATCAGGTCGTTCCCCGCGCGCTCGCATGGCTGCAGGCCCTCCTGCAATTGCCGCATCAACCGATGCTGCAGACCCGCGCCATCGCCCGGGCAACGGTCGTGGACGCGCTGTCGGCGGATGTGATCGACCTGGAGCGCTTCGTCGAACAGTGGTGGGAGCCGGAGACGCAGGCTGCGCTCAACGCGCTGACGGCACGGCTGAGAAAATAGTCGCTGCGGATGATCGGCCTCAGCGCACCCGGACACCGTTGGCGTCGATCACCACTTCACCGTCCTCTTTCGTGAATGGCCTATCGCAGTGCGGCAGAATGTCGAGTACGACTTCCGAAGGCCTGCACAGACGCACACCCATCGGGGTGATCACGAACGGACGGTTGATCAGGATCGGATGCGCGAGCATCGCATCCAGCAGCCTATCGTCGGACAACGTCGGGTCGTCGAGACCGAGTTCGGCATATGGCGTGCCCTTCTGGCGGATCGCTTCGCGTACCCTCAGGCCGGCCGTACCGATGGTTTCGGCCAACCGCTGTTTCGACGGCGGTGCGCTCACATAATCGACCACCTGCGGCTCGATGCCGACGTGCCGGATCAATGCGAGCGTGTTCCGCGACGTGCCGCAGGCGGGGTTGTGCCAGATTTCAACCAGCGTCAACGCGATCGGCATATCGGCCGACTGTCTGTCGTCAACTTGCATGACCATCTCCTGGGCACCCTTGAATTCATTCGCCAGTCGCGACTGGCCGTGCAGGATCTTCGATCCATCCGCTCCACGAACCGGTGAACAGACCTGCGCCGGGCAGGCCCGCGTGCGCCATCGCCAGCAGATGGTGACAGGCGGTGACACCGGAGCCGCACATCGCGATCGCCCGCTCCGGCGCATGGCCACCGAGCAGCGCCGTGAATTCCTCCGCGAGCTGCGCTGCGGGCTTGAACCGGCCCTCGCTCAGATTCGCCGCATAGGGCCGGTTGATCGCACCCGGCACATGGCCGGCGACGCGGTCGATGGGCTCGATTTCGCCGCGATAACGCTCGGCGGCACGCGCGTCGATCAGCAGGTCGCCAGCGGCGAGCCGATCCGGGATCTCCAACGCACCGAACAGGCGGCTGCGATCGAAAGCACCGCGATACGGCACGGGCTGCAGAACAGGAGCGAGCGCATCGGTCGGAAGGCCCAACGCATTCCAGCGCGCCCATCCGCCATCCAGCACCGCGACGGGCTGATGGCCGAATGCGCGCAACAGCCACCACAGGCGCGATGCGTACGCACCGTCGCCGGCGTCATATGCCACGACCTGCGTTTCGGGCGTCACCCCGCAGCGGCCGAGCCATGCGCCGAAAGTCTCCGCATCGGGCCAGGGATGACGCCCGGCACCGGCGCGATGCGGCCCGGACAGATCGCGATCGAGATCGGCGTACTGCGCGCCCGGCAGATGCGCCTCGCGCCAGGCCGACTCGCCTGCGGCGGTGTCGTTGAGCGCAAAGCGACAATCGAAGATACGCAGAGTATCGGCGTCGAGCCTTGCTGCCAGCGCTTCGGCATCGACCAGCGTGGTCCAGCCGTCGAGGTCGACCGTGTTCATGCGATGCCCGCCCTCGCCAGTCGTTCGCGCAAATTGAACAAGATGGAAGCCGTGACGCCCCAGATCCGCTGCTCCGGCGCCTGCGGCGGCTGACGGAACTGCAGCACATGACGCGCGCGGCCACGGTAGTCGACATCGACGCGCTCGAGATTGTCAGGATGCATCAGAAACGCCAGTTCGACCTCGAACACTTCGGCGACTTCACCCGGATCGGGCGTTGCGACAAAGGCCGGGTCGATCCGTGCGACCACCGGCAGCACGCGGAAACCGGTGATCGTGATCAATGGATCGAGAAAACCCAGCGGCGTCGCATGGGCATGCGCAAGGCCGATTTCCTCCTGCGCTTCGCGCAGCGCGGCGGCGACCACATCGCGGTCGTCGACTTCGATGCGACCGCCGGGAAAACTCACCTGACCGGCGTGATGGCGGAGGCTGTCGGTGCGCCGGGTCAACAAGACCTGCACACCGCCTTCGCGCGGCACCAGGCCGACCAGTACCGCTGCCTCGACCGCAGGCTTGTCGCCGAGCAGATCGGCCAGTTCCGCGTAATTCCACGGCGCCGAAGATGGCACCGCGCCAAGCGGATGCAGGGCATCGGACAGCCCCGGCAGCGACGCGTTCACGTGGAGGCAGCCTGTCGCCACCGGCCTTCGGCTCGCTCCGCCTCGCGCGCAGGCAGCACGACATCCATCATGTGCAGCCGCTGCGCATCGTGCATCGAGAGCCATCCCGCGATCTCGTCGCCAGTGCGAAAACAGCCATCGCAACAGCCGGCAGAATCCAGGGTGCAAACGCCGATGCATGGGGTGAGGACAGGGGGCACAATGCTCATGCGTACAAGGCTGAAAGCATCACGCCGGCAATGCGCCGGCGTGAGGGTGGGTTGTCGCAGCGAACGATCCCGACAGGATCATTCGTACGATCGGCCGCACGATTCGCTCGCGCGGTCAGTTGCGCGGCGGCGCGGCCGGGGTCGGGGCAGGCAGGACCGGACCGACGCTGAGCAGCTTGATATTGAACACCACGACCTGATTCGCCATCTCGCCAGCGCGCTCGATGGTCGTGCCATGGGCAGCACTGCCCGGCAACACCACTTCCCAACGCGCGCCGGTGGGCATCATCTGCAGCGCTTCACGCAGACCCGGCAGCGGGATTTCGCTGAGCCGTACGGTGACCGGACCGGCCGGCTGGCCTTCGCTCGGAACGCTGGTGTCGGCGATCACTTTGCCATCGGGCAGCGTGCTCTTGAACTCGACCGTGATCTGGTTGGCCTGGGTCGGTTTGGCGCCGTTGCCCGCTTCCACCACGCGGTACTGCACGCCGCTGGGCAGGACTTTCACCCCCGACTTGCCTTTGTTCTGCGCGAGGAAGGCGTCGCCCTTGGTCTTGTTCTCGGCGGAACGCTTCTCCATCTCGGCCTTGGCCTTGGCGACCATCCGGCCCTGCAGGCCCTGCATTGCGGCCCCCAGCTGTTCCGGGGCGACGGCAGGATCCTTGCGGCTGGTGGCGTCCTGGAACGCCTTCATCACGGTCGCCATATCGATCGGTTCGCCACTGCCGATCACGCGGGCGATATCGAGGCCGGCGCGATAGCCGAGGGCATAGCTGACTTTGCCCTTGTCGGACGTAGTGTCCTGGGCCGAGGCCGCACCCGCGGTCAAAGCCAGGGCCGCAAGGGTGGCGGCGGCGAGCAGACGCAACTTCATTCAGTAACTCTCCAAGAGTGGATTTGCCGGGAGACTCCGGCATGGAATGGGGCGGCAGTGCCGCCCCGGTGTGGACTCTTCAAACGACAGGCTAGGATACTGTCCGCAGCACTTAACCGCCACTGAGGACCGGCTTGTGACCGGCCCACATGCGCGCAAGTTCCCGCCCGCGACACCGGGCGCCCCTCACACCGAAGCCACCATGACCCCAAACGCCGCACACGCCCCGCCCCTGCTCATCCAGGATCACCCCGTCGAAGGCCACGGCAGCATCCGCCGCATCGCCATCGACCGTCCCGAACGCCTGAACGCACTGAATGCGGCCACCCTCGATGCCCTGCATGCGGCATTCGACGCCGCCGCCGCAGACCCATCGGTACGGGTCGTGATGCTGACCGGTAGCGGCCCGAAAGCGTTCGTAGCCGGCGCGGACATCGCCGAGATGAGCGGCCTGAGCCCGGTGGAAGGCCGCGATTTCTCGCTGCGCGGCACGCGGATGATGCGGCGGATCGAAACCATGCCGAAACCGGTGATCGCGATGATCAACGGTTTCGCGCTCGGCGGCGGCCTGGAGTTGGCGATGGCGTGCCATCTGCGGATCGCCGCCGACAACGCGAAGATGGGCCAGCCCGAGATCAACCTCGGCCTGATCCCGGGCTTCGGCGGCACCCAGCGATTGTTGCGCCTTGCCGGCCGCGCCGCGACGCTGGAGCTTTGCCTGCTGGGCGCTCCGATCGATGCCGCCCGCGCGCTGGCGTTGGGCATCGTCAACCGCGTGGTGTCTGCAGCGGATCTTGAAGCCGAAACAATGAAACTCGCGGAACAGTTGGCCGCCTCCGCGCCGCTCGCATTGCGCGGCATGCTCGACTGCGTGAACGTCGGCGGCGAATGCGGCATCGAGGAAGGCCTGGAATACGAAAGTGCGCAGTTCGGCCTGATGCTCTCGACCGACGATATGCGCGAAGGCACCCGCGCCTTCCTGGAACGGCGCAAGCCGCAGTTCAGCGGCCGATGACCGACTGCCCCGCCTGCAGGGACAGCACACTGCTTGCGATGGCCGACGCGCTGGCTGTGGATGATCTCGATCGCGCGCTGACATTGGGCCTGCTCGATGCCCGGCCCGAATCGATGGCCGATGCGTGCGCGGAATGCACCGCACGCGCAGGTCTGTTGATCGCAGCGCGGGAGTCGCGCCTGCACGCGCTCGCCGCGCGCGAACGCTACCGCGCACGGGAAGCACGTCTTGCGGAGCGCGCCAAAGCGCGTGCGCGTAAACGCGCGCTGGCTGCGCCGCAGCAGGCCATCGGATCGGCAAGCGCATCAGCCTCCCTGCCGCCCGCTGCCGCCGCCGCGCTGGCACGGGCCAAAGCCCGCGCCGCCGCGAAGCGACCGACGGAATAAGACATGGCGACGAAGAAAAAACCAGCACGCGCACCGCGCGGCGGGATGTCGCCTGTCGACATCCGGACGATGTTCGAGCGGCTGCAAGAACTCAATCCGCATCCGACCACAGAACTCGAATACTCGACGCCGTTCGAACTGCTGGTGGCGGTGATCCTGTCGGCGCAGGCGACCGATATCGGCGTCAACAAAGCCATGCGTCGGCTGTTTCCGGTCGCGAACACGCCCCAGGCGATCGCCGCACTGGGCGTCGAAGGCCTGAAGCCCTACATCTCCACCATCGGCCTGTTCAACACCAAGGCTGCGAATGTCGTCGCGATGTGTCAACAGCTGATCGATCTGCACGGCGGCGAGGTACCGCGCGAGCGCGTCGCGCTCGAAGCATTGCCCGGAGTGGGTCGAAAAACCGCGAATGTGGTGATGAACACGGCCTTCGGCGAGCCGACGATGGCGGTCGACACGCATATCTTCCGCGTCTCCAATCGCACCGGACTGGCACCGGGCAAGACCGTGCTGGCTGTGGAGCAGGCACTGCTGAAACGCGTCCCGAGAGATTTTCTGCAGGACGCGCATCATTGGCTGATCCTGCACGGCCGCTATACCTGCAAGGCGCGCAAACCCGAGTGCTGGCAATGCCCGGTCCGCGATGTCTGCGGATTCAAGGGCAAGACGGATGGTGGCGAGGAATCGGCCTCAGGGTAATCGACGGAACCGTCGTTCGCCGCTGACGCCATCGACCAGTTGCCCGCCGTCGTCGGCGTGCCGCTGATCGCCTGCGTCGATGGCGTGAAGCTTCAAATAAATCCTTCTTCCCTGTAATGCTCAATGATGAATCGAGCTACCTCGTGTTGTTTGCTCACAATGTATTCGTCAACAAACTGCCCTTGCGGCAACTTAACTATCAACGCATCGCCCGTAAGACACACAGAGAAAGCTCTTGAAAAAATTTTAATCCCATTGAAGGTCTCGACTGTAGTTCCACCGTTAATCATTGCGGGATCCGATTCGCATATCTCGGCATAAAGTGAAAATTGACGGAGTTCTTCAACAATTGAGTCCATGTTTACCATATTACGACACCGCCATTCGTTCTCTTCCAAGCATTAATAAATGCGGGTTTTTCAAGCTCTGCTACCCTACCGAATTCAAACACCTCGAACCCTCTAGAAGCAATCTTGCTATTCCATGGATCTCTCAGTTTTACCATCATGCTCGAAGAGTCGAATCCATCAACAATACTCCAATGGCCTCCAAGATTAGCCATAAGTGGTTGCCCAGAATTTGCTTCGGACATCCTGCGCGAATACCGCCTGACTCTGGCACAACCTCCGCGTTACGCGCATGACATCGACACCGCCTGCCCAATCCGCACCGTCTGGGGCATCGACATGACCGAACACCGCTGGTCGGCGAACATCCCGCAGCTGATCTTCGGCATCATCGATCACGGCAGCCGTCGCGTACTGAAACTCAAGACCATTCGCGAGAAGTCTTCGATCGCGCTGCTGCGTCTGCTGCTGGATGCCATCGAGCACTACGGCAAACCTAAGAAGGTCAGAACCGACAACGAAGCTGTCTTCACTTCCTGGATCTTCGCATTCGCCCTGCGCTGGCTTGGCATTCAACATCAGAGAACGAAACCCGGACAGCCTTGGATGAACGGCCGCATCGAGCGGGTGTGGTCGACGTTCAAACAACTGCTGCGGATGTTCGATCTTCGCAACGAAGCCGAATTGCAGGCGACGCTCGAACTGCTACGCGACACTTACAACCAACATCGTCCGCATCAGTCACTCAGCGGGCATACGCCCGTTGAAGCTTGGCACATCCTCGAACGCCGAAAAGCGAAACCGAAACGGCCGAAGCGACGATAACCGCAAAGCGGTCGAAAACGGGACAAGAACGACCGGACAACCACTGTCCGCGAATCCGCTTGCCTGCTCGACGGAAAATCGTTCGAAATGGCGAAAAAATCGCCACTTCAAACCGCGCTCGCGACGCATGAAGCCTGTGAAACGTAACGAAACTACTACCTGAACCCCAATTCCGGCCCGCTGCCGGGCACGGAATCGTTGTTTGCGGACAGCGGACGGCACACCTGTTTTCTATACGCGGCTATAAACGACCCCCTCCAGAGATACCGCCTCGCCATCGTTAGATGCCTGGCATAACTGCGTGGCAGCTGACCTAATCTCGCTAAATTCGGCAAGCAGCTCAGTCAGCGCTATTTCGCAGAGCTCTTCATCATCATCGTTGGGCGGGTGATCAAAGTAGTACGCGAGGCAAAGCCGTGCCTCGTTGTCATCCCAGGAAATTGTCGCTTTGAGTACGTGCTCATTGACGTTTCTGGCAACGAACATTCTGGAGATAAAAAAAAGTCGTTCGATATTCATACTAGTCACCATTGATTCGGGTTTGCCGGAATGATATGGAAGCCCTTTTTCCCAAACCTAACTGATCCATAGTTAGTCGGCCCCAAGCTTACAAGTTGTCCCGATGCATCGAACGTCCAGTACTCACCGATCGGACGTCCAAAGTCGAATTTGGCCTGCCCAGGCTTTGGTGAGTGCACAAAGTCGAACTCACCGTTTCGCAAGCCTCTCATCAACTGCTCAGGATCTGCATTCAAGACACTCCGGCCATCCGTGACAGGCGGCAAGTGCTTGAGTTGCTGCGAGCTGAGTTCGATCGGAATATTGAGATCTGCAACAATTCTACGATTTGCGAGCACGGACTCAGGCATCAGTGGCCCAATAAAACCCGGCTCACCCGCCAAAGGAATCTTGTTTGCGGCGCTCGGTATTTCACCAATCCGCGAAGCATTGTGAACCCAAATTCCGCGCTCTCCAACGAAGTACGTATGGTCGTCGGCAACCTCAAAATTGTAGACCGTGTGCTTCTCTGGGTCAGCAACGACTGCAACAACCTTCGAGCGGCCACCATAGAGCAGTTCCAATGAATCCCCAGACTGCAGCCCATTCGCGCCGCACCAGCCCTTGTCAGTGACATAGAAGGGATGTTCTGTCGTGCACGATATCGTCTCGCGAACACCATCGGTGTGCTCGATCTCGACGTGTACGGCTTCTTTCTCTGGCGTCGCGAACGTCTGCAGCACAAGACGCCATTGCGTCTTCTTGTTGTACTGATTTCTCGCTGCTAACGAGTCGCCCGCTTCGATTTTCTCGACGGGCTTCACGCCACCACGAAAAATCGTTCGAAATGGCGAAAAAATCGCCACTTCAAAACACACTCGCGACGCATGAAACCTGTGAAACGTAACAAAAGCACTAGCTGAACCCCGATCCCGGCCCGCTGCCGGGCACGGAATTGGTGTTTGCGGACAGCGGACGGCACAACGAAACCGGGACAGCCTTGGATGAACGGCCGCATCGAACGGGTGTGGTCGACATTCAAACAAGTGCTACGCATGTTCGATCTTCGCAACGAAGTCGAGCTGCAGGCGACGCTCGAACTGCTACGCGACACTTACAACCAGCACCGTCCGCATCAGTCGCTCAGTGGGCATACGCCCGTCGAAGCCTGGCACATTCTCGAACGCCGAAAAGCCAAGCCCAAAAGACCAAAGCGACGATAACCGTCGCCCAGTCGAAAACGAAGCGACAACGACCGGGCAGCGACTGTCCGCGAATATGCTCGCCTGCTCGACGAAAAATCGTTCGAAATGGCGAAAAAATCGCCACCTCAAACCGTGCTCGCGACGCATGAAACCTGTGAAACCTAACGAAACTACTACCTGAACCCCGATCTCGACCCGCTGCCGGGCACGGAATCGGTGTTTGCGGACGGCGGACGGCGGACGGCACAGTTTAGTTCCGACGTCTCGTCAGCGACTCTCCCGCTGTTTGCGGCAACAGCACAGCCCGGCTGTGCCGGGAGTTACGTAAGCTTTTTAGTGGTCAGAAGAAAGTAGGCGCTCGCTCCTTTCCATGAGACCTTCCTTTTCGTAGTAGTCAATGACTGACGAGGCAACCTTATCATCTTCTTCAATAAACATTTCATTAAATGTTTGACCGCATGAAAGCCTGACAATCCACCTCCCATCTACATAACGAATCGAGAATCCTCTGGCGAACAACTTAATCCCGTCAACATCTTTAAAGTCAGCGCCACCATGCAGCACAGGAGGATCGATCGAATAAATTTCAGCAAAAAGGGATGAGGCACGCAACTCATTCAAAATTGCATCAATACTTACCATACAACACTCCCTTCTGTATTTTTCCACGCACTAGAAAATACAGACTTATTAACTTCAGCAGTCCTTCCAAACTCGAAAACCTTGAATTCATGCTTGGGGATATTGCTGTTCCAAGGATCTCGAATTTTTACCATTCCTCTAGATGCATCAAATCCATCAACAACTACCCAATGATTATTGATATTCGCCATAAAAGATTTCCCGGAATTGGCTTTTTCCATAAAAATCTGGAAATACCCATCGACATGCTCTGCTCCGAATATGCCACCTTGATATGTTCTGTTCACACCATTTTTCGATGCAAGCCCATTCATTGCGTTCGCCATATCATCGGCCATAACACCACGATGAACTGAGAATTTAGAGAATGCTTGACACAAATCTGCTTCTGCCAAGAGTACGCCTTCGTCCCCCAGCAAGGTCCTACCGCAAGCAGCGCCACAGCTGTACTCCACCTCTTGGCCAAATATCCTGGGGCTATCGTTCTCAATTACACGGAAAGTAGTTCCACTGCCGTTACCGCCAAGAGTTCTTCCGCTGTTTGCGGCAACTACTTCGCGAACTTGCTCTCAAACCATCCGCTTACAACAAGCTTCTCCCTGTAGACAACGTCCGCAACAAAGTCAGTTGTTAAGTCGAAAGCCTGGACAGCATCTAGGTATTCTATCGGAGGCAGATACTTGTGCACTTCAATGTAATGAATGATAGCGACCGGAGATGAAAAAAAACGATCCTTACTAGGAATCCATAGCTCAGCATCAGGAAGCAAAGAAGAGCCACACCGGATGTCTAATGCTCCACACTCCGGGCAGGTCGACTGCTCTCGACTCGGCTCAACGAGAGCCTTTACTGGGCCATTTGCGCAAGCAATCTGCCTAATCTTCTCAGCAATACCGACTGGCACATCACCAGTCGGAAAGCGCTCACGAACATCCAACCAGCCAATGCAAACAACGCCCTCCAAAATGAAATGGTCGAGCATGTGCCCATAGGAGGAAAAATCATCGTATGTCTGCGTCTGATTCATTTCGATCTCAACGAGCCAAGAAGGGCTTCGGTAGCGTACAAGCTGCCCAGAATACACAACCCATATCCGGTTCCAACAACTCAGATAGACGCACTGGCTGTAGAGTAGTGGACGAGTTGGAATAAATAGTTAGTGGGATGTCATCAGCTCCCGGATGCAGCAGCGTGTAGTTGTAGCCACCCTCTCCAGGCTTGACCACCTGATAGCCGTTCAAGTCTCTAAGGTTTCTAGGCGTGAGGATATCTCCACTTGGAGACCGCCCAGTCCTCAACACTACTTCTAATTCGCCGACCGATTTCAGCGACTCAAGCAGCCTGCCGGTGGAGTCTGCGATTCCTATTCCCGGCCTTGGCATAACGACGGTCGTCCCATCCGGAGCGGTAAAGTAGCCTCTCCCAAGAAGAGCATCTTCACCAACCATCACGCCATGCCCGGCAAATGCTTGGCCGCTACCTCCCGGGAGAACTTCGGCAGCAGTGCCGTGGCCGGCTGTACTACCTAGCCCCCGCTCAACGCTGTTTGCGGCTCTCGCCTCAGCCGCCGCCCATTTCTCCGCTGCCAAGAACCCTGTGAGTGACTTTGCCACCGGAGCGCCCAACTTCGCAAGCGCAGCTTCCGGCGCGAACACAAAGGTCCCCGCAAAAAACACATAACCACCCACTTGCTCGGAAGCACTTCTTGGTGCCGCATCCAGCGGATTCTCTCGGCCGTCCAGCATGATCGATGCCGGGTCTACACCAAACATGTTCGCGGCGAACATGAACGGATTGGACATCAATTGCGCACTTCGCAAGGTCCTTCCCCCTTCCTTGACGAAGCCATAACCCATATCCGCCACAGCCTGTCGATCCGATGCCGCAAGTGCGCGGCCGGCTTCATCCCATGTCATCCGTCTCTGGCCGACTGTCGTGTTCGTCCGTCCTTCGTACGCGCGGCCCAGATACGCACCCCATTTCTGCCTGCTTATAGCAGCGCTGGTTGCGTAGATATGCCTTGCCTGCGCATCGCTCGCCGTCCACGGAATCTGCGGGCGACCGTATTTGATCGCATCCAGATTCATATCGCCGCGCCAAGCAATATTGCGTGCCCTGCCGTAGAGATCCGGCATGTTTCGCTGTATCTGACTCAGCAACTCGCGCGTTGTGCCACTCATGCCGCCGTTGCCGCTGATGCTCACGCCTTCGATCAGCGTTTCTCCAGGACGCAGATCGGCCAGCACCTGTGTTTCCAACTGCTGCAGACTCGTCAGTTGATCCAGGACTGCGCTCAACCGCTGTGCGCTTGATGACCTCATCGCGAACGGGTTGCGTATCCGCGTATCTAGCGCACGATCCCCAGCAATGTTGGCAAGACGCGTCCCGCCGCTACCATCATCACCCAGCACGGCGTTGTAACCGTAGTCCGAACGCAACCCACCCATCATCGCGTCGCCAGCCATCTGCCGAATACGATTCGCTACGAACGGGTCATCCAGCGTCACTGGATACTCCGGCGCATACTTCACAGGATCTCTGGCATCTGCACGATTGTCCGCCCAAGTCTTGATTTTTACGGCAAATGGCGAATTCCTGAACTTTTCACTCAGTGGCGAACCAATCGCTTCGCCAACCGTGTTTGCGAACGCACTTCCAACGATATTGCCCCAGTCCTGTCTGCCCATCCCGAAGGCGCGACGGACCGTGGCGTTGACTGCACCATCGACGACTCCACCGATGAATCCATTGATGGGGTTAGCTTGCGGCGAGCCTCCGTCGACAAGCGGCACTTTGCCCCCGGCCTTGTAGGACAGGTATGAGCCTACCGCAGCAGCGGCCACACCTTTCCAGCTGAAGTTGGTATCGCGATTAACGACGGCATTCGCGGCCACACCGCCTGCATAATTGATAACGCCTTGAGTGACACGACCTAACCCGTTCAACGTAGTAACGCTATCGACCGTCTTCGTCAGCGCCCCCACATTACCCAGTCCCGCCCCAGCGCCTACGCTGATCGCCGTGGTGAGGCCGTCAACCGCAACCTGACGCCAGCTGAAGCTGCCAATCCCTGTCACGCTGTTGATGGCTTGTCCCACGGCGCTCCCAGCGACGCCAGCGATGAAACCAGCAGCGATTGCGCCGCCAACGGTAGCGCCAGTCCCAGCCAAGACGCCCGTCGTAACCACCGCACCACCAAACGTCCCGCTCAGTGCGGGCGCCAGCACCGGAACGAACACCGCGACCGCAATCGCGATAACCATCATCACGATCATCGCCGCCATACTGCAGCCGGCACTCGCCGGCGGCGGAATGTAAGGCAACGACGGCTGCGTCCCCCCAATCGCCTCATTCGGGTCATAAGGCTTGAACGTATTCGCATCGTTGCCGTTCACCCCCATGCTCGGCGCCTTCAGCTGCACGCCCGCCGTCAGCACTTTCTCCGGGTCGCTCATGCCGTTGGCGTCGGCCAGCACGTACCACAGCGTGCTGCTGCCGTAGACCCGCTGCGCCAGGCTGCGCAGGCTCTCGCCCTGCAGCGCCGCCACTGTGCCGCCGCCGGCGACATACGCGCCGCCGCCGTTCACGCCCTGGATCCCGCCCATCGGCACGCCGGCGCGGGTCTGGCCGCCGTCCTTCAGCTCCGCCACCTGCTGGCCGCCGCTGTACACGAACCCGTAGTTCGGCTTGCTGCCCAGCGCGTCGGCGTCGCCTTCGGCGAACTGGTACACGTTGTTGATCTTCTTCCACGTGCCGTCGCGACGGCTCTGCACCTGCCCTTCGGCGGTGTTGCTGTACGCACGCACCCGGTCGTCGATCAGGTTGTTCTGGTACTCGGTCTTCTCCTGCTGCTTGATCAGTCGACCGAAGTTGTCGTAGCTCAGCGTGTTGGTGGTCGGCTTGTAATTGCTGTCGCTGCTGGTGCCGGTGACCGACTTCTCCACCCAGCCCTCCCAGCCTTCGTAGCTGCTGGTGAAGGTGTGGGTGTAGTTGACGTTGCTCGGCGAGACCGCGCTGTAGCGGTAGCTGCTCAAGCGGCCTGCGCCGTCGTAGCCGCTTGGGTTGTCGTCGGAGTTGTTTGGTGTGCCGTCGGCCAGCGTGTAGTCCACCCGGCTCTGGAAGCTGAGCTTGCTCAGGTCGGTGTACTGCAGCGCGGTCTGCGCCGGCGACTGGTACAGCGGCACTGTGTCGCCACTGCGCGCCAGCGACACCTGCCAGCGCACACGCCCGTCGCCGTCGTAGCTCAGCTGCTCCGCCGCGCTCAGCCAGCCGCTCACATCGCGGGTCTGCACCACGCCGTCGATGGTCATCGGCGTGTTCATCTCCCAGCCGTTCTGGTAGTAGCTGCGCGTCTCGACCAGTTGGCCGGCGATGTCGTAGCTGTACCGCTTCGACACCCCCGGATCGCCGGGGAAGCCCAGAATCTGCTGGTGGAACTCGTACGTGCGCTGCCCGCGCAGGTCGAAGGTCGTGCGATCCGCGACCGTGATCACCTGGGTGTTCACGTTGTAGCGCTGCCGATACGTCAGCACCAACCGGCCCACCGCGTCGTAGCCCTGCTCGTAGGCGTCGATGGCCTGGGTCGCGCTCCACGGCACCAGTTGGATGGTCGTGCCCACCGCGCCGGCCACGCCCGACAGCACACCGTTGCCGATCTTGATCCGGTTCAACGCATCGTAGGTGTACCACGCGTCCCTCACCTGCACCGATGTCGTGCCGCTGCTCGCGCTCTGCTGGCTGGCCAGACTCTGGGTCAGCGTCTCTTCGCTGATCCCCATCTCGAAGCTCAGCGACGATTCGGTCGGCGGCGCCATCGATTGGCTGCCGCCGCTCGGATACACGGTCAGATTGAAGTCGTCGTACACCTGCTGGCCGATGTTGTCCGTCGCCGTCACCCGGATCGTCCAGGTGCCGTCCAGCGCTGCCAGCGGCGTGCCCGAGAACGTGCGGGTCGCCGCGTTGAAGCTCAGCCACCCCGACACCCCGCCGCTGACGATGATCGCGTAGCTGTACGTCAACCCCAGACTCTCAGGGTCGAAGAACGTGTTCGCTGCGAACTGGTAGCTGAAGGCCACACCGCCATCGGCGTATTGATCCACCAGCGGATTGACCAGCACCGGCGCCTGGTTCCCCACCGGATTGTTGATCGTGTACACGAACGTCGTGCTGGCGATGCCGCCACGGCCGTCGTTCGCCGTGTACGTCACCGTCCAGCTGCCCGCCGTCGTCGGCGTGCCGCTGATCGCCTGCGTCGATGGCGTGAAGCTCAGCCCCGGCGGCAGATTGCTCACGCTGTAGGTCAGCGCATCGCCGTTGGCATCGGTGAACGCCGGCAGCACCAGATACACCGGCGTGGTGCGCACGCCGGTCTGCGTGCCGATGGTCGGCGCCACCGGCGCATTGTTCGCCAGCACCGTCATCGTGAACGTGGTCGCGTCGCTCACCCGCCCATCGTTGCCGCTGTAGGTCAGCGTCCAGCTGCCCGCCGTGGTCGGCGTGCCGCTGAGCGTGCGCGTCGTGGCATTGAAGCTCAGCCCCGGCGGCAAGCCGGTCAGGCTGTACGTGAGCGTGTCGCCGTTCTCGTCGTAGAACTCCGGCAACACCACGCTGTACGCGGCGCCCTGATACGCCGTCTTGTTCGCCACCTGCGGCGCCTGCGGCGGAATGTTGATGGTCACCCGCACCAGCACCGTCGTGCTCACGCTCGCGCCGCTGGTGTCGGTCGCGGTCAGCACCACGCTGTATTGCTGACCATCGACGGCCGTGGACGGCACCTGACCGCTGATCCGGATCTGCGCCGGCGTCTGCGTGGCGATGTGCTGGAAGCTCAACCACGACGGCAGACCGCTGGCGGTCACCTGCAGCGCATCGCCGTTGCCGTCGGTGAACAGCTGCGGCAGCGTCGTCGCCCACGTAAAGCTGCGGTTGATGGTCGCGTCCTGCGCCGGTACCGCCGCCACCACCGTCGGCGCCAGATTGGCGGCACTGACGAGGGTGATGGTCTTGTCGACGAACGCGCCGTTGGCATCGGTGGCGCGCAGCGTGAACGACGCGCTGGCCGCCGTGGTTGGCGTGCCGCTCAGCCGCACCAGCCCCGGCGCGCTGGTGTTCACCGTCAGCCACGGCGGCACCGTGCCCACCACGCTCAAGCTCAGCGCATCGCCCACATCGATGTCGCGGAAGTGTTCGCTGGCCGACAGGTCGCGGCTGAAGCCTTCGTTGAGCTTCGGGTTGAACGTCACCGTCGTCGCGCCCACCGTGGTCGGAGCGTTGTTGGCGCGCACCTTCACGGTGAAGGTGGTGAACGTCGTATTGGCCGCGTTCGCGGTCTCGGCGGCGGTGAGTTTGACCACCACATCCTGATCGATCGCACCGGCCGCCACCGTCGCGGTGAACACGATCTCACCGGTCTGCGCATCGCGTGTGGCCACCAGCCAACTCGGCAACGCCGTGTTGTTGCCCTGGGTGATCGTCAGCGTCAGCGCATCGCCTTCGGCATCGCGGAACACATCGCTGAACAGCAGCCGGAACTCGGATGTCGCGCCTTTGCGCAGCCCGCGATCCGACGGCGCGGCCACCGCCGCCGGCGCCGCGTTGGTCACCGCGATCCCGTCGACGTTCGCGCCATAGCCCGACTGGGTCAACACCCGGCGGCGGTTGCCGTTGGCGTCGTAGTCGTAGAGCAGATCGAAGATCCGCTTGTTGGCGATCACATCGTCCTGCACCACCCGCTGCACGCGGTTGTTGCTGTCGTAGGTCGTGCGGGTGATGGTGTGGATGGCCTTGCCCAGACCGTCGGTGACGATGGACTGCTCCAGGGTGCGATTCCCCGCCGCGTCGTATTCGTACCGATACGTCCCGCCGCCGGTCTCCACGATCTCGCGTACCCGGCCGTTGCGGGTGTATTTGATCTCCTTGATCGCATCGCCATAGCCGGCGTTGACCCCGCCCGAGGCGCTCTCGCCGGTCAGCATCCCCGACTGCGCATCGTAGGTGTAGTTGCTGTCGCGGCCGCTCAGGTTGTTGTGGTCGGTCACCCGCCCGAATGCGTCGTAGGTCCAGCTCAGCGCGTTCAACAGCAGTGTCTGACCGTCGCGATCCACCGTGCTGCCGGCGCTCAGTGCATTGCTCTGGGCGATCTTGCGGCCCTGCACGTCGTACAGGCTCTGCTCGATCACCCCCATCGCCGTCTCGCTGCGCAGCAGCCGCTGCTGGCTGTCGTAGTCGTACTTGGCGGTGAAGTTCAGCGCATTGGTCACCCGCACCCGGTCGCCGTTCTGGTTCAGCACGTAGCTCTGCAGCACAGTGCGATCGCGATTGATGCCATTGGCCGACGGCAGGCGATCGCCCACCGCCACCACCCGGCCCAGCCGGTCGTAGTCCTTGAACGTCAGATACCCCAGCGCATCCTGCGTATACCGATGCTGACCCAGCACGTCGTACGCCATCCGCGTGACATTACCCAAGGCATCGGTGCTGGACACCTGATGACCCACCATGTCGTACTCGTAAGTGCGCAGGTTGCCGTTCGCATCCCGCGTCCCGCGCAGACGGCCCAGCGCACCGTAGTACCACTCGTTCACCGGACGCTGCCAGCTGCCCGCGCCGTTCTCCGCCACCACCCACACCAGCGGACGGGTCTCGCGGATCAGTTGGTTGTGATCGTTGTACTGGTAGTCGGTCTGATAGCCGCGACCGTCGATCACCTGCACCGTATTGCCCCAGCGGTCGAACTTCTGCCGCACCAGCGAGGTGACGCCCGCCGCCGTCGTATGCGACGGCAGGGTGATCGCGATCGCACGCCCCAGCTTGTCGGTCTGCGTGCGCGTGACCGTATCCACCGCGCCGGTGGTGCTGTCGATCCAGGTCTTGTGCGACTCGCGCACCTGATGTCCGGCCAGGTTGTAGCCGTAGCTGCGGGTTGCGCCGGTGGCGTTGTCGGCGATCATCCGCCCGGCGTTGTCGTAGCTGTACTGCAGCGTGCCGGCCAGCCCCTCGAACGTCTTGGTCGCGATCTCGCCGAACGCGTTGTAGGTCACCGTCTCGGACTGGTCCAAGCCGGTCGCAACATTGTTCGCATGCGTGCCACGACTGGTCTTGGCGCTGGTCTGCCGGCCGACGGCATCGTAGGTATAGCTGCGGAACAACAGCGTATTGCGGCTGCTGTCGGCGGCGTCGAGATTCGACCATGTCTTGAGCAGATTGCCCACTGCGTCGTACGCCGACCAAGTGCGGTGGGCCGTCGGCGTTGCGCTGGTCCAGCCTGCGGCGTTCTGCGTCATCAATACGCGGTCGAGCTGATCGTAGAACGTCAGATCGACCTGGTCGCGGGTATTGTCGATCAAGGGCGTATTCACCCCGTCGTGACCGTTGGCGTGACGCCGAGAGGCGATCATTCGCCCCAGGCCGTCATAGGCGATCGTGGTGTACGGCGAGCGCTGCGTATACGCGGCAGCCGAGCTTAGATCGTTGGCGGTGCTGACGTACAGCACGTCTTCGATATTGCCCACCAGCACGCTGCGCGCCTGCTCGCGCACCGCAACGCTCTGGCCCAGCGCGTTGTAGGTCGTGGTGATCGTGCCGGTGTTGTCGGTGATGGTGGTGACCCGGTCCTCGAAGTCGTAGCCGTACGCGGTGAACACATTGGTCTGCGCGCTGCTGCCGTCAGAATTGCGGTAGTTGCGCACCACCGTCTCGCTGGCCTTGCGGCCCAGTACGTCAAAGCTCCAGCGCGTCTCGCGGTCGTAGCCGGTGACCGCATCGCCCGCGCCCGGCAGCGTCGGCGGCGTCTGTGCGCTCAGGCCGGCGGTCGTGATCGCACGCGCGTACTCGACCGACTTCACCACCTCGCCGGTCGCGTTGTAGGTCATCGCGGTGACGTAGCCCTCGGCATCCACCGTCAGGGTGTTGCGGCCGGCCGGATCGAAGTAGCGCCACGTGTTGGCCCACACCGCATCGCCCTGACCGGCGGTGCCTTCCAGCAGCACAGATTCCTTCACTGCATCGCCGTAGGCGTTGTAGACGAACTGCGTGGTCGGCGTGCCCCAGATCTGCGTGCCGGCAGCGTTGGTGTACTGCACCGCAGTCATCGTCACCTGGGTCTTGCGGCCCACACCGTCGTAGGCGGTGAAGATCGCGCGGTTGCCGGCATTGCCGTTATCCGTGCCCGCCACAATCTGGCTCCAGCCGATCGCCTGGCCCGCCTGCCAGCCCACCGAGGTGAACGCGGTGGCACTGGTATTGAGCGCCGCCGCATAGCGCAGCAGCCGTGTCTGTTCGCCGTAGGTGTTGTACTGATAGGTCGTGACGTTCCCCGCCTGATCCACTTCGGCCAAAACCTGTCCCAGATGATCGTAGGCCGTGTAGCGGTAATTGCCGCGCGCATCTTTCTGCACCACCGCCTGACCCAGCGCGTCGTACGTCGTCTCGATCGTCGGCGCCGGTCCGCTGATCACCAGATTGCCGGTGACCGGATCGATCGCGCCCGGGTGCGGCAGGATGGTTTTGATCCGGTTGCCGCGCGTGTCGTACACGTAGTCGGTGATGCGACGATCCGCGACGGTCGTGTTGTCCGCGTCCTCGGTCTTGCGCGTGAGCTGGCCCAGCGCGTCGTAGACATAGCGGGTGACGATCGTGCGGTTGGCTGCCGACAGCGTGCCCTGCGCGGTGATCCCGTACACATCGCTCGCCGGGCTGATCTCGGCGGTTCTGCGCCCGGCAGCGTCGTACTGGTAGCTCCACACCGCGCCCATGCGGTCGGTGCGGGTCAGCATCCGGCCCGCGCCATCGTAGGTGAAGGACTCGCTCTTGTTCAGCGCGTCGGTACGCGCGGTCAGCTGGCCGGCCGCGTCGTAGGTATTGCTCACTTTGCGCACGTCGGCGCTGGCCTGACCCTGGCCCCAGGCCGACAGCGCCGACTCGCTCAGCGCGATCCCCACCGGCAGATTGCCGTACTGGCGCGTCTCCACCACACGACCGACGCCGTCGTAGCGCTGTTCGCTCAGTGCGCCGGTCGGCGCCATCACGAAGCGCTGCTGGTTGGCCGCGTCGTACACGTAGCGCGTGGCTCTGGCTTGAGTCGCCAGCACCAGCGGATCCGGACTGAGCAAGGCTTGGATCGCGCCGATCACTTGCGCCTCGCTCTGGCCTGGCGTGTAGGCGATCGTCACCCCGTAGCGCACCTCGGCGGCGGTTCTGCCTACGCCATCGTACTGGCGCTCGCTGATCAACCACTGCCCCGCATCGCGCGACAGCGTGAAGCGCAGTTGCCCCGCCGCGTCGTAGACCTGCGCCTGCGCACGCGCGGTGACTTCATTGGCCGCCGTGAAGGTCGCGAAGTCCGCCACCGTCGCCGTGCCGGCGAACAGCTTCGCACCGGTCGCCTGGTCCACATAACTCGGGCCGCTGTAGCGACGACTGATCGTCGCCCGGCCCGCGCCGTCGTAATCGGTCTGGGTCAGCTGCGACAGACCGTCGTAAGTGATCCGCATCCGCCCGGCCGCATCGTAGATCCGGTATTCGGTCTGGTAGCTCGCACTCCACGCCAACTGTCCATCCAACTGCACCGTCGTCGTCGCATCGCTCAGCGTCGCGGGGGTGAACATCGCCGCGAACCGCCGAACCGTCGTGGTCCGGCCGATGGCGTCGTACCACGTCCGCGCGTACGCACCGGTCGCATCGATGCTGTAGGTCGCACGCCCCGCTGCGTCGTACACCGTGCGCTCGCTCTGCGCGGTCGCGGCGTTGGCGGTCGTGAAGCTGCTGAAGTCCGCATCGGTCGCGGTGCCCAGCACCAACTTCAGCGCGATCGCCGAGTCGAACGCGAATGCCGCCGTGAACGCACGCGCCTGCAACAGACGGTCCGCGCCGTCGTAGCTCGATGCCTTCACCATCGCCTTGTCCGGCGCGGTCAGCTGCACCGTATAGCGCACCCGGCCCGCCGCGTCGTAGACCGCGTACGAGGTCTCGTTCTCCTGCGTCCAGCTCAGCAGCAGATCCAGCTGCGCCACCGTCGTCGCATCGCTCAACGTCGCCGGGTTCAGCCGCGTCGCGAACCGCACCTGCGCGGTCTGACGATCCGCGCTGTCGTACCAGCGGCGCACGTATGCACCGGTGCCATCGACCGTGAACGTCGCACGCCCCGCCGCGTCGTACACCGTGCGGCTCGACTGCACGCTGCCGGCATTGGCCGCCACGAACGTCGCGAAGTCCGCCTCCACCGCCGTGCCCGCGCCCAGCT
>JBIITV010000044.1:0-31965 GCA_044340325.1 Lysobacteraceae bacterium
AAAAAATCGAGCGCGATTGCCGCAGTCGCTTCGTCGAGGTGGACGAGCCCGGCCACCTTCGGCGCCAGCACATCACTGAATTGCTCGATATCCTTGCGTAATACGAAGGCATCCCGGATCACACCTGCGGCGTGCACGATGCCGTCGATCCGGCCGTAATTCGCGATCGCACCCGCTACAAGCCGGTCGACCGCCTCGCGATCCGCGACATCGACGGAACGGTACTCGACAGCACATTGCCCCGACAGCGTCGCAATGAAGGCTTGCCCATCTGCATCGAGCGCGGAGCGTCCGATCAGGAGCAGCGTCGCCCGCCGCACTCGCGCGGTGATTTCACGGACAAAGGCCCGGCTGATGCCGCCCAGCCCACCGGTCACCAGATAGACGCCCCCCTCCTTCCACGGGAGCGGTTCCGAAGTCGTTTCATCGACAGCGGCGAACGCGAGCGCATGCAGTCCGCCCGCGTCGTCGCGCAGATGCGCCTGCTGGGTAGCCGCAGCGTCCGTCAAAAGCGTATGCAGATCCTCAGCTGCGAGACCGGCCCTGACCTCAATCACTTGCGCAATCAGCGCCGGGTTCTCAGCCCGCGCGCTACGGAACAGCGCAGCGAGGGCATCGGCAATCCCTGGTGCACGATCGATCGGGATCACGGCCTGCATGAGTGTCAGAGGCTGCGGCCGGCTCTCGAGCAGAGTCTTCACGGCGCGGAACGCGGCTGCCAGCACAGCTTCGGCACGGGCCTCGACCGCAGGGCCCGACCAGACCACGGCATCGATGATGTCGGCAGGCACTCGCGCAGGCAGCCCAGCGGCCATCGCCGGATCGATGCCGACCAGCAGGAGTCGCGCGAGCTTCGGCGGTGGGCCGTTCACGGCAGGCGACGCCTTCCAGACAGGCCGAAGCAGGAGCGTGCTCGACGGCGCGGACACGCCATCCACGGCAAGTCCATGCACACTCAGGCCGATCCGGCCCTGTGCGTCGCAGAAGTCCGCGTCACAGCTGCCCCCGTGATCGCGGAGGAGCATCCAGCGTAATTCGATGCCCTCATCCCAGCGCGAAAACTGTGCCGCGCTGCCCGCAGCGACGGGGCCTCCACGGCGGTTCGACAACAGGTTCAAGAGCGCGTCGGTCGCGATCACGATCCGCTGGTGCGGCCCTGCGATGGGCAGCGGGATCGTACCGCCGCCTTCGCGTAGGGCGGCACTGTCGATATTGGCCGGCGCGTTCGCGCTGGTGCCGGTGCCCTGAAGGTGGATCCGACGCCCACCGTCATCCGTCTCCGAGTACA
Organism: Lysobacteraceae bacterium; assembly: GCA_044340325.1. Classification (GTDB taxonomy): domain Bacteria; phylum Pseudomonadota; class Gammaproteobacteria; order Xanthomonadales; family Xanthomonadaceae; genus Lysobacter_I. The sequence continues at coordinate 1,289 of JBIITV010000044.1, forward strand.
ACTCGAACGCGACAGCCTCGGGCAGCGGGTAGAGCTCTACGTGCAGCGTGACGGTGTCGACATCGCCTTCGATCGGCGCGCCCCACTGCAGTCGACGCAGCTCGCACATTTCGTTGCTGCCGCGCGCAAGCGACACCGCTGTCAGCGCCATCTCGCAGATCGCGAACGTGCCGATCGGCGCGCCTGCGCGCCAGGGGTCGTCGGCCTCGAACATTGACGTGTAACGCAATACGTCGAGGTCGGATGTATTCGCATGCACGAGCGGATGCAGCCGGCCGACACCCTCCATTCGCGACGGCTGCGGCGGATCGACCCAATAACGATCGCGGGAGAACGGGTAGGTTGGCAGTGGCACGCGGGAATACCGCGCGCCGTCAAACAGCGCGCCGAGCACCAGCCGGTACCCTTGCACGAACAGCGCAGCCAACACGTGCAGGTCTGCTTTCGCGGCCGGGCCGGTACGGTCGGCGAGATAGCGAGCGACGCAGGTCTCGCCGCGCTCCCGCTCCTCGGCCTGTTCGCGGCGCTTTTTCTCGTTGACCTGCCCGACATGCAGCACGTCGGTGGTCGGGTCGGCCAACCAGCCGTCGAGCTGCGCCAGCAGATCGGCGCAGTCGGTGGCTACGCAGGCCAACCGGTGTTCGAGATGCTTGCGCCCGGTCGCAAGAGTGAACGCGACGTCGGCAAGATCCAACCCGGCATGGGCGCGGCAACGGACGACCAGGCGTTGCGCGAGCAAGCGCAGCTGCTCCGCGTTCCGCGCAGAAAGTACGATGAGTTGCGCCGCTGCGGGGACCCTTGTCCGAACCGTTTCGGGGGCCTCCTCGATCACCATGTGCACGTTGGTGCCGCTCATGCCGAACGAGCTCAGTGCAGCGCGGCGGGGCATCCGCCGACCGTCCGCATCGACCCTCGCATCCCAGCGCTTGCCCGCCACGTTCACGTAGAACGCGCTGTCGTCGAAGTCGATTTGTGGATTGCGGACTTCGTAGTGCAGCGTCGCGGGCAACCAGCGATGCTGGAGCGACAGGAGCACCTTGATCAGCCCGGCTACGCCGGCAGCGGCCGTTGCGTGGCCGAGGTTGGATTTGATCGATCCGATTGCGCAGTAGCCTCGACGATCCGTGTAGTGGCGATACGCGCGGTTCAGCGCACTGCATTCGATCGGATCGCCCAGTTCCGTAGCGGTACCGTGCGCTTCTAGTAGCTGGATCGTGGCGGGATCGATTTCGAAGCGATCGTAGACCATCCGCAGGAGCTGTTCCTGCGAGCGTGCGCTCGGTGCGGTCAGGCCATTGGTTGTGCCGTCCTGGTTGGAGCCCGATGCGCGGATGACGCCGTAGATGTGGTCGCCGTCCGCAAGCGCATCGGAGAGCCGCCGCAGGATCACTACACCGACCCCTTCCGCAGGTACGAAGCCGTTCGCACGGCGATCGAAGGTGCGGCAGCGGCCCGAGGGCGAAAGCATCCCGGATTTCGACAGGCCGATGAAACCGGTCGGCGTGACGTGAATCGCGATTCCGCCCGCAATCGCGAGATCCAGCTCGCCTAACCACAGCCCCTGGCACGCATGGTGGATCGCGACGAGCGAGCTTGAGCACGCGGTATTGATCGTGACCGCCGGCCCGTGCAGGTCAAGAAAATAGGCGATCCGCGCCGGCAGTGCGGCGACATTGTTACCCCACAGTGCCTGGGCAGGCGGTGTCGAAGTGAACAACTGGGCATAGTCGCCGGATGACTCAGACCCGGCGTAGACGCCGCACTCAAGCCGAGTGCTGGCCTCGCCCGCATACCCAGCATCCTCAAGCGCGCGCCAGCACTCCTGCAGAAACAATCTCTGCTGCGGATCCATGTGGGTCGCCTCGACCCCCGAAATTCCGAAGAACAGCGCATCGAATTCGTCGAGCCGTTCGAGCAGACCGCCATCCATACAGCCGTGCTCGATGCCCGCTTCAGCGTAATGACGCCGCAGGTCGAAGCGCGTTACCGGGCGGATCAGATCCTCGCCTCTTTCCAGATGGCGCCATAGTGCCTCGACGTCATCGGCTGCGGCGAAGCGCCCGCTCATTCCGATCACCGCCAGAGGCGGACGCGCATCCACAGCTGGAGCAGCTTCGGGCATCGAGCGTATGGCCGCTTTCGGTTGCGCGGGCGCGGACAGCGGCGGTTGCGGTTGCGACTGCTGCTGCGGCTGCTGCTGCTGCTGCGGCTGCGGCTGCTGCTGCGACTGCTGCTGCGACTGCTGCTGCGGCTGCAGCTGCGGCTGCGGCTGCGGCTGCGACTGCTGCTGCGACTGCGGCGCCGACAAGGCAACAACATCAGCAGCAATGCTGAAACGCTCCACGATGAAGTCGGACAGGCGCTCGACCGAGCTATAGTCGAACAACGCGATCGTCTCCAATGCGACGTTCAGCGCGCCGTTGATCGCATGCACCAGACCGCCTGCACTGATCGAGTCGAGGCCATAGTCGGCGAACGACTGCGATGGCGTGATGTCATCGGGGTCGAGTGCCAGCACGCGCGCGACCTGCGCAGTCACGATGTCCGCAACCCTCTGGCGCTGCTGCGCTTGCGCTGACCGGTTTATCGCCTGTGTGGGTGCAGCGTCCGCCGACGGAGTCGGCCCGGTTGCGCGGAGCGTCTGTGGCGTCTGTGCACGCAGGGTGGCTGTTGTCCTGCGGATCGTGCCGTCGCTCTGGGCGGCGATCACCTGCTGACCGTGCTGATGTGCTTCCTCGGCCGCGAAGAACACCGACGGAAACCCCTCGCTGTTGAGTACGCGCAGCCAACTGGCCGGAGACAACGCCGGAGAACCCGGGATACGCAACGCCGCGTCCTCGAATGCCCACCAGCCTTTCAGAAGTCCGAACGTCAGGTGTGCGAAAAGCCCGCCGCTGTCGCTGATCTCGTTGATGAGCAACAGACCGCCGCCACGCAATGTCGCCTTGACATGGCGCAATGTGTTGCGGATGTTGCGTGTGGCGTGCAACACATTGGTCGCGATCACGATGTCATATGCACAGCAGTCGAGACCCTGCTCCTCAGGTGCCCGTTCCAGGTCGAAAAGATGTGTGCGCAGTCGTTCGAAGCGCGGGCGAAAATGGCGCTCGCCGTGCAACAGGAATGCGCGTGACAGATCGGTGTAGCAGTATTCGGCAATCTGCGGATGATGGTCCGCCAGTCGATCCAGCACGGTTCCTGTCGTGCCGCCCGTACCCGCGCCTACCTCGAGCAGACGGATGTCTTTGCCGCCGCTTGCAAGCCGTTCCTCGATACACGCGGCGGCGACATCGGCCAGTCGTGCGTTGTAAAAGTCCGCCGCACTGTTGTCGCGGTAGACTCCACCCACGTCATCAAGCGAGGATTGACGGAAGAGCGCGTCGGTAGCCAGCTGTCGGCCGGTCAAAATCTCGGGGAGTGAATCGAGGGTGCGATCAACCAGGCGGACGCGTGCCGCGAAATCGGGGTCGGCAAGCCAGCCGCTTCGCGCCTCCCGCCAGTGGCTCCACGCAGACGCCGCGACATCAAGGCCGACGTCAGTAGCGGCGTACATCCCGTCCTTGGCGGCGACCAGCCCGTGCACGCCAAGCACGCGCAGGCTCTCGTCCACCCAACGTCCGTAGATATCGGAGAGGGCACGCTTGATCGTGTCGGGCTGGACCGCATCGCCTCGCAGGAAGCCGAGCTGTTGAAGCTGCGCCAGAAGTATCGCGGCGAGCATGCGCTCGAATACGTCGCCGTTACTGGCACCCCCGCCGACGGCGGCCGCCCCTTCCATCCATTTCCGCATCCATAGGCCCTCGAAATGACTCGCGATCAATGCTCGCGGTTACAACACTATCCACCCGCGCGCTGACGGTCCAAACGGTATCTACGGCCCATGCGGTCTTCCCACCATACCCGTCCGCCGCCCGTCTGGACTATGTCATGCGCGTTCCATCCGCTGCTTGATCCGCCCCATGAGCCCCTCATCTCCACGACCATAAGCCATCACCTTCGCGTCAGCAGCAAGCAGCAATGCAGGCAGTTCACTCGAGAGCGTCCGCAAGAACGCCATTTGTACTACGGATTCAGCGTGGAGGATATCGATAGCCCGGATTCCATGGTCGGGCTCTATCGAGGCAAACCCGAGCCGCGCCATCCGCGCCTGATAATCCGGGCTTGCCACGCTCCCGCGACTCCCCCAGTAGCCCCAGTTCATGACCTTGACCGGACAGGCGAGCTCTTGAGCCAGCTGGCGGCCATACGCATCCGAGAATGTGCAGCCCGCCGCATAGTTGGCCTGACCCGGCGCCTTCGCGAACGACTGGATGGACGAGAACAACAAAAGGAAGTCGAGCGTGTCGTTGCCGAACGTCTGCACCAGACGCACGGTGGTATCGACCTTCGCGCGCAAACTGTCTACGAATTGCTGCTCGCTCATCTGACGAAGGCTGCGGTCATCCAGTACGAGGGCGGAATGGACCACGCCGTGGATGCGGCCACCGGGGGCATGCTCCCGAATGATCGTATCGCGAGCACGCCGCAGCGCATCCGGGTCGACAGCGTCTACAGCGAGATAGACCGGCGCAGGCCCGAGTTCGGACAGCTCGGCGATTCGACGCCGAATCCTGGCATCGGCCGGCCGTCGCCCGAGCCAAACGACCTGGGCACGATGACGCCTGATCACGGACTCCGTCCACGCATCCCCGACGCCACCTGCGCCGCCGACCACGACATAAGTACCGCCGTCGCGGTACGGGGCCGGCATCGGCGCAGCGGCGCGCTCCCAGGCCACCAGCCTTTCACTGAACCATTCGCCGTTGCGATGGCACCATGGGTTACCGAGAGGATCTGCCGGCACGCCGAGCATTTCGTCCAGCGGCCATGCAACTGCGGACTCCACATCCAGCATCCGCACGTCCCAGACCTTCAGTTCCTTGGCCAGCGAGCCGACCAAGCCATGCAGACTGGCATGGGCAGCGTCCACTCGATCGTGTGGACCGACCGCCCCGGCGCCATGGGTTACGAACGTCGCGCGAAGCGGGAGCGTCTCATAGCCTGCGGAGAGCAGCCCTTTCACGAGCCGGAATGCGGCGAGCGCGCCCCGTGCCTGCTCGGCGACGACCGCATCGGATGCGGCCGCGCATCCAAGCGGCGCGGTGACGAACAGCACCGCGTCAAGCTGCGGTAAACGCTGCAACGCGGCGGCCAGGTCTTCGGCGGTCTCCAGACCATCGATGGGTAACCTTAGCGCCTGCCGGCAACGATCTCCCAGCGCCCGCACGCCCGGAAGCGCCAGCGCCGTATCGCTACCGACCAGAAGCAATGTTGTGTCACGGTCCAGCCATGGCGGGACCTCGGCGCTCTCTACCATGGGTTCCCAGACCGGCACGAGCGACAGATCATGGGCCTGTGCGGATTCGATCGGCTCGGGCACGGCTTTGGATGCGACCTGGGTCGCCGCAGGTTCGGTCACCGTCGACGGCGTGGCCGACTGCACCCAGTAACGTCGGCTCGCGAATGGATACGTTGGCAATGCGATACGCATGTAGCCGGCACCCGCGTAAATGTCGCGATACGGGATATTGACGCGGCCCGAGAACAGGACGGCAAGTTCGGCCAACTGCTCGCGAAGTCGCGCATCCTGTGGCATGGCCCGACATGCCTGCAGCATTCTCAAACCATGCTGCTCGCGGCTTGGATCTTCATCGTCCGGCGCATCCGCGGCCGCGAATGCAGCGCAGTCGGTACAGCGCGCCTGATCCAGCCACGCTGACCATGCGGCGATCAGCTCCGCGCGATCGGCGACAACGCAGGCATACCGGCTCGGCAGATATTTGCGCCCGACCATCAGCGTGTAGGCCAGATCGCCCAGCGCCAGTTCCGGTCGGGATTCGACGGTGACGAGCATACGCCGCATCAGATCGCCGAGTTGCTCGTCGGTTCGTGCCGAGAGCAGCACAAGATGCGCTGCGCGTGGCGGCGGCGTGCGCATCGTCGCCGGCGCCTCCTCGATCACAAGATGCGCATTGGTGCCACTGAAACCGAACGAACTGACGGCTGCACGACGCGGCAGTGAGCGACCATCGCGGTCGTACATGGGCTGCCATTCCCGCAGCGACGTATTGATGTAGAAAGGGCTGCCGGTGATCTCGATCGCCGGATTGCCGCTGTCGAAATTCAGCGACGCCGGAATCCGCCTGTGCTGCAAAGCGAGCAGCACCTTCAGCACGCTGGCGACACCGGATGCGCTGGCTGTGTGCCCGATATTGGTCTTGATCGAGCCTAGCGCACAGAAGCCGCTCGCATCGCTCGTGCGCCGGAACGCGCGCGTCAGCGCATCGAACTCGATCGGATCGCCCAGCCGGGTTCCGGTGCCATGGGCCTCGACCAGGCCGATCGTTGCCGGGTCGATACCGAAGCGGTCGTAGACCCGACCGATCAGTTGCTCCTGCGACGCCGCATTCGGCGCGGTGATGCCGTTGGTCGTGCCGTCCTGGTTGACGCCGATCGCGACGATCACCCCGCGGATGCAGTCGCCATCGGCGAGCGCATCACGGCGGCGCTTCAATACGACAACCCCGACGCCCTCGCCCGGCACGAAGCCGTCTGCTCGCGCATCGAACGTATAGCAGCGGCCGTGTGGCGAGAGCATGCCGCCCTTGCTGGCAGAGACGAAGAACTTTGGCGTCACCTGGATGTGCACGCCACCGGCCAACGCGAGCGACGCATCGCCGCTCCATAGACTCTGGCACGCCGCGTGAATGGCGACCAGGGAACTCGAGCATGCGGTGTCGATCGACACCGCAGGTCCCTTGAGGTCCATGTAGTAAGCGATTCTCGCGGGCGTCACCGAGCCCGAATTACCCCAGAACGCCTGCGGCGGTGCGCCACCGATGAAGAGCTCGTGGTAATCGCCGCCAGTGCAGCCAACGAAGACGCCGCAGTCCGTCCCCTTTACGGCATCGCCGGCGTAGCCTGCATCCTCGAGCGCCTTCCAGCTCTCTTCAAGGAAAAGCCGCTGCTGCGGATCCATATAGGTCGCTTCGGACCCGGAGATCTTGAAAAAGAGCGCGTCGAAACGGTCGATTCCATCGATGAATGCGGCGTGGCGGCACCAACCGCCCGCAGGTTCAAACTCCGGCGGCAAATAGCTCGACAGGTCCCATCGCGTGATTTCGGCGACCGGGCTCCAAGCTGTCGCGAGAAGGTTCCAGAGCGCCTCAAGGTCGGGCGATCCGGCGAAGCGACCGCTCATGCCGATAATCGCGATACCGTCGCGTGCGGCAGCGCCGCCGGACTCGGCAACGCCCATCGCTGCCGCGACCGGCAAAGATGCCGCGACGTCGGGCGTAAAGCCGGCCTCTTCCGTCGTTAGCTTCGCGCCCTGTGCGCCATCCTCTTCCGACAGTGCTGTCGTGATCGGCGTCGCCGCGACGGCTGAATGCTGTTTCGGCTGGGCTTGCCGGGCGATTTTCGTCGCGCTCACCGGCACTTCATCCTGCGCCGCTGCCGGTCGCGTGACCGTGGCATACAGCGCTTCGAGCGTCGGACCGAACTCCAGCATCACATGGCGGGTCAGCTCACGGACAGAGCTGAACTCGAACAGCGTGGTCGTCGCCAAGTCCAGGCCGAGCGCCTGGTTCAGCGTCTGCACGAGATTCACGCCCGTGATCGAATCGACGCCGTAATCGGCGAACGAGTCGTCCTGGTCGATGATGCTGCGATCGACGCGCAGCGCTTCGCACAGTTTGTCGATCACCGTGTCGCGGACCCATGCATCGATTCGCGGTGCGGGAATATCGTTCGCAACGGGCGAAGGTGTGACGGCGATGGCGACTGGCGATGCCGCTGCGGCCTGTTGCGGGCGGGATGCGGCGGCCGTGCGGCTCTTCCGCGTCGGCGCATCGAGCCCTTGACGCACGACACCGTCGCTGCTGGCCACGATGACCTGTTGGCCAAGCGCATGTGCGGCGTACGCGGGGAAGAACACGTCCCGGAAACCTTCCGCGACCAGCACCCGCTGCCACGAGTCGGCCGTCAGGGCCGGGCAGCCCTGGATTCGCAATGCCTCGTCCTCGTACAACCACCAGCCAGCGAGCAGACCGAAGGTCAGCAGCGTGAGCATGCCGCCATTGTCGTTGACCTCATTGAGCAACAGCAGACCGCCGGGGCGCAATGCCGCCTTTGCGTTGCGCACCGTCTCGCGGATGTCGCGGGTCGCGTGCAGCACGTTGGTCGCAATCACCGCGTCGTACCCACCGACATCGACGCCCTGTCCCGCGAGAGGCTGCTCGGCGTTGAAACGCTGCACGCGCAGATAGGGGACATGCGGACCGAACTGGTCCTGGGCGTGGATGAGGAACGCCTGCGAGATATCGGTATAGCAGTACTCGGCGATCCGTTCGCGATGCGGCGCCAGCAGCCGGAACAACAGGCTGCTGGTGCCACCGGTGCCCGCACCGATCTCGAGAATCTTCAGCGGCGCCGCCGGCCGTCCCTCTGCTGCCTGGGCTTCGCCCAATGCTTCGATGTAAGCAAGCAGCGTCGTACCCAGCACCGAGTTGAAGTAATCGGCACCGGCGTTGTCCTTGTACACGCCCTCCACGTGCTCGACCGACGAATTGCCGAACAACAAATCGGTCGCCAGCGTACGACCACTCAAGACTTCCGGAAGCGCCCGCAGCGTCCTGTCGACGAGTCGGGTCTGCGCGCGCAGACCGGCATCCACGGCGCAGGCGTCCAGGCTTCTCCGCCAGTCGGCCCAGGCGCTTTCCGACTCGATTCCAGTGCCGCCGTCGATGCGCTGAAGGCCATCCGGACCGTCCACGGCGAAGCCATGTACCGCCAGCATCCTCAGTGCCTCGATCAGCCATCGGGCGTAACGGTTGTCGAGCCGTGCGGCGAGCTCGGCGGGGGCGGCGCCGTCGGCATCGAACAACCCCATGGAACGCAGTTGTACCCACAGGACGGCCGCGAGTGCACGTTCTGCACCTGCAGCAAGCTCGACCGCCACCGGATCTTTCCGTAGCGGCAGATCACCCGCCAGCGTACGCGCATGCTCCAACGCCAGTGCCTGCAGCCCACCGACCATTGGCAGGGCTTGTGCAGGCGCGACGGTGACGCGCGCGCGCGGGCAGTAATCTGCCAGCACGTCGGCCCGGGTTGTCTTGACCACTGCGAGCTGGCGCGCGCTTCCCGCAAGCAGCCGGTCGAGCGCGTGCATGCCTTCGGCAGGCTCGATAGAGCCCAAGCCGATCCTGGCCATCCTCTGTCGATACGCCTCGGACGCGACGATGCCAAGACTGCCCCAGAACCCCCAGTTGACCACACGCACCGCAAAGGGCGATGTCGCCGCAAGCGCGGCTGCGAATGCGTCCTTGAACGTGCAGCCGGCCGCATAGTTGCTCTGGCCCGGCGCCTTGCCGAACGACTGGAACGAGGAGAAGAACAGCAGGAAATCGAGCGGCTCGGATGCGAAGACCTGAGCCAACCGGACGCTGACGTCGACCTTGGCGCGCAAAGACGTCGCGAACTGCAGCTCCGTCATGTTGGCGATACTGCGGTCGTCCAGCACGATCGCGGAATGGATAACGCCCGCCACCGGCGTTTCATGGAGCGACTTGATCATGGCGTAGGCACGCTGCATCGCGTCGCGGTCGCTGGCATCGGCTGCGATGTAATGCGGCGCGGTGCCGAGCGCAGCCAGCCGCGCAAGTTTCGCTTCGATTTCGGCATCCGGTGCACGACGGCCGATCCAGACGATCTTCGCGCGGTAATGGCGAATCATCCATTCGGTCCAGGCTTCGCCTATGCCGCCCGCGCCGCCGATCACCACATAGAGGCCGCCTTCCCGATAACGGGTCGGGGCCTCGCTGTGATCGTCATACGAGAGAAGCCGCTGCCGGAACCACTCACTGCGGCGCCACGCGAGGACCTCCCCACTCGGGCCGGTCGCCAGTTGCAGCAGTCGATGCCATGGCCATTCGCCAGCGGCCGGCAGATCGAACAGCCTCACCCGCCATCGCGGATACTCCTTGGCGACCGAACCGAGCAAGCCGATCAATGCTGCATGCGTCGGACGCACAATATCGTCGGCCTCGATCGACTGAGTCTGCGATGTGCAGACCGTCCAGCGCAGCACACGGCTGCCGTAGCCCGCAACAAGCAGCGCCTTCAGCAGCCGGAAACACGCAAGTACGCCGGCCTGCTGCGCCACGACGATGGCCTCGTCCGTGGGTGCCAGTGCGTCGGCCGCCGCGATCCAGACGATCCGGTCGATCGCTCCTTCGGCCGCCAAACGCTCCGCCAGGGTCTCGACCGCTTCATCGCCAGCAAGCACGAACGGAACCGCGTCGGGATCGCATGCCTGTACCGCTTCGAGCTCTGCCGGTCGTCCACCGATCACCAGGGTGCGGCCCTGGCGCGGGTCGGTATCCTCCACCAGCATCGCCGGGTGCACGACTTCCCAAGTCGGCTGCAGTGTCTGCAGCCCCACCAGGAACTCGTCGGCGGCAGACGTGGCGCTTATGGTTGATGCTGCGCGGAACGCCATCGCCCGCAATTGGACGCAGACCTGCCCGCTCGCGTCGCACAGGTCGATGTCCAGCTTGGGCACTGCACGGCCATGGCCAGGCTGCCTGCGCGTCCATGCGTACACCACGTCAGGCAGCGGCCGCAGGATCCTTACCTCGTCAAGCGCAAACGGCAGCAGCGGTCCGGTTGCCTTCGCAGCTGCCCCCTCCGCTGCACCCTCGGCAAGCAGGGCAGCACAGGCCTGCAGCGCGGAGTCGACCAGTCCGGGCGGCAGCACGTAGGCCCGCTCCCGGGAACCCTCTGCGCGCAGCTCAGTCAACGACTCGTCGGAACCGACACGTATCTCGACCACACAGCGATGGCTCGCGCCGTAGTGCAGGCCGACGGCCTCGGCCTGTTGGTAATGCGTTTCCCCGGCAAGGCTTGCGCCGCATCGCGCACGCAGCGCATCCAGATCGACAGAGTCTGCAAACGCAGTGTCGAAACGAGCCCGCCCCCGACAGTGGACGACCCGCGCATCGTTTGCGCCGCTTCCGATCTCGAAGGCGAAGGCGTCGCCTTCCTCGCTGACGGCCACATCGAGTTCGGTGGCTGCGCCTTCGGTGGCGATCCAAGGCGCGAGCCAGACGATGTCGCGGAGCGACGACGGCTCGGAATGCCCGGTCGCCTCGCGCACCGCGACCCGCGCCATCTCGAGATATGCCGCGCCGGGAAGTGTCCGGCGACCCATCACGATGTGATCGGCGAGAACCGGCTCGGTGCCATCGAAGCGAGCGATGAAGCGCAGCCCGGCCGTGGTCGACACGTTCGCAGTCACCAGCGGATGCAGCGCGTGCGCCTGGTTCACGCGGCCGAACGTCTCCGGGCCCGGGATGGCGATCCAGTGACGCTCCTTGGCGAACGGATACGTCGGCAAGCTGATCCGCAGTGGCGGCCGCCCGGCGTACAGCGCCCGCCACTGGACCGCTAATCCCTTGACCCAAAGTTCGGCGAGCGGTTTGAGCTTGCGCCTCTGCAGCCACGTGGCCACGAGCTGTCCAAGGTCGTCATCCGCATTGAGCATGGCGATCGAATCGCGGTCGCGCTTGACGTCACCACGCCAGCACGCCAATCCGCTGATGTCGCTGTCTGTCGACAGCGCCGTCAGTGCATCCCGAAGCTCGATGAGTGTATGGACGACGAGTGCGACACGATGCTCCATCGCCTCGCGCCCCACCTGCAATGTGTAGGCGATCCTTGCCAAGTCCTCGGAGCGGTAGCGGCCCGCCACGATCGCGGCATGGAGTCTGGTGATCCGCTCACGCAGCCGGGCCTCGTTCTTCGCCGACAACAGCACCAGAACCGGTTCGCCCTCCATGGAGGGAACCTCGGGCCGGATCTCGATGTATTCCTGCACGATCAGGTGCGCATTGGCACCGCCCGCGCCGAAGGACGACACACCAGCAGCCCGCGGATATTCGCGAACGACACCGGCGTGCTCGAAGACCGGGCGCTTCCACTCGCTGAGTTCGCGCTGCACGATGAACGGGCTGCGCTCGAAGTCGATATGGGGATTGAGCGTGTCGGAATGCAGCGACGGTACGAGCATGCCGTGTCTGAACTGAAGCAGGACCTTGGTCAGTCCGGCCATGCCAGCGGCGCTTTCGCAATGGCCGATGTTCGACTTTGCCGAACCGATCGCACAGAACCCATGGGCATCCGTGTGTTCGGAAAATGCGCGGGCAAGCCCCGCGATTTCGATCGGATCGCCCAGAGACGTGCCGGTCCCGTGTGCTTCGATATAGCTGATCGCCCGAACCGGGAGTCGCGCCTGCTCCAGTGCGGTGGCCACCACATGCGTCTGGGCGGTCGGATTGGGCACCGTGTAGCCGTTGGTTTTGCCGCCGTGGTTGATTGCGCTGGCCTTGATCACGCCGTGGATGTGATCGCCGTCGTCGATTGCGGCAGCGAGCGGTTTGAGCAACACCGCACCGACGCCCTCCCCGGGCACATAGCCATCGCCGCCGATGCCGAATGTCTGGCAACGGCCGGTGCTCGACGCGAACTTGCCCTGAGACAACGCCAGGTACTTGTTCGGATGGATCGATGAGTTGACGCCACCGGCAATGGCGAGCTCGCAGCCACCGCTCAGCATCGCCTGCATCGCCAGATGGATACATGTCAGCGACGAGGAGCACATCGTGTCGAGCGCGATGCTCGGGCCCGTGAAGTTGTAGACGTACGAGACCCGATTGGCGATCGATGCCGGGTGCCCATTGAGTGCGAAAGGCTGGCCGAGCGCCTGTGCCTGTGCACCGTAGAGCTGGTATTCCTCGTACATCACACCGACGAACACACCGACGTTGCCGCCGTACGCCCGGGGTGCCGTACTGGCGAGCGCATCGCGGGTATAGCCCGCGTCCTCCAGCGTCTCGTGCACGCATTGCAGGAACAACCGCTCCTGCGGATCCATCACCTGCGCCTCGAGCGGCGAGATGTTGAAGAACAGCGAATCGAAGTCGGCGATGCCGTCGAGGAAACCGCCCCACTTGCTGTAACTCTTGCCGACCTTGCCCTTCTCGGGATCGAAGTAGACGCTACTGTCCCACCGGTCGCGCGGGATCTCGGTAATGCAGTCGCGGCCGGCACGCAGGTTATCCCAGAAGGTGTCCACGTCATCGGCCTGCGGGTAACGCCCGGCGAGGCCAATGATCGCGATATCGAGCGGGCCCGGTTCGTCGGACTGCGGCTGCTGGAGACTGTCCGGGCGCAGCAAGCGCCTCGGCAGGTACGAGGCGGTTGCCGGTTTCGCCGGAAGGGGCGCCGCGATCACTGCGGGAGGCAGGGCGGCGGTGTGGGTTGCGGTCGCGGTTTCGCCCAGCAGCTGCGCGAGCACCTCGCGATGATGGGCCATGAAATAGCGCCCGAGCGACTCGAGCGTCTGGTGTTCGAAGAAGAGCGTTTTCGGCAATGAGCCGAAGTCGCGCTCCAGCTCTGCGATTGCGGCAAGGATCATGATGGAATCGATCCCGTAGCGCTCGAGTGCCGCATCGGCCTCAAGACGCGAAGGTTCGATCTTCAGCACCCTGCCCAGGGTGCGCTGCAGATACTGCAGCGCGCGTGCCGGCAATGCGTCCTCCCGGGGCGGGGCTGCAGCGGTGGGTGCATGTCGCGGGACGTCCTTGGTGGGCCCGCTGTACGCGGGCTGGGCCAACAGGCGCTTATCCGCTTCCGAATGGAAGCCGGTCCTCGCAATGGCCTGACGCTCGAGCACGACGACGGTCGCGGCATCGCTTGCGAGCGCGCGGTGGAACGCCGCCAAGCCCCGATCGGTGCGTAGCGGGACGCTCCCGCTCTCCGTGCGGATGCGCTCGATCACGGCCGGGTCCATCCGCATTCCACCGTCCAGCCAGTACGGCCAGGCGATCGATACGCTGCGTCCTCGGCATTCGCCGAGCGCCACGCGCGCGCGTCGCCTTTCCATCCAACGGTCGAGGAAAGCGTTCGCACAGGCGTAGTCTCCCTGCCCCAAGCTTCCGAAGACGCCTGCCGTCGAGGAGAACGCAACGAACAGATCCAGAGGCAGATCGGCCGTGGCCCGGTCAAGATGCGCAAGACCCAGGACCTTCGGCGCCAGCACGCGCCGCAAGCTGTCCTCGGACTTCCGGAACAGGAATCCGTCCTCCAACACCCCGGCGGCATGGACAACGCCGTCGAGCCGCCCGTATCGCTGCAACATCTCTGCAATACAGGCATCCACGGCAGTCGCATCGCACACGTCGAGCGGCATGAACACGATGCGCCCGTCTGCGGCGTCGATCCAGTCGCGTTCGCTCGGTGTGTTGCGGCTGGCTACCACTACGGTGGCAGCGCTCAGACGCGACGCGATATCCGCAGCGAAGATACGCCCCAAGCCGCCGGTACCGCCTGTGATCAGATAGACCCCGCCTTCACGCCACGCGAGCGCGTCGGCTGCGGGCATCTGAAGCGCCACCTGCGCATCGACGTAAAGTCCGCTGTCACGACAGCAGAACACCCGCATGCCCGGCAGCCGTCGGCACCGCTCGAGCACCGCACCCAGCTCGCGCGCCGCAAGCCCAGGGCCGGCAGCAATGACCTGCCAACGCCATGCCGGCTGCTCGATGGCAGCGGACCGCAACAAGCCCGCGATCGCCGTCAGCGAAAGGCTGTCGTCGTCGGCGGGAACCACGATCTGCACCAGCGTCTGGCTGGAATCGAGCGCCTGCAGGTGCACCAGAACGCCTGTGGCCAGCCTCACGAACGCCTCGGCGCCGGCGGGATCGCCGACATGGATGGCATGCAGATCCGCACGGACTTCTGGCCCGGCATCGGTCGCGGAGTTGACGAGCAACACCGACCAGCGTTCAGCCGGCCCGGGTTCGATCGGGGCCTCATCGAATGGCAGCCACGTGCTCGTGTGCAATACGGTCTCGGTCGCCGGTTGGGTGGCTTCCATCGATCGCGCCGAATAGCCGCGCAGGCGGACACAGATCGCGCCGTGTTCGTCGAGCAGATCGATGTCGACTTTATGCACGGCCGCATGTGCGGTCGGGGCATTGCGGACATGGACGAACATACTGGCCGGCGTAGGTCGATAAATGTCGACCGACTCGATCGCGAACGGTAGCCCCAACCCAGTGTCGGCGCCCGGACGCAGCGGCGCTACGATCACCGCCTGCAGCGCGCCGTCGACCATGCTCGGGTGCAGCACGAAGGCGTCCCGGGAGTTCGCCACCGCATCCGGCAGACTCAGCTTGGCCCACGCGAATGTTCTACCGTCGCGATCAACCCCCGTTGCGACGCGTTCGATGCTGCGGTGACTTTCACCGTACTCGAAGCCGAGTTGTCGGAAGAACGAATAGCACTGCGCTGCGGACAGAAGTGGCATTTGCCCGTCAGCGTCGAACATGGCCGGGTCAACGCCGGCCGGGGCAGGTTCGCCGAGGAACTCGCAATGTCCCTGCGAATAGATCACCGCCTCGTCGTCACCGTCGCGGATCGTGAATTGCAGCCCGCCACGTTCGTCGACATCGATCTGGACGCACAAGTGGCATGGCCCATCGCCAACGACGACCGGACGCAGGAACACGACATTCACCAGCCGCACTGCAGTTGCGGATCCACCCGCCGCGTGCACGACCGCCGCGCGCGCCATCTCCATGTGCACTGCGGCCGGCAGCAAACGCGAACCCTGCACCACATGGTCTCGCAGATAGAACTCACTGCCGTCGAGCGTCGAGCGGTAGCGCTGACCGCGCAGATCGGACCGATTCTCATGCAGCACCGGATGAATGCGCGATGCACCCGATACCGCCGTAGACGGCGCCGGCACCGCCGGGATCCAGCAGCGTTCGCGCGCGAACGGATAACCCGGCAGCCGGATTCGGCGCGGTCGCCGGTCGCCGTACAGCGCTTTCCAGTCGACCGAGACGCCACCAACCCATGCCTGCAGCAGCCGGTCCCACTTGCGGCGCTCCATCCAGCGCGCAAGCGTCTCCTGCATATCGTCATCTTCGGCCAGGAGCGTCAGCCCGTCCGCCTGCGCCTTGGCGCGCCCGTAAACGCTGCCTTCGGCGGTCTGCCCCGCGGCAAATGCAGCCAGATACGCCCGCACCTGCTCCAGCGAAGAAGCGACAAACGCGAACCTGTACTCCATCGCGTCACGGCCCAGCTGGAGCGTGTAAGCAATGCGCTCAAGGTCGGCACCCGTGTAATGCGCTGCCTGCAGTGCGCGGTCGAGTCGCTCGGCGGACGTGCGCAGCTGCGCTTCGGTCTTCGCCGACAGCACCAGCGCGACCGTCTCCTCGGGCATGTCGTGCGCTGTCGTCGTCGGGTATTCCTGAAGCACGACGTGCGCATTCACGCCCCCGAAGCCGAACGAGCTGACACCTGCGCGGCGCGGAACTTCGCGGCCATCGGCGCCTGTCGGCGCCGGCCATGGCGAAGTCGCATCAGCGATCCGGAACGGTGTCGCCTGCAGGTCGATGTAGGGATTGATCGCATCACAGTGCAAGCTGCGCGCGATCATTCCATGCTTGAACTGCAGCAGCACTTTGACGATTCCCGCAACACCGGCCGCGAACTCGAGATGACCGATGTTGGTCTTCACCGAGCCGAGCGCGCAGTGCGGCGCATCCGGAGCGGCGATGCCAATGCGCTCATACAACTGCCGAAATGCAGCCTTGAGCGCGTTGACCTCGACCGGATCACCGAGCGCGGTACCGGTTCCGTGCGCTTCGATGTATCCGACCGTGCGGGGATCGATGCCAGCCTGCGTGTAGGCGTCGACCAGGACGTCAGCCTGCGCCTTGGCGTTCGGAGCCGTCAGCGAATTGGCGCGTCCGCCGTGATTCTCTGCACTGGCGAGGATCAGTCCGAGAATGTCATCGCCGTCGCGCTCGGCGGCCGACAGCGTCTTGAGCAACAGGACGCCGATGCCTTCGCCACGGACATAACCGTCCGCTCGGTCCGAAAAGGTTTTGCACCGGCCGTCCTCGCTGAGCATCCCGGCCTTGCTGAAACTGATGTGCGCCCAAGGGGTCAGGATCACGTGCACCCCCCCTGCCAGCGCCGTTTCGCAGCGGCCGCTGCGCAGCTCGACCGACGCCCGGTGCACGGCGACCAGCGAACTCGAGCACGCGGTTTCGACCGGCTCGCTCGCACCGTGCAGATTGAGAAAGAAACTCACCCGGTTCGGCGCTATCGAAGGCACCCCGGCGGTCGCACTGGCACCTTCCATCGGTACGTTGGCGTGCGCGGCAAGCCCCCCGTAGCCGGAGTCGCTCATACCGATGAACACCGCCGTACGACTGCCCCACATCGCGCGCGGCGCGTAGCCCGCATCTTCGATCGCGTGCCAACAATGCATCAGCAGCAGACGCTGCTGTGGATCCATCACTTCGGCCTCACGCGGGGAAATGCCGAAGAACAGCGGATCGAATTCGTCGACGCCGTCCATGAACGCACCCCACTTGATCGGAGTGCGGTTGCCGGCCGTGCCATAGATGGCGCGCCAGTCCCAACGGAGCGGCGGAATCTCGCCGACGCAATCGCGGCCGGATTCCAGGTTGCGCCAGAACTCGTCGACATCGGCCGCCATCGGAAAGCGGCCGCTGACGCCGATGATGGCGATGGGTTCGAGCGCCGTCCCGGATTCGGCCCGGACCCTGCGCTCTGCCACCGGGGGCATGGCACGGCTGCGGATAGGCGCAGCGGAGACGGCCGGGATGCGGCGCGTGCCGGTGTTCGTGCCGGTGTTCGTGCCGGTGTTCTTGCCGGTGTTCGTGGATGCCTGCGGTGTCAGCTGTGCGGCGAGCCGCTCGTGGTGCTCCTGGACCAGATGGACCACAAGGCCACGGAGCGTCGGATACTCGAAGAAGATCGTCGGCGCAAGGTGCAGACCATAGCGTGCGTTCAGTGCGTTGCTGAGCTCCGTGAGCGAAATCGAGTCGAAGCCCAACGCGCTGAACTCCACATCGGGCCCAACCTTGTCGCGGTCTATCCGTATCAGGTCGGCGACCATCCGGCGCAGCGCGTCCATCAACAGCGGGGCGACCTTATCGTCGGCTGTTGTGGTCTGCAGTTGCGGTGCGCGCACCGGCACGTCGATCGGCGCGAGCAGCTGCCGACGCAGGTGCGCCGGCCGGCCGTGCAGCACGACCACATGGGGCTCGTCCGTCGCAAGGGCGTCCCGTAGCGCCTGGAAGCCCGCCTCGGTCGTCAACGGTTGCATGCCGTAGCGCTCGCGCATCCATCGGGCAGTCGCCGGATCGACCTGCATGCCTCCGTCCGCCCACAATGGCCAGCCAACCGCCAGCGTGCGTCCGCAGCGTTCGCCCGTGACGATGCGCTCGCTGCGCGCTGTGGCGAATGCGTCCAGATACGCGTTGGCAGCGGCGTAATCGATCTGCCCGGCGTTGCCGAAACTGCCGACGCCCGAGGAGAACAGGATGAAGACGTCGAGCGGCAGCGCGGCCGTCGCGAGGTCCAATGCGTGGATGCCGTGCACCTTCGCGGCGAACACATCGACCAGCTCGGCAGCGGTCTTGTTCGCGAGGTAGGCGTCGCGAACGACACCCGCCGCATGCAGCACTCCGTCCAGGCGGCCGTGCCGCCCGACAATTCCGTCCACGAGCGTCTGTACCTGGGACAGATCCGCCACGTCGACCACCGCATGCTCGACGGTTGCACCCGATGCCTGCAGCGCGGTGTCCAGTTCATCATCGGTCGCTGTGCGTCCCGCCAGCACCAGCACGCAGCCCCGCGCGGAGCGTGCGATATCGGTGGCGAACAATCTGCCGAGTCCGCCATAGCCGCCGGTGAGCAGATAAACGCCGCCTGCCTTCCACGGCGATGTCGACCGTGTGGGCCGCGGGAGCTCATCCAGCACTTCCGAGTACAGGCCGGCCGAGGTGATGCGTGCGGTCAGCTCGCCGTCTGGGGCGGATCGCAGCGCAGCCGCCAACGCCGTCGCGTCGACGCCGCGTGCGATGGCGAACGACTGCGGGCGCAATGCCCGGTGTTCAAGCGCAGCCGTCTTGAGCAGCCCGGATACTGCGGCGAACAGCGCATAGGGGCCGTCGCCCGGCACGATCAGTCGAACCGGCACCAACTGCGTAGCGCCTGGTTGCGCCGCCTGGCGAAGAACCTCGACAAGCGCAATGCACAGCGTTTCGAAGGCAGCGGCCGGTGTTCCCGCTGGCGACATCACGCGACACTCGGCCTGCGGAAACGCTGCAGCCACCGCTTCGAAGAGTGCGGGTTCCAGCGGTGCTTCCGGGGGCGATACGAACAAGATCAACCCGCCGTCGCTGGCAGCAGATCCATCGGACCCAACCTCCCGTATGCGCCAGCGGCGCGCCAGCAAGAGCGTGTCCGTTTCGGCACCCACGGCCCCGTCGAGTTGACGGCGCGAGTAGCCGCAGATCCGCACGCATACTCTTCCGTCCGGATCGCACATGTCGATATCGAACTTCTGCACCGCGTCGTGAGGCCCAGAGTCCGCCGAAAAGCGGATGTGCACATGCATGCGTGGCGTGCAGGGGCTCAGCACATCAAGCTCGTGAATCACGAACGGTAGCGTGGGCTTACCCGTGTTCACGCTTGGAACGGCGCCTGCCGCCGCGTCCATCAGACTCGGGTGCAGGACATATGCGGCCGCATCGGCCCGTGCCGGCTCCGGCAGCGCAATGTCGGCGACAACCTGGGGCCGGCCCGTGTCGTCGAGCCCGTAATGAAGCGCCTCTACCGCACGAAACGTAGGGCCGAAGGCGAAGCCGAGCGACGGAAGCACCGCATAGGATGCTTCTCCGTTCACCCGCTTCGCGGAGCTTGCGATCAGCGCGGCCACGTCTACGCTCGTAACGGGCGTTTCGGGCAACGTAAACGCACGTCCTTGGCAGTGCACGATGCGGTCGCCGTTGGCCGCGACACTGCCGACCTCAAATGCAATGCCATCGTCTTCGACCGGGCTCAGGTCGATCACGACATCGACTGCAGACTCGACCGTCAGCGGACGTGGCCAAACCACGTTGCGCAGCCGCACAGTCAGTCTGCGCGCTGCGTTCGCATCGTGATGTCCGAGCGAATCCGCAACCGCTGCACGAACCATCTCAAGGTAGGCAACACCCGGCATCACCCGCTTGCCGTGGATCTGATGGTCACGCAGGAAGAACTCGCTGCCGTCGAACCGCGACGCATAGCGCTGGCCGTCCAGCGTGGAGACATTGCGCTGAGCGAGCGGATGCAGCAGCGGCGCCCGCAGTCGCCTGTCTCTGGCGTCCAGCCCGTCGAGACGGTGGCGGTTGCGCGCAAACGGATAGGTTGGAAGATGCAGCCGTCGAAGCGGCACTGGATACCCGGCACGCCAGTCGACGTCGCCCCCGCGCATCCAGTGATCGCCAAGCCGTCCGAGGCCGGTCGCATCGCTCATCATGGCGGCATCGGGAGCGATCGGCTCACCCGGCGCGTTCGAAGGCTCGCCCGCTGGCCTGTCCGTGGCATGCGTCCGGAGCTTGGCGATCAATCCGTCGATATCGTCGACGACAAGCGCGATTCGGGCCGCCATTGGTTCGCGCCCAACCTGCAGCGTATAGGCGAGCGCCGCCAGGTCAGGCAATCGGCCGTCCGAGCGTAGACGCTCCAGCCAGTCGACGAACACGCCGACATAGACGCGCAACCGTTCATCGTCCCGTGCAGACAGCGGGACCAGCACGGGATGCCATGCGCGGGGTTCGACTGCGGCCACCGGCGGCGCCTGCTCGAAGATCGCGTGTGCGTTGGTACCTCCGATTCCGAACGAACTCAGCGCCGCGCGGGGCCGTCCTTCCAGAGGCCAGCGCATGCGCCGGGTCGCCACGAAGAACGGCGAGGCGTTGAAATCGAAGCCCGGGTTGGGCGTCGAGTAGTGCAGCGTCGGCACAATCTCGCTGTGCTGCAACGACAGCGCTACCTTGATGCAGCCCGCGAGCCCGGCCGCCGCATCGAGATGCCCGATGTTGCTCTTGACCGAGCCGATCGCGCAGAAGCCCCGGTCGTCTGTAAACCGTCGCCATGCTGCGGTCAGTGCAGACAGCTCGATCGGATCGCCGAGAGCGGTGCCCGTGCCGTGCGCTTCAACGTAGCCGATCGAACTCGGATCAATGCCGCTGGAGCGCAGCACACGTTCGATGACTTGCGCCTGTCCGTCAGGGCTGGGCGCGTAAAAACCGGCTTTTTCTCCGCCATCGTTGTTGATCGCAATGCCACGAAGCACCGCATAGATGGCGTCACCGTCGGCGATCGCATCGGAGGTGCGCTTCAGCACGATCACCGCCGCACCTTCGCCACCAACCAGGCCATCTGCCGTCGCGTCGAACGTCTTGACGCGACCATCGCTGGAGAAGTTGAGGCCCTTCTGGTGCAGGTACCCGAGATTCGGAGCGGGGTATACCGACGCGGCGGCCACAAGCGCATGGCGCGCATCGCCGGCGAGCAGGCAATGCGCTGCTGCATGCATCGCCGTGAGCGACGACGAACAATTCGAGTGAACGGCGTAACTCGGACCGGTCAGACCGAGTCGATGCGAGATGATCGTCGGCACCGTACCGGGCTGGGCGAGCAACCAGGACACGTACTGCTCGCTGGTGCTGAGTACGCTGCCTATGCCGGTGACACCCGCAGTGAGCGCGTGGTAGCCGTTGTCGGCGGTCGCCACGACCACTGCGGTATCCCTCATGTCGCTTACGGCGTAGCCGGCGTCTTCGACTGCTTTCCATGCATGTTGCAGAAGCAGCCGCATCTGCGGATCCATGAGCTGTGCATCACGCGGCGTGACCTTGAAAAATTCCGCGTCGAAACAGTCGCGATCGGTGATCGCCGATCGCACCGGCACGTAGGCCGGGTGGTCGGCAAGCGATGCGGGCACACCCGCGTCGATGAGTACATCCGTCGGCAGGCGTTCCATGCCGGAACGCCCTTCGCATAGCGCGGCCCAGAACTGCTCCAGGTCGTCCGCGCCCGGAAATTGGCACGAGATGCCGACAATCGCCAGGCCTTCGGCAGCTGGCGACACCGGAGACACGCTCGGGGAAGTATCCGCATCGGGCATCGTCGGTCGGCGTTCGGCAACGGCCTCGGCCAGGCGTCGCACTGTGCCGGCGCGGAACACGTCAGTCACGGAAAATGCGCAGCTGAAGATCGATGCTACGCGCTCGGCCAGCGCGACCGCCAACACCGAATCCCCACCAATATCGAAGAAACCGTCGTCGCGGCCGATGCGCTCCATACCCAGCAGCGCGCAGACGATCGCCGCGATTTCGCGTTCGACGCCGCCTTTCACCGCAGGAGACGAAGAAGACGACGGGTGCGCCCGCTCGGCGATAGTCTCGTCACGGAGCTGCCCAAGCCGCTTGCGGTCGATCTTCCCGTTGGGCGTTGTCGGTAACGTCGTCACCTGCATGTATCGCGCCGGAACCATGTAATCGGGCACGCGCGCCTGCAGATGTTCGCGCAGGATGGCCGTCGTCGGCAGCACGTCGCCGCTCGCCACGCAGTACGCGTACAGGCGTGATGCACCGTCGTCTTCGACCGGCACCACCACGCAGCTGGCGATCGCCGGGTGAGCCATCAGATGGCGCTCGATTTCCTCGAGTTCGATCCGGAACCCGCGGATCTTTACCTGCGCATCAAGCCGACCCAGGCACTCCAGCGTGCCGTCGTCGCGCCAGCGGGCCAGGTCGCCCGTACGGTACAGCTTCGATCCGCGACTCAGCGGATGGTCGATGAATCGCTCCTGCGTCAACGCAGGCTTATTCCAATAGCCGTCCGCAACACCCTCGCCCGCGATGCACAGCTCTCCCGGCACACCAATGGGCTGCAGGCGCCCTCGTGAATCCAGGACCAGGATGTGGGTGTTGGCGATCGGACGTCCGATGCAACCCGCCGGCCCGTCTTCGCTGATCCGGTGCACCGTCGACCAGATCGTGGTCTCGGTTGGACCGTAGAGATTCCAGGCTTCGGCGCCGAGCGCAAGGAACTGTCGGCGCAGCGCATCAGGCAGGGCCTCGCCTCCGCACAAGATGCGCAATCCCTGCTCATTGCGCCAACCGACCCGAAACAGCAGCGACCACGTCGTCGGCGTCGCCTGCATCACGCTGGGTCGCACCGCCTCCAGCGCCTCCATGAGCCTGGCCGGATCGCGAGCCACGTCCGAGGAGCAGATGTGGCAGCGGGCGCCTACGATCAGCGGAAGAAGCAGCTCCAGGCCTGCGATATCGAAGCTGATCGTCGTCACCGCGAACATGCAGTCCGCTGGAGCCAGACCCGGGCAGCCGCGCATCGACCAGAGAAAATTGGCCAATGCCGAATGAGGCACAACGACGCCCTTGGGCTCGCCCGTGCTGCCCGATGTATACATCACATACGCGACTCGTCCAGCGTCCACCTGCATGGGCTCGCCGTTGCGATGCTCGTCCGCAGTCTCCACAGTCTCAGCAGCTTCATCGTGCGCCATCGCCTCAACGGTGCCATCCAATGCAGCGGCATCATCAAGGCGGGCGATGGACGTCACGATCAGGCGCGCGCCGCTGTCGCGGATCATGTAGCGCAGCCGGTCGGCGGGGAACTGCGGATCGAGCGGCACATAGGCCGCACCGCAGCTCATGATGCCAAGCATGCCGATGACCATGCCGGGACCGCGATCGACGTACAGAGCGACACGATCGCCCGGAATAACACCGCGCGCGCGCAGGCGTGCGGCGACGCCGCGCGCAGCCGCGTCGAGCTGACGATAGGTCAGGCGGCTGTCGTCAGACGTCAGCGCCAACGCGTCCGGCGTCCGTGACGCCTGCTCCGCAAACAGACGGTGCACGCAATCATTGTGGTGGTCCGCTGCTGCCGTATCGAAATCCCCGACGAGCTGCTCGGCCTCGGATACGGACAGCATCTCCAACGCATGCATCGGCATCGCCGGCGTATCGAAAGCCCGGGTCAGCAATTCGATGTAATGCCCCGCCATCCGGGCGATCGAGCGCTCGTCATACAGCGCCGCGTCGTACTTGAAATGGAGGCGATGCCCGTCGGCGGTCTCGACGACTTCGAGCACCAGTTCGTATTCTCCCTCCTGGTGCAGGGCAATATCGAAATGGATGCTGAGCGCTCCGTCATCAAGCGCGCGTGCATCGACCGCATCGACCGCGCTCAGGTTCTGGTACTCGAACGCAACCTGAAAAACAGGCGGCGCATCCGTTGAGCGCGGCAGCTTGAGATCGCGAACGATTTTGGCGAACGGATAGTCGCCGTGATCGATCGCATCGGCGAGATCGAGCTGGACCTGCCTCAAGAACGCCTGCAGCGGCTGCGTGTCGTCGAGCTTCATCCGCATCGGCAGCATGTTGACGAAGTTGCCAACGACCGCGTCGAACCGCCCGGAACCGCGGCGAGCGAATGGCATTCCAACGGTGATGTCGTCCACGCCGGCATAGCGGTGGAGCAGCAGCGCGTAGACGCCAAGAAAACATGCGGCCGCGCCTACGCTGTGCCGTGCCGAAAATGCTTCAAGTCGCGCTGCCAGCGGCGCGGGCAGCGGCCGACGGTGGGTACACCCGACTGTCGCGCCGCGCGCGGCGCGCGGGTACACGCTGGGAAGCTCAAGTACCGGCGGTAACCCGGAAAGGCGGCCGGCCCAATAGTCGCGCATCTCGGCAGCGCGAGGACCTGACAGCAGCGACTGCTCGACTTCGACGAATTCGCAATAACTTGCGGGCGCCGCTGCCGGCACGGGCAAGTCGCCGCCCGATGCGGTGCGGAACGCGCGCCAGAAGGCGTCGAGAAACGGGGGGATGGAGCTGCCGTCGAACACGATGTGATGAATGACGAACAGCAACACGTGGCGATCCGGCGCGAGCCGGAACAAGCGGGTTCGCCAAAGTGGGCGGGCAGACAGGTCGAACGGGCACCGGATCACGGTATCGACCATATCGGCGATCGACGCATCGGTTGCCGATTGGCTCTGAACATCAGCCGCCTGCAGTGGATCGACATGCAGCATCGGCGTGCCTCCGGCGTCGACGACGACGCCCGACAGCACCGGGTGGCTCAGCAAGACCGCATCGCATGCCTTCTGCACCACCGCGATATCGACAGCGCCATCGATCTGGAAACACAGAGGGAGGTTGTACGCGCTGCTTGACGGATCCGCCTTGTGCAGGACGAAAAGGCCCTTCTGTGCCTCCGACAGCGGCCAGCGCCCGGATCGGGCCTGCAGCAGCAGAATGCGCAGTTCTTCTGTGGACAGGCGACCGTCTTCGTAGAGCGTCAGCAAATTCTTCAACGTCATGCGTCCCACCCGCGCTCCCTGAACTTCCATCGCACTGAAGCCTGCCGGCCTCCGACTTGCGCCGATAAAATCCGCTCCCCCGAGATTTCCTACTATAGCCTCTATAGATGATGATTTTACAGCCGAGAAGCCGCCGCACCCGCACCCATCGAGTCGCGATACCCGAAAAAATGCGGAGCGCTCCCCAGCGCGCCGCAGAGCGCTGGCGTTTGGGCCATCGATCAGACCAACTGGTCGATCAGCGCGTCGAGATCGAACGCTTCTCCTGCCTCTGAGCATGCCGACTGAAGCATGGCGATTACGCGAGGGTCCCGGTAGCCGTTCGTAGCGCCCTGCTCGATTTCGGGATCGATGTCGGGATCGATGTCGGGCGATATGGGCATCCGCGCCGCAACCAGCGCCGCCAACGCACCGATGTCGTCGCATTCGATCAGCTCGCGCATCTTCGCACGCACGCCGTAGCGGGCCTCCAGCGCACTGCGCAGCCAGGTCAGCAGATGCGAGTCGATGCCGCAGTCGCGCAAGCGGACATCCGGGTGCGGGAGCGTTGCACCGAGCCGCGACTCGAGCATGCTGACGATGAACGCGCGCACGCCGCTGGCGACAGAGCCCGCAGTTTGCGCCTGTGCATCATCATCGGGCACAGCGACGGATACGGGTTCGATGCCCGCTGCGGCACCCGCGAACGGATAGGTCGGAACCGACACGCGCCGCGCAGACGTGCCATGCCGCCATCGCGACCAGTCGACCTGATGACCTTGCGCCCACAGCGAAGCAAGCGCAGACGCATCGTGCTGTTCCACTGCGGCAGCGACCGCAAACGAGGTGGCGACGGGGCGCCCATGGCCGCAAAAGATGCCAGCGCCCGGATCGGTCTCCATCTGTCCTTCGCATCGCCGCAGTTGCACGCACAGAGCATCGAGGTCGGTCGCAAGCAGCGCCACCCGGTACTCCATGACGACCCGGCCCACCTGCAGCGTATGCGCGATGTCTGCAAGCGTCGTCTGTGCCGTGCCGACCGCGCCCGCATCCGAACGAGCGGCCAGGGGATCGATGAAGGCGGCGAGCCTGCGAACCGAACGGAGCAGGGCAGCACGGTCGCGAGCCGACAGCACCACGATCTCGGGCGCAGCGGATCCCGCTGGAATCGCCTGCGCCGACAGTCTGGCCTCGAACTCCTCGACAACGACATGCGCATTGAGACCGGTGTATCCGTAGCTGTTCAGGGCCGCACGACGCGGCAGAGGACCACCGTCCGGGCCGGTCAGCGCCAACCATGGACGGTTCGATGCCTCGATAGCGAAACCGCCGTTCCCCAGATCGATTTCGCTGCTGGACCCGTGGAAGCGGGCAACACCCGGCAGTTGGCGGTGACGCAATGCCATCACCACCTTGACCAGGGCGGCGAAGCCCGACGCGACCTCGGCATGACCGATCGATGGCTTGATGGAGCCGATCGCGCGCGGCCGCGAGGGAACGCCATAGCCCTTGCCGGGCCGGTCGGCCTCAGCATAGGCCTGAACCAGCGCGTTGACCTCGATGGCATCGCCGAGGACGGAGGCCGTGCCGTGGGCCTCGATGTAGGCGACCGTGCAAGGATCGATACCGGCCTCCCGATACGCGAGTTCTACCGCCGTCTTCATGCCGGGAGAACTCGGCGTGGTCAGCGACATGCCATTGCCGCCGCCGTGACAGACGCCGGTTCCCCGGATCACGGCATAGATGTGGTCCCCATCGGCCAAGGACGTTGCGAGTGGTTTCAGCACGATCGCGCCGACGCATTCGCTGCGTACGTAGCCGGCGGCCCCATCCTCGAACGAACGCGAGCAGCCGTCTTGGCTGAGCAGACCCATCTGCGAAATGCCAAGGTACCCGATCGGAGACAGCAACTGCACCGCACCGACGATCGCCTGCGAACACTCGCCAGCCTTCATCGACGCGATTGCGCGGTGCAGCGTGAGCGGGAACGACGCGCAGCCGGATTCGCAGTATTCGCTCGGGCCACGGAGGTTCAGCGCATAGGAGATCCTGTTCGGCAACATCGAAGGCACGAAGGAGGCCAGCCCGGTACGGTCCGGCTCCGACGGCGCGACAGCGACGAACACGCCCGTCGTACGCTGGCCCAACGTCTCCGGCGTGACAGCGGCATCTTCCAGCGCCCGCCATACCTCCGTCAGAAGCAGGCGGTGCTGTGGCGCGATGCCGGCGGCTTCAGCAGCACTGATGCCGAAGAACGCTGCATCGAAACCTTCGATATCGTCCAGCAGACCGCCATACCGCAACGCTGCTTCGGTCTCCTGGCCTGCAGCGGCATATCTGCGCCAGTCCCAACGGCTCGGAGGTACCTCGTCGATGCAGTCGCGCCCCTCGATGAGGTTCTTCCAAAAAATCTCCACGTCCGACGCGTGCGGAAAGCGGCCACTGATACCGACAACCGCGTAGCCCGCAGCCGCCGGAACTGCCCGCAACTCCGCCACTGCGTCGATCGGCACTTCAACCGGCACGGGCGTGGCCGTTGCGATTTCATGCGGTTCGCTGTCTGGGCCGAAATACCGGGCGATCCTGTCCTTGACCTCGGTGCGCCCGACAAAGGTGCGGCGGTGCATGGCGATCTCATTGTCGACCGTACGAGCCAATCCTTCGTGGATCGGCTGCGTGAGCGTGCGCTTGAGCTCGACAAGCGACTCGCGGGGGGCCTGCGCCAGTTCGGTGGCCAGCGCATGCGCGCGCGCCAGCACTTCGTCGCGCCGCGTGACGGTGCACCCGGGCATGCGCACTGCAAGTTCGCTGCCGCGATATCGGCGCGCCGTAAACAGGATTTCCTGGCCCAACAACGCGCCAAACTTGTGCGGGAAAATGAGCGTAGAGCCGACCCCCGGCGTGAAGCCGAAGCTCATGAAACTCGCCGAGTAATAGCTCTCAAGAGCCATGATCGGGAAGTCGCATGACATGCCAAACACCCATCCGGCGCCGAGCGCATGACCCTGCATCGCGGCGATGACCGGTACCTGACAGTCGATCGCGAGCCGGTAGTAGTGATCGGTGTTGTAATCCATCTGGCCGGCCTGGATCGCGTCCAGCCCTTCCCGAGTGCCGCCGGTCGCAAAAAAGTTCTCGTAGCCGGCGAGCACAACGACCTTGCATGTCACGTCCTCGGCGATCGCGCGGAAACAGCGATGCAGGCCTGTAATCGTCTCCCCGTAGCACGCATTCTTGTTGATGCGGTCTTCCATGACGATCTGCAGGATGCCATTGCCGAGCGATTCCAGCCGGACCGCTGGCGTGGCTTTCTCCGGAGCCCGAGGGGCGATGATCTCGGGCTCTGCAGACACTGGCGCGACCGATGCCGGCGCCGCGAGAACGATCGCCGGTCGCGGCGCGCCGGGATCGGGAATGCGCATAGCGTTTGATGCGCCGGTGTGCACGGGACGTAGCGGTTGCTGACGCAACGAGTGGGGATGGGCCTGTGGGGGTGACAGCCTCGCATCTGAGGGCGGCATCGATTTTTCGACCGCAGCGGCATCCCGACTGCGCAGCGTTCGCAGATGGGCGGCAAGCGCGCCGATAGTCGGATACTCGTAAATGACCGTCGCTTTTGCGGCGGTGCCCAGCTGGGTGTTGACGAGCCGGATCCATTCGGTCGCGAATATCGAATCGACCCCGATGTCGACGAACTTCTCTTCGACGCCGATCGATTCGGATGTCAGCCCAAGCACCTGTCCCAGCGTGTCGACGAGGATCTGATCGATACGTGTCTCTTGGGGCTGAACCGAAACCTGGGAGGTCGGCAAGGACGGAATGACGACTGCGGACGCTGTCGGGGGTGTGGCGGCAGATCGTGCTGCGAGGAAACCCGCGAGCGCGTCGATGGTCGGGTAGTCATAAATGCGTGTCGCCTTGATGTCGGTGCCCAGGCGACGATTCAACAGCCGCATCCACTCGGTCGCGAAGATCGAGTCGAGCCCGATGTCGCTGAACTTTTCGTCGCTTTCGAACGCTCCGGACTCGACACCAAGCACCTCGGCGAGCGAGGTCGTCAGCAACGCGCGCATCGCAGCGAGGCTGTGATCGTCCGACATCGAGGCGGCCGAATCACGCGTCGCCGGCGCCTCGATGCGAGGCGGCAACTCCGCGTGGTGCGCGCTGGGCAGTTGTCGCGCGAAGAATGCAGCGAACTGCTCGAGCGTTGGGTACTCATAGATCGATGTCGCCTTTATGGCAACACCAAGCCGGGCCGCGAGCGTCCGTGTCCATTCCATGGCGTAGATGGAGTCGAGCCCGATGTCGGCCAGGCGCTGCGCAGGGTCGATCGTCTCGGCGGCAACTCCGAGCACATCGGCGAGGGTGTCCCGCAATAGTTCTTGTAGTCCGTTCAAGTCAGGGTCCTTTGCAGCCGGGACGGAAAGCGGCGCTGTCCTGACCTGGGCGGTCAGTGCCGACGGTAGCGGCGTCAATACCGTGGGGGTTCGGATAGACAGCCCGGGCGGGCCGCACTTGACCGCGCCCGGCGCCGCGAGTGCGACGCGGCGGGTCGGCGGCGGAATGAGAGACACCGCCGGCGTCTCGGCAGCAATCGAGGCGGACGGCGGACGGCGGAGCAGACCGAGTAGATCAGATGCGCCGAACCAGTATCGTTCGCGGACGAAAGGATAGGTCGGGAGACTCACAACCCGTGCCACTGTCGCTGTGCAGAAGGTCGCCCAGTCGACGGCGCCGCCCGCAACCCAGCGTTGGAGTGCCTGCATTCCCGCCTCGGAGTCGAGTGGCCCCGATGTCGGCAATGACGGGGCTGTGACCGCGCCCGACAGCGCCTCCCGGCTCCGCCGCGCCTGACCCCGGTACAGACCCGCCACTCCACCACCGCCGCCGGACGCATATGCCTGCAGCTTCTCCACCGCCTCCGCCAGCGAGGCGGCCGTCAATCCCAGACGCTCCTCCATCGCCTCGCGACCCACCTGCAGCGTGTACGCGATCGCGGCCAGATCACCATCGCCGAACCGACCCGAGCGCAGCGATGCCAGCAGCCGCTCAACCACCACTCCCAACCGCTCCTCCGTCTTCGCCGACAGCACCAGCAGCGCAGGGTGCCGCGCGCTCAACGCCATCGGCTCCACCGCAGCCGCCACATACTCCTGCAACAGCACGTGCGCATTCGCGCCGCCCGCACCGAACGACGACACGCCGCCGATCCGCAAACCCTCCCGACCCTCGCGCACCGGACGCGGCCAGGACTCCAGACGCTGCTGCACCACGAACGGCGTCGTCGCAAAATCAATGTTCGGGTTCGGCTCGACCGCATGCAGACTCGGCACGCGCTCACCGTGCATCAACTGCAGCACCAGCT
>JBIITV010000166.1:0-9005 GCA_044340325.1 Lysobacteraceae bacterium
AGATGCATATCCGCCATCTGGAAGTAGTAACCTCCGTGGTCGTCCTGCCCCAATTCGTTCGGCACTAACAGTACGCCATGGGTTTGCTTCAGGCCGATGTTAATCACGACCTCTCCCAGCACATTCGGCTGAGTGGTGTACTGCCCGATGTTGACCCACGACGTATTGCTGGGATTGGTGACGTAAACACCATAGGACTTCGGAAATGCGAGAGGCTGCCCATTGGAGCCCACTCTGGCTCGCATGATCAGGGTGTCCACCCAAATCGGCTCAATACTCGCTGTGGTTCGGCGTAGGTTCGACCAAGCGGCAAGGAAGTGCCCCGCAGAGTTATAGCGGTCGGCCAACGGACTGGAGTACACCGATGTTTGATCGCCGTCGACGACATTGACGGCGGGCCAGCCGGCCAACTCAAGTTTTGCAGCAGCGGAGGCCAACGTTCCACCATTTCGATCGATGAATGCAAGCAACCCTAGACCGGGCGCCGGACTAGGCATGCAATGGTCAGGAGCGCTGCCACAGCTCGTGACGTAGGATTGCTCGAATACAGGAATGGAGCGCCCGCGCGCAGCCGCTGCAAACCCGGAAGAGTGATGATCCGGCACCAAGTTATCGCCGGTCGAGTACTCCATATACAGCCCTTCGGTCCACAGATAGCCCACTCTATTGAATGGCGAGTTAGCGGCGAGCACGCCCATCGCCTGCTGCACCGTATTGGACCCAACCAAAGTAGTTGTGACGGCGTCTTTTCCGGCCTGATAAAAGGACGATTCGTTGAAAATCGTATCCAACTTCGTTGGCGCCGATCCGACAAACACATTTCGATACAACCGAGCACCCTGGGTTGCCTCCATCAGCGCCAAATGTGCGCCTGCAGAGGTGCCGCCAATGCTGATCTTCGTCGTATCGATCTTGTACATCGTAGCGAAGCCGGCTCTGGCGAAAGCAGAAAAATCTTTTACATCCGTCACCATCTGCGGGTTAGGCCAGCCGCTTGGCCCGCACGTTGTCCTGTAATTGATGTTCGCAACCACATGCCCTCGCGCCGCGACACTCATCGCAAAACTTGTTTCACTGGCTTTGTCTCCACCCCAGCTACCGCCATGCACCCAAATGACAAGAGGAAATTTGATTTGAGTCTGAGCGTCGTAGGTCGTAGGAAGGTAAAGATCGTACTTGTCCCCATTTGCGGGCGGGACGCATGTCACCGGCCGACCCAGCAGACTCTGCAGATTCTGCTGCTGATATACCTTATCTATGCATTGATAGATGGCCTTGCCATCAGCGATCGTTGCTGTGCAGCCAGCAAGCGGCGCCGCAACAGCCGGGGCGGACCAAGCGATACTACTTAACAAAATCAAACCATATACGAACACTCGCATTCGATGCTCCTGTTTAGTTTTCACATTCCTGTTATTACGACGCTTGTTTCTCGGGCTGATTGGCTAAAGCGCAGCGTGGTCGAGCCTAACGGCCGTCATCATCATCGATCTGGACGGCTCGCATAAAAAACAACAATGTCACAAGGCCGTTAGCAAGCAACCTACCACACCCCCGTATTCGCCATCGATGCCCACGGCTCCTGCAGCGGCAGATGGCCGTCCTGCAACAATTCAATCGAGACCAGGTCCGGCGAACGCACGAAGGCCATGTGGCCGTCGCGGGGCGGGCGGTTGATGGTGTAGCCCATCGTCTGCAGCCGCGCGCAGGTCTCGTAGATGTTCTCGACGCGGAACGCGAGGTGGCCGAAGTTGCGGGCGGTGCCGCAGTCATCTTCCGGCGAGCCGTTTTGCGGCGGCCAGTTGTAGGTCAGCTCGATCTCGGCGCCCGGGTTTCGTCGGCGGCCAGGAACACGAGGGTGAACTTGCCGGCTGCGTTCTCCATCCGCCGCATTTCTTTCAGGCCGTGGCCTTCGCAGTAGAAGCGCAGCGAGGCGTCGATGTCGCGGACGCGGATCATGGTGTGAAGATATTTCATGGCGTGATTCCCGTGGGTTCGATCAAGCGACAGATCCATCAAGAAACAGATCGGGCAACAGCGGCTGCGAAGCATCGACCGCATAGCCGGAGAGATCGGTGATGCCCGTTTCGGCCAACACATCGTCGTCGATCAGAAAATGACCGTGAAAGCCGGCGGCGCCGCGCACCAGCACCGCATGCGCGGCGTCGGCCATGATCTCCGGCCGGCGGCACTGCGCCAGTTCGACCCCGGGAATCATATTGATGGCGTCGGTGGCGATGACCGTGCGCGGCCATAGCGCGTTCACCGCAACGCCCTGCGGGCCGAATTCGGCGGCAAGCCCGAGGGTGACGAAGCTCATGCCCATCTTCGCGAGGGTGTAGCCGGTGTGCGGGGCCCACCATTTCGGGTCGAGATTGGGCGGCGGCGCCAAGGTGAGGATATGCGGATTCGGCGCCTGTAGCAGATACGGCAGACAGGCCTGCGCGCAGAGAAAGCTGCCGCGGGCGTTGACTTGCTGCATCAGATCGAAGCGCTTCATCGGGGTGTCCAGCGCGCCGCGCAGCCAGATCGCGCTGGCGTTGTTGACCAGGATGTCGATACCGCCGAAGGCATCGACCGTCGCTGCGACCGCAGCGCGCACCTCATCCTCCTCGCGGATATCGCACTTCAGCGCGAGCGCGGCGCCGCCTGCGGCTTCCACCACCTCGGCGGCGCTGTGGATGGTTCCGGGCAGTTTCGGGTTGGGCACCGACGATTTCGCCGCGATGGCGACGTTCGCGCCGTCGCGGGCGGCGCGCAGCGCGATGGCGAGCCCGATGCCGCGCGAGGCGCCGGTAATGAAAAGGGTCTTGCCTGCGAGTGTGGTCATGGAGAGATGCTCATGAAAACGTGATCATCGAAACACGCTGATAACAGACGTGCTGATAAGAGACGTGCTGACAAGAACATGGATCATGGCTTGGGTCCTTGTCCTTCGTTGTCTTCCCACTTCAGCACTTTGCGGGTGACGAAGCGATAGACCGGTTTGCCGGTACGGAACCAGATGTCGCGCACCCATGAGTGCCGCTTGAGCAGTCTGCGCTCGATCGGCGTGATCGCCTCGGGGCAGTACGTGCGTTTGTGCTTGAGCAGATGGCGCAGATCCTCGCGCGCGAGCAGCCGCATCCAGCGCGCACGCGGGGCGCCGCAGACCGCAAGCTGGAAATCGATGATCGCGGGCGTACCGTCGGCGAGGACAAGCCAGTTGGCCTCCTTGGCCAGATCGTTGTGGGCGAAGCCTCGACGGTGCAGGGCCTGCAGACGCCTGCGCGCGAGCCGGAAGTAGGCCAGATCGCCGCGCGGCGGGCGCTGGTACATCGCCGCGCCGTCCAGATAGCTGCGGTCGAGCCTGCGTCCATCCCATTTCAACAGCTGCGGCACCGCGTCCGCGCCGAGGACGCGCTGCAGACCGCGCGCCTCGCGCCGCGCCAGCCACCATGCCGGCAGCCGCAGCCACAGCGGCACGTGGGCCAGATCGCGGCGCACGAACAGACCACTCGCGTCGCGCATCAGGGCGATGCGTCCGAAGCTGTCGGCTTTCAGCGCTTGCAGTTCGATGGCTTCCGAAGACATCCGGGAATTGTACGGACCCCCGGGCATGGCTGCGCGGCTGGGGCTCGGCCGGGGGCTCCTGCCATAATCGGGGAATGACGAGCACCTGGCTGGACAGCATCACGACCTGGATCACCGCGCATCCCGTGGCGGCCGGCGGCGTGATCTTCCTGATCGCGTTCTGCGATGCGTTGGCCGTCGTGGGGATCGTGGTGCCTGCGCTGCCGCTGCTGTTCGCGGTGGGGACATTGATCGGTCTGGGGCATCTGGACGGCCCCTATGCCCTGACCTGCGCTGCGCTCGGCGCTTTCGCCGGGGATGGTTTCAGCTATTGGCTCGGCCACCGCTGGGGGCCGTCGATGCGCGAACACTGGCTGTTCCGTCGCTATCCGCAGCTGATCGATCGCGGCGAGCGGCTGTTCCGCAAACACGGCAGCAAGGGCATCGTCATCGCGCGTTTCGTCGGCGCGGTGCGGCCATTCGTACCTGCGGTGGCAGGCATGCTGCGCCTGCCCCTGAAGCAGTATGTGCCTGCGAGTATCGTCGCGGCGGTGCTGTGGGCGGCCTGTTTTCTCGCCCCGGGCTGGATCTTCGGTGCGTCCTACGATGCGGTGGCGGCCGTCGCCGACCGCCTGGCGCTGGTGCTGCTGGCGCTGGTCGCGGTGCTGGCCCTGGTCTGGGCGATCGTGCTGTACACCTACCGCTGGTTCGCCGGCCATGCCGACCGTCTGTTGGCGCGCGCGCTGAAATGGACCCGTGCGCATCCCCGGCTGGGCCGCTATGCGGCATCGCTGATCCAGCATAAACGTCCGGAATCGGCCGCGCTGGCGATGCTGGCGATGTGCCTGATCGGAATCGGATGGGGCTGGTTCGCGCTGCTGGCCGTGGTGGTGACCCGGCGCGGGCCGCTGGCGGTCGACGAACAGGTCCATGCCGCCATGGCCGCGCTGCGCAACCCGCTGGCCGACCGTTTCATGGCTGCCCTCGCCTCGCTCGGCGACCTACAGATCCTGCTGCCGGCGCTCGTGCTCGGCCTGGGTTGGCTGGTATGGCGTCGGCGTTTCGCCGCCGCCATGCACTGGCTGGCGGCAGTGGCCTTCGGCTTCGCCTTCACCACCTTCATCGCACTGTCGGTAGAGATGCCGCGCCCACCCACCGCGCCCAGCGGCTTCGGGTTCCCATCCATCCCGGTGACCATGCTGACCATCGTGTTCGGCTTCTTCGCGGTGCTGATCGCGCGCGAAATGCCGGGACGACAGCGGGTATGGCCATACCTGGTTGCGGGCGTGGGGGTGACGCTGCTGGGTTTCGCCCGCCTGTACTTCGGCGCGCATTGGCTCAGCGACATCGTCGGCGGAGCGCTCTTCGGGATCCTGTGGCTGCTGGTACTGGGCATCGCCTATCGACGCCACATCGGCCGCTCGTTCTGGATGCGTCCACTCGCCATGGTGTTCTATATGAGCTTCGCGCTGGCCGCGCTGTGGCATGCGCCGCGCGCGATCGACGGCGTGCTCGCGGAATTCGTACCGCCGCCTTCCACCCGGACGCTGACGACCGAAGCCTGGTGGCAGCGCGACTGGCGCACCTTGCCCGCGCGACGCAATGAGCGCGACGCCAGCCGGCGCTGGCCGCTGGATCTGCAGATCGCCGGTCCGCTGGCGCCGCTGCGCGCGCGGATGGAGGCCGAAGGCTGGCAAGTGCAGCCGCAGGCGACCTGGGTCGCAGCACTCGGCCTGCTCGATCCGAAACGCCGCGCCGCGCGTCAGCCGGTCCTGCCGGCCACACTGGATGCCGAAGCCGAAACCCTGCTGCTGCGCATCCCCGGTGCCCGCCTGGACACCATCCATGTGCTGCGCCTATGGCGCGCGCCGGCTCTGCTGCAGAGCGGGCAGCCGCTGTGGATCGGCAGCACCCAGACGCTGCGCTATGTCCGTCCGATTCCGGCCTTCGGTCTGTGGATGCCGCAGCCCGACGATGGTGCCGCGCATGCACGGGTGCGCGCGGCGCTTGACGGGCTGCAGATCGCCGAGGCGAAGCATCCGGACGGCGACCTGCCGGTGCTGCGCCTGCGCACCGGCAAGTAATCGCCTATCTGTCTGTGCCCCGGGGCGCGCTTCAGGGCATCAACGCGAGCAGGCGATCCAGACGCGCATGCGGGTCGTCTTCCTGCAGCAGCATCTGTCGCTGCGGATTGCTCAAGGGCAACAATTCGGCCAGCCGCCAGCCGACCCATGCCGCATCGTCGAAACGCGCCGGCGGTACTTTCGAGAATTCGCCGCCCGCCTGTTCGATCACCTGCTGCAGCACCGTGCCCAGCAAAGCGTGTTCGGGGTGCAGCTCATCGTCGGGATCGGGATCGCACCACACCACATCGCCCACGATCAGGCCGTTGGCGCGTGTCCGCGTCCGCTGCACGTGGAAACGCCGGGCTCCGCGAACGCGCAGCGTCAATAGTCCGTCGTCGGTGCTGCCGAAATCCTCGATCCGCGCCTCGGTGCCGATCGCAGCGGGCACTGCAGGCACGCCGGCCTCCAGGCCATCAATGATCAGACAGATGCCGAAACCGGTGCCATTGCGGCCGCAGTCGCGGACCAGATCGAGATAGCGCGTCTCAAAAATACGCAGGCCCAAGGTTCCGCCGGGCACCAGCACGGTCTGCAGTGGAAACAGCGGGAGCGTGTCAA
Organism: Lysobacteraceae bacterium; assembly: GCA_044340325.1. Lineage (GTDB taxonomy): Bacteria > Pseudomonadota > Gammaproteobacteria > Xanthomonadales > Xanthomonadaceae > Lysobacter_I. The sequence goes on from JBIITV010000166.1 coordinate 6,237, forward strand.
TCATTCCGGATTACCCCAACGCCGCCAGAAACCGCCGCGGCGCGCCATCGAAACCGCCGTTGGACATGAACACCACGTGGTCGCCGGGCTGCGACAACGCGCGCAGGGTGGCGATCAGCGAATCGGCGGTCGGCGCGGTGCGCGCTTCGCCGCGAATCGCCGCGATGACTTTGGTCGCGTCCCACGACAGCTCGGGACGGTGCAGGAACACCACCGCATCGGCGCATTCCAGAGAGGGCGCCAGCGCGTCGGCATGCGCACCGAGACGCATCGAATTGCTGCGCGGCTCCATCGCAACAACGATGCGCGCACTGCCGACTTTCGCACGCAGGCCCTCCAGCGTCGTGCGGATCGCGGTGGGGTGATGCGCGAAATCGTCGTACACGGTGATGCCGTTGGCCGTGCCCAGCACTTCCAGACGGCGCTTGACGCTGCGGAAGTCTGCGAGCACGGGCATCACGCTGGCGGGATCGACGCCCACCGCATTGCACGCGGCCAGCGCCGCCAAGCCGTTCATGACGTTGTGGTTGCCCAGCATCGTCCATTGCACTTCGCCGACAGCGCGGCCGGCGTGAAAGACCGCGAACGCGCTGCCGTCGTCGCTGAGCAGGCGCGCGCCCCAGTGAAAGGCATCGTCGGACATCCCCTCACGCAGCAGGCCGAAGCGTTCGACCGGCGTCCAGCAGCCCATCGCCAGTACTTCGTCCAGACGCGCGTCTTCGCCGTTGACGATCAGACGGCCGCGGCCGGGCACGGTGCGCACGAGATGATGGAACTGGCGCTGGATCGCGGCGATGTCGGGAAAAATGTCGGCGTGGTCGTACTCGAGATTGTTGAGGATCGCCACCAGCGGCCGGTAGTGGACGAACTTGCTGCGCTTGTCGAAGAACGCGGTGTCGTACTCGTCGGCTTCGACCACGAACTCGCGACCGGTGCCGAGGCGCGCCGACACCCCGAAATCCTCGGCGACGCCGCCGATCAGGAACCCCGGATCGCGACCGGCACGGTCCAGCAGGAAACTCAGGATGGTCGTCGTCGTGGTCTTGCCGTGGGTACCGGCGACCGCCAGGGTGTCGCGACCCGGCAAGACATATTCGCGCAGCCATGCCGCGCCCGAGGTGTAGTGCAGGCCGCGATCGAGCACGTACTCCACCGCCGGATTGCCGCGCGACAGCGCATTGCCGATCACGATCTCGTCGCAGTCGGCGGAAATATTCTCCGGACTGTAGCCCTGACGCAGCGCGATGCCGAGGTTTTCCAACTGCGTGGACATCGGCGGATACACCGCCTGATCGCTGCCTTCGACCGTATGCCCGTGCTCGCGCGCCAGCGCGGCGACGCCGCCCATGAAGGTGCCGGCGATGCCCAAAATATGGAGTTTCATTCGGTTCCTGCAGGTTTTTGGATTGCGGACATCAATACACATCGTCTTTGGGAATGGACCATCCGGTCAATTCGATGAAGACCAAGCCCAGTCGGTGGATGCGTCCGCGCTCCGGCGTCCACATGTCATGGACCTGATAACGCGCACCGTCGCGGGCTTCGATGATCCACCGCGAACCGTCAGCCCCGAGCAATTCGCGCTTATCGGGAGCGCTGAAGATCCGGGCGGCAGAGACGGTTTCGCTGAAAACCTTCGCTTCGCGAGCCGACAGCACGCGCTCTATACGCCTCGACTGCGACCCAGGCTCATAGCCACCGGCTCCGTCCAGTTCGACGGCGAACAGATGCATGCTGTCTTGGCGCTTCTCGACACGAACGGCGATCGGATGATGGAACGTGCGCAACCACAGGAAACGATAAACGGGGTAGCGCGATACGCATTGCAGCGAAGGTTCGTCCATCGCCGAGAGCTGCTTCGAATACCATTCGGCGACGAAGCGGTCGCTTTCCGGATTCTCGCCCAATGCACCTTCCGGAAAATATTGGGCAGGGAAAGGACCCGCACAGAATGCGCTCGCATGAGACTGCGTGCCCTGCCCGCAACCCATGAACGTCATCGCCGGAACGATAGCTGCTGCGAACAGCACGGATCGCAGCTGCTGCTTACCCCACATCCACACCCGCCGAAATCGTCTCCACGATCCGCGTGAACACTTCGTCCATCGAGCCTTCGCCGTGGAGAACCTTCAACATGCCGTGCTGGCGGTAGAAATCGATGACCGGTGCGGTCTGCTGGTTGTAGACGTTGAGACGGTGACGGACCGCTTCCGGGGTGTCATCGGCACGGCCCTCGGCCTTGGCGCGGCCGGCGAGACGTTCGACCAGCAGATCGGTATCGACATCGAGCTGCACCGCGTGGTCCATCGGCTGGCCGATGCGGACGAGCAGCCTGTCCAGCGCGTCGGCCTGGGCGAGGTTGCGCGGATAGCCGTCGAGAATGAAGCCATTGGCGACATCGGGGCGCGACAGGCGGTCTTCGAGCATGCCGAGCAGGATCTCGTCCGAGACAAGATCGCCGCGGGCCATGACCACCTTGGCCTGCAGGCCAAGCGCCGAGCCGGCCGCGACTTCCGCGCGCAGCAGGTCCCCGGTCGAGATGTGCGGCACCTGCAGGTGTTCCTTCAGTCTTGCCGCTTGAGTACCTTTGCCCGATCCCGGGGCGCCAAGGAGGACCAATCGCATCGTATGCTCCAAAAGAGAGAAACTTCGGCCGCGGCGCTACACTCCTCCGCCCGGCGCAACCCGGCCAGCTTAACCGCTCGCGGGCCCCCCCCCCCCCCCCCCCCCCCCAAAAACCCCCCCCGCCCCCCCCACGCCCACCCCCCC
>JBIITV010000162.1:0-9190 GCA_044340325.1 Lysobacteraceae bacterium
AGGCAGCGGCAGGGATCGCGGGTGTAAGCAAGCTGGTGCTGCAGTTGATGCACGGTGAGCGCGTGCCGAGTCTGCATGCGGTCGAGCCGAACCCGAACATCGATTTTGCGACGACGCCGTTCGTGGTGCAGCAGCGTCTGGAGTCCTGGCCGCGTCCAGTGCGCGATGGTCGGGAGGGGTTGCGGATCGGCGGCGTGTCGTCGTTCGGTGCGGGCGGCGCGAATGCGCACGTGCTGTTGCAGGAGTATGTGGGGCCTGCGGTGGAGCCGATGGCGTTGAGCGCGCGGCACCCTGCGCTGCTGGTGCTGTCGGCGAAGACGGAGGAGCGGTTGGGGGTGGTGGTGGAGCGGTTGCTGTCGTCGCTGCGCTCGGGTCGGTTCGGCGATGGCGATCTGGCCGCGATCGCGTACACGCTGCAGGTGGGTCGCGAGGCGATGGAGGAGCGTCTGGGACTGATGGCCGCCTCGCTGGCGGAGGCGGTGGAGATACTGAGCGCCTATGCGAATGGTCGCAGCAACCCAGACCATTCGAACATGTTCCGCGGTCAGGTGCGGCCGAATAAAGAAATGCTCGGCTTGCTCGACAAGGACGAGGATATCCAAATTGCGGTCGCCTCCTGGATCCGCAAAGGCAAGGTCGAGAAGTTGCTCGACGGTTGGGTTCGCGGCATGTCGATCGATTGGCAGCAGCTATACGGTTCGGTTCCACCGCGCATCGTCCACTTGCCCTCCTATCCGTTCGTGCAGACGCCGTATTGGGTAGGTAATGCCGCGCTGACCCGCTCTGCGGTTGCCGCAATGCCCGGCACTATGCGCGTACTGCACCCTGCATTGCTGCAGAACGTGTCGACGCTCAGCGGGATTCGCTTCCGGACCCGTACCCCGGCCGCAGTCGAATGGGACGGTCTGGAGACGTCGTTCCAGACGTTGACAGCCGCGTTGACGCTGCTTGAGACCGCGCGCGTTGCGGTGATTCATGCCACTGGTCGCGACGATGTGCGCTGGACGCTGTCGTCGCTGGAATGGCGGAGTACGGTCCCGCCTGGTACGGAGGTCGATGTCGAGATCGACGTCGATGTCGACGATCCAACCGAAGACGTGATCGGGTTCAGGATCGTCGACACTACGACGCATGCGTCGTATTGCATCGGGATTGCACTCCCGCTGGTATCGGCCCTCGCGACCACGGTCCAGATCGCGACTCGGATCGAGCATTTACGCCAAGCAGATGCATCGCAGGACAGTGCCAACGACGTGTTGTTACGTATAAAACTGCCGGAACTTGCCGACACGGTCGGCGGTCATCTTCTGCAGCCGGCGCTGCTTCGGGAAACATTGCAGGCGATGGCGGAACACGGTGACGTATTCGGCTTCGGTGGTGTCCCATCCGTAGTGAGCGCAGACACCTTTGAGGTCATCGGTACCCTGCAGTCCGCCGCGTGGGCGCATGTCTGCCATTCCCGGGACGGCTGCATCGATGTCGATTGGCTCGCCGACGATGGCAGCGTGAGCGCACGCCTGACCGGCCTGCACATCATGTCTGACAAGATTGAAGATGGGCATGGCCTGCATGTCCTGGCGCCGGTCTGGGATGCGGTCAGTCCTGAGCCGTGTGATGCGGCCTCGCCGCGCGCGCGCGAGCGTGTCCTGGTCATCGGTGGAACGGATGCCGACCGCGAGGCGATTGCCTCCCTCGGTGTCGATTGCGCCGTGACTTTCGATAGCGGGTCCCTCGATCACGTCATCTGGATTGCGCCGCCTGCGATCGCCGCGCCTGACGAAGATGCATTGATTGAAGCCCAATCGCACGGTGTCCACGCGCTGTTCGGGCTCATCAAGTCGTTGCTGGCGGCGGGCTACGGGGAAAATCCTGTTGGTCTGACGGTCGTGGCGAGACAGACGGTCGCTGTGTCGCCGCTCGATCTGCTCGATCCGGCGCACGCGAGCGTCCACGGTCTGATCGGTTCGACTGCGAAGGAGCATCCCCACTGGTCCGTACGGATGCTGGACCTTCCGCGAACAGGCGGACCCGATTGGTCGGCGCTGCTTCGAATGCCGGCCGACGCAAACGGCGACGTTCTGGCGTGGCGTGACGGCGAGTGGTACAGCCAGCGTCTCCTGCCTTATATCGACCGTTCGCCGGTTGGGGAATCCCCGTATCGGGAGGGTGGGCTGTACGTACTCATCGGCGGTGCCGGCGGCATTGGCGAGGTCGTCAGCGAGTGGCTGATCCAGCGTTACCGCGCCCAGGTTGTATGGATCGGTCGGCGGCCGCTCGATCAGGAAATCGAGCAACGGGCCGAACGGCTCGCGGCATACGGACCGCGACCGCACTATATCGTCGCAGACGCAGCCGATCGTTCCTCTCTGCAGCGCGCTTACGACGAGATCCGATGCCGCTACGAGGGCGCGGTGGACGGACTCTTCCACTCGGCGATCGTGCTCCAGGACCGCAGTCTCGCGAATATGACAGCGGCTGATTTCGCCGCGTCGACGCGCGCGAAGATCGACGTCAGCGTGCGCATGGCGCAGGTATTCGCCGACCCCCCGCCCAGGTTTGTCGCATTCTTTTCTTCGCTGCAGTCGTTCAGCAAGGCGCCAGGACAGAGCAACTACGCGGCAGGGTGCACCTTCAAAGACGCGTTCGCGCGTGCGCTCGCCGCCCGATGGCCGAGCGCGGTGCGGGTGATGAATTGGGGCTTCTGGGGCAGCATCGGCATCGTCGCTTCCCAGGAGTACCGCGAGCGTATGACCCAGTTCGGGATTGGTTCGCTGGAGCCCGACGAGGCCATGAACGCGCTGGAGCGACTGTTGGCGCGTGAACGGCCTCAGCTGGCGATCGTCAAATTGACGACGCCAGCGTTGCTCGGACAACTATGCCCCGTCTCCGATCAGATCGTGCGCCAGGCAGGGGCGCCGAACCCGAGTGCAGAGGTACACCAAGCATTGAGTGCGGTCGTTCCGGCTGCAAAAAGCGCGCTCTGGCTGCAGGTCGAGTCCTCGCTGGCGGCGTTGCTCTGCGCCCAGTTGCATGCGCTGCGGTTGTGGGATGCCTTGCCTTGTCCGCGTACGGACCTTGGTTCCGCGCTCGATCCGAAGTACGGCCGCTGGCTGCACTCCTCGTTGGATTCGCTGCAGGCTCACGGTTGGCTGGCGACTGAAAATGGCGCCTGTGTGCTCGCACGCGAACCGCTCGCTCTGGAGCGGGCATGGCGCACATGGGAGCAGAGCAAGCCCGGATGGATGGTCGACAGCACGCTGGCGGCGCAGGTAAGACTGGTCGAGCAAACTCTGCGGATCCTGCCGGAGATTCTGGCGGGAAGACGGGCTGCTACCGACGTTTTGTTCGATCCTGGCAATGTCTCGGCGGTGCAGGGCGTCTACCGCGACAACGAGGCGCCCGATTATTTCAACGGGCTGATCGGGGATGCGCTCGAGCGGCAGCTTCAGGCTCGCGAAGATGAGGCCCGACGCAGTGGAAAACCTGTTCGCGGTCTGCGGATTCTCGAGATCGGTGCGGGCACCGGCGGTACGAGCGCGATTCTGTTCGAGCGACTGCGATCGCATGCTGCCAATATCGAGGAATACCGGTACACCGACATATCGAAAGGGTTTCTGCTGCAGGCTGAAGAGCGCTTTGCGGCGATCGCACCGTACGCGCGGTTCGAGCTGTTCGATGTCGAGCGCCCCCCTCACGAACAGGGTGTCGAACCGGGCAGCTACGATGCTGTCGTCGCGACCAATGTGTTGCATGCGACGCGTGGTATCCGACGTACGTTGCGCAATGTGCAGACCTGCCTGCGCCGCGGCGGCGAACTGCTGCTCAACGAAGTCACCACCAACGGCGGGCTGCTGCTGCACCTGACGTTTGGTTTGCTGAAAGGCTGGTGGTTGTACGAGGACGAGCCGCTGCGATTGCCGGGCGGACCGGCGCTTGCCCTGCCGACCTGGGAGCGACTGCTCGTGTCCGAAGGTTTCGACGCCGTGCGGGTGCTGTCTGCCGCGGGCCTCGAGCAGCAAGTGGTTGCTGCCCGTAGCGACGGTGCCGTGCGGCAGTCGCGCCTGGCAGCGTCTCCCGGACGCGCCCGAGTGCCGCGGACCGTGCCGGTTCGGCAGAACGTCATCGCGCTCCCGCTCGGCACGTCTCCTGCGGCGACTGGCGCTCAGGACATGCTGCATTCGCACGTGATCGACGCGATTGTCGCTGCGCTGGCGTCGGCGCTGCGGCTGCAGCCCGATTCGATCGATCATGCGGCGGCGTTCGTCGATTTCGGTGTGGATTCGATCACCGGCATCAGCGTCGTTCGCGCCCTGAACCAGCGGCTCGGCCTTCAGCTGCCCACGACCTGCGTGTACGAGTTCGCGTCAGTCTCTGCACTGGCCCGCCATGTGCTGGACACGCATCGTGACCGACTCCCGGCGCCGCCAGCCCAAGCTTCGCATCTTCCGCCACAGGTTCCGCAGGCGCCGGAGCGCGTCGTCGCCGCGAGGTCGCGGATCGCGACTGCGCGCGGACCTGCCACTGCACGCGAACCCGCCGGCGATGCAGCGCTTCTCGGGCGCCCGGTACAACCGGAAGCAATCGCGGTGATCGGAATCTGCGGCCGCTATCCCGGATCGCCAGACGTCGACGCGCTCTGGGCCAATCTGGTCGCCGGGGCCGATCTGGTCAGCGAAGTGACCCGCTGGGATCTCGATCGATTGCTTCCCGCAGATGCCGGGCGGTCGTATTGCCGGCATGCGGCACTGCTCGACGATATCGATCGCTTCGACGCCTTGTTCTTCCGGATCTCCGGACTCGAGGCGACCTATATGGACCCCCAGCAGCGGGTGTTCCTGGAATCGTGCTGGACCGCACTTGAGGACGCCGGCTACGCCGGCAACGCCACCAGGCAGATGCGCTGCGGCGTCTATGTCGGTTGTGCGAACGGCGACTACCATCAACTCTTCGATGGCGGCGCTCCACCGCAGGCTTTCTGGGGAAATGCATCGTCGATCGTACCCGCGCGGATCGCGTATTACATGGATCTGAAGGGACCTGCGGTCGCGGTAGATACCGCGTGTTCGAGTTCCCTGGTCGCGGTTCATTTGGCATGCCAGGCGCTACGCACGGGCGACGCGGATCTCGCCCTGGCCGGAGGCGTCCACATCCGGGTGACGCCCGGATACTTCGTCGCTACCGCACGCGGAGGCATGTTGTCATCAGGTGGACGCTGCCGCACGTTCGACGCCGCTGCGGACGGATTCGTACCGGGCGAGGGCGCTGGGGTCGTCGTACTCAAGCGGCTCAGCGATGCGCGCGCTGACGGTGACCATGTGCGCGCCGTCATCGTCGCATCTGGGCTCAACCAGGATGGCACGACGAACGGCATCACGGCGCCCAATGCCGGCGCGCAGGAACGGCTGCTGATTGAGGTGTACGAGCGCCACCACATCGATCCGGATCGCATCCAGATGATAGAGGCGCACGGCACGGCGACCGAACTAGGGGACCCGATCGAACTGTCCGCATTGACCCGGGCGTTCCGCCGCAGCACGTCAAGGACGGGCTTCTGCGCGATCGGTTCGATCAAGACCAACTTCGGCCACACGGACACGGCTGCAGGCGTCGCCGGGCTGCTCAAGCTGATCCTGTCGTTGCAGCACAGGCAGATTCCCCCGTCCCTGCACTACCGGCAGCAGAACCCGCATGTCGACATCGTGGGCAGCCCGTTTTACGTCAACACACAGCTGCGTGACTGGGCGCCGCAGACAGACGCGGTGGGCACGCCGCTGCCACGGCTGGGCGCCGTGAGCGCATTCGGTTTCAGCGGGACGAATGCACACGTGGTTGTTCAGGAAGCACCAGCCCCCGTGCATATGTCCACGCCAAGCGAGCGTCCGTTCTATTTGATCGTGTTGTCGGCGCAGTCCGCCGCACAGCTCGACGAGCAGATCGAGCGGCTGCTCCGGCATATCGAACGCCATGACGATGTCGCATGTGCCGACATCAGTGCGACGCTATTACTCGGTCGACGCCATTTTGCCCATCGGCTTGCGTGCGTCGCAGCCGATCGCACCGGGCTGTCTACGCAGCTGCGCGCCTTGCACGCAGGCGCTGCGACTGGTGCGACGCGCGGCGTCGCGGCTCCGGGCGCCGTGCAGTTGGCTGCACTGACCGAGCGTGCGGAACGCCTCGTCGCGCATTGCGCGGTGACGGCCGGCGATCCCGAGCGCTACTGCGACGCTTTGGCGGATCTGGGACAACTGTTCGTCGAAGGTGGAGAGCCGTCCTTCGCCGGCTTGTTCGATCCTGGCAGCGTCCAGCGGGTTCCATTGCCGACCTATCCCTTCGCGCGGGAGCGCTATTGGGTGAACCAGAGCGCGAACGATCGATCGGTGGACTCGCTCGCCTCGGCGGCTCCGCCGGACAGCAACGATCAGGCCCTGCTGCTGCGGATGGATTGGCGTGAACGGCCAATCGAAGCGCCAACCCTGTCGCAGCCTCGCCTGACGCAGCGTGTGATCTGGCTCTGTGGGCATGATGAAAATCATCGTTCGCGACTGGCTGCATTGTTCCCGGACGACGTCGTTTGCGCGGCGATTCCGCTCCCGGGAGGCGATGAGGACGTGAGATTCCAGGCGGCAGCACTCGCCGTATTCGATGCGATCAAGCCACTATTGGCTGCGAGCGCGGGCGCTGTACGGCTACAGCTTGTCGTGGCCGGCGAAGATGCGCTGGCCGAAGGGCTTGCGGCGCTGCTGAAGACTGCCCGGATCGAGCAGCCGGCTTTCGAGGGTAGCGTCATCGAGGTCGATGCTGGATCCCCACCAGTCATGCTCGCCGATCTGCTGCAGCGCGAACTGGACACCGCCGACGCGCATGTGCGTTATCGCGACGGGCGCCGCTGGATCAAGGCGGTCGAGGAACCTGGCCTTGGAGCGCTGGCGCCGGTGTCATGGCGGGAAGGTGGGGTGTACCTGGTGACCGGCGGAGCCGGCGGCATCGGCGGACTGTTCGCGTGCGAGATCGCGGCACGTCTGGTGCGGACGACGATCGTATTGGCAGGACGCTCGACGACCACGCCCGAGTTGCCATGGGTCGAGGCAGCGCGTGCACGCGGGGCCCGGATCGAATATGTCGTACTGGATGTCGCCAATCGCACAGCGGTCCAAGAATGCATAGCGGACATTCTTGTACGGCATGGTGCGCTGCATGGCGTGCTTCACGCCGCCGGTATCCATCGCGACAGTTATCTGCTGCGCAAAACGCGTGAAACCTTCGCCGAGGTACTCGCTGCCAAGGTCTCGGGTATCGTCAATCTCGACAGTGCGACACGACACGTGGCGCTGGACTGGTTCGTGACGTGTTCGGCGCTCGCGGCGCAAGGTAACGCGGGGCAGGCGGACTATGCCGCAGCGAATGCGTTCATGGACGGCTACGCGCGGCTCCGTACGGCGCGCGTCGCGGCGGGCGTTGCGCATGGGCGCACGTGTGCGATCGGATGGCCGTTATGGCGCGAAGGCGGCATGCAGGTTGATGCCGCGACGCGAGCCGTGCTCCGTGAGCTTCATGGCTATGGTGCGCTGGGCACGACGGCCGGGATCGAATGCTTCCATAGCGCATTGGCCACCGGCGCTTCGCACGTGCTCGTGCTTGCCGGTGATCTGGATCGGATCCGCGCACAGTGGCTGCAACAGGCGATCCCCATCGATGAGAGTGCTGGGAGAAATGGGGGTGCAGTGGCGGCCGATGCCAGTGCGATACCAGCACGTGAGGGCATCGCGCTCGCGCTGCGCGAGCTCCTGGCAGACGTGGCGCGCCTGCCGATCGAACGGATCGACAGTGCAGAGCCGCTCGAGAGCTACGGCATCGACTCGCTGATGATCACAACGTTGAATACCCGTCTCGCAACCACGTTTGGTGCGCTGTCGAAGACCGTCTTCTACGAGTTCCAGACCCTGGACGCACTTGCGGAGTTTCTGGCGAGCAGCCGGCCGGACGCATGTCAGCGCTGGTCCAAGGCCAGGGCGACGGCTGATGTCGCAGAGCCAGATGTCATCGGGCCAGCTGCCCTCGCCGACACAGAGATCGTTCGGGCTCCAGCGATCACAGGGCGTGTGCCATGGAGCACGCCAGCCCGCGAACCGATCGCGATCATCGGGCTGAGCGGTACGTATCCGCAGGCTGCGGACCTGGATGCGTTCTGGGCCAACCTGCGCGAGGGACGGGACAGCATTACCGAGATTCCGGCCGAGCGCTGGCCGGTCGATGCCTATTGGAATGCAGACAGCGACAGCGCTGCGGCGGAAGGCAAGTATTACTGCAGGTGGGGCGGCTTCGTCGACGGCTTCGCCGATTTCGATGCGGCTTTCTTCGGCATCTCCCCGCGCGAAGCGATCAACATGGACCCGCAGGAGCGTCTGTTCCTGCAGTCGTGCTGGTCGACGCTGGAGGATGCGGGGTATACGCGGGAGCGGATCGCCCGCCAGCACGGGCGGCGAGTGGGTGTGTTTGCGGGGATCACCAAGACCGGTTACGAGCTGCATGGTCCGGCGCTATGGATGCAGGGAAAGCCCGGGTTCCCCCACACCTCGTTCGGTTCGGTGGCGAACCGGGTGTCGTACCTGTTAAACCTGTCGGGCCCGAGCCTGCCTGTGGATACGATGTGTTCGGCGTCGTTGACGGCGATCCATGAGGCCTGCGAACACGTGCTGCGCGGGGAGTGCGAACTGGCGCTGGCGGGGGGTGTGAACCTGTACCTGCACCCGTCGAACTACGTGATCTTGTGCTGGCAAAAGATGCTGTCGACGGACGGGCGTTGCAAGAGTTTCGGTGCAGGCGGAGACGGTTTCGTGCCTGGCGAGGGTGTGGGCACGGTGCTGCTGAAGCGCCTGTCTGCGGCGGAGCGGGACGGTGATGCGATCCGGGCGGTGATTCTGGGCAGCCACATCAACCACGGCGGGAAGACCAACGGGTATACGGTGCCCAACCCGGTGGCGCAGGCGGAGCTGGTGCGTGCGGCGCTGGACAAGGCGGGTGTGTCTGCCCGGGATGTGGGGTATCTGGAGGCGCACGGGACGGGGACGGCGCTGGGCGATCCGATCGAGATTACGGGTCTGTCGCAGGCGTTCGCCTCTGACACGTCGGAGCGGCAGTTTTGCGCGATTGGTTCGGTGAAGACCAACATCGGGCACCTGGAGGCAGCGGC
>JBIITV010000163.1:0-9161 GCA_044340325.1 Lysobacteraceae bacterium
CGATACACCAGGCCCTTTTTCAGCAGTCGGGTGAACATGCGCTGTTCGTGGACGTAATAGTCCGGGCGGCAGGTGGCGAACTCGCGCGACCAGTCGATCGCATAGCCCAGCGCCTGCAGCTGGCCGCGCATGTGGTCGATGTTGGCGTAGGTCCACTTCGCCGGCGCGGTTTTGTTCTTGATCGCGGCGTTCTCGGCCGGCAAACCGAAGGCGTCCCAGCCCATCGGCTGCAGCACGTTGTGCCCGGTCATGCGCCGGAACCGGCTGATCACGTCGCCGATCGTGTAGTTCCGCACGTGGCCCATGTGCAGCACGCCGGACGGGTACGGCAGCATCGACAGGCAGAAGTATTTCGGCTTGCCGGAACGTTCGTCGACCTCGAAGGCACGCGTCTCGCGCCAGAAAGTCTGGGCTTCGGTCTGGAGGGAAGTGGGATCGTATGTGGCGGGTTCGGCGGACACGGCAGGAGGCGACGGGCGAAACGGAGGACGCGCTACCTTACCGTATCGGCCCCCTCATGCCGAGATCAGCCGCGTCGGAGGATCTCGAAACGGCAGCGTTCCGCACCGGAATGCATGCACTGCGTCTCGCGGACCTGGATGTCTTCGCCGTATTTTTTCGACAGGCCGTAGATGATGCCCTTGGCGACGAAACAGAGCTTGCGCTCGGACTGGTAGGTCAACACCATCTGGTGTTCCCCGGTCCGGCTGGCGATGAGTTTCGGAGGATTGCGCTTGGGGTTGTGGCGGTGGATCGCATCGTGGATCTTCGAACTGGCGTTCTCCAGCACTTCGAAAGTCCGCCATTCTGGTTTGACGAACATCTCGTAGTAGGTGACCAGCGAAGGTCCGACGAACTGGCCGAAATCTTCGAGCACCGCAGTCACCGGCACGTTGAGCATGCGCGCGGCGGTGGTGGCGAGATTGACCATTTCCTCGTCGGGATATTGCGCGACCGGGAAATAGACCTTGTAGCCGATGCCGGCTTCGGCCAACAGCGCGTCCCAGGTATCGCGGCCGCCGTGGCGTTCGATCACATAGCTGCGCAGAAAATCGAAAATCACACCGTACATGGCTTCCCCTGCACCTCCGTGTGCCACCGGGCGCCGGTTCGCCGTCTTTGGCGAATCCGGATCGACCGGGGTCGAGGTCATCCTTGATTGATTGACGGGCTCAATTAATCACACAACCGCGCCCTCCCGCAAGCGCCTCATGCGCTTGCCTCGGCAGATGAGGTCCGCCTGCAGGCTGGCGGTGCCGGTGCGCAGGCCGAAATGGCCGATGATGCAGGTATGGCTGGCGGTTTCCGCCGCGATCTGCGAACCGTTCAACAGTGGAGCGTCGTGCCCATCGAAATGACGTTTCATCGCAGCATCGTGCCGGAACATCAAGGGGAAATCGTGATGGGTGTCCCGACCGGCACCCGCCGCCAGACCTCCTCGATCTGAAGATCGGTCAGCGCGATGCAGCCGTCGGTCCAGTCGCGCGAATAGCCCGGCGGTGTTCCGCCGTGGATCATGATGTCGCCGCCCGGATCGACGCCGCGTGCGCGCGCCTGCGCGCGATCGGCTTCGTTCGGATAGGAAATCCGCAGAGACAGATGAAAGCGGCTCCTGTCGTTGCGGAACGTGATGCGATAGCGGCCTTCGGGCGTGCGCTCGTCGCCCTGCTGGTGTTTGTGGCCCAACGGCGCATCGCCAAGCAGGATGCGATAGGTCTTGAATACCTTGCCGTCGCGCAGCAACTGCATGCGCCGCTCGGATTTGTCCACGCGGATTTCGTCGGCGCGCTCGCTCGCTGGCGCAAGCGCCGGCGGCCACGGGTCATTCGCGAACGTCGCGCCCAGCGGCGCACAGACCAGCGCGATCACCAGCAGATGTCGAAAACGACTCATGCCTGCGCTGAGGTAACAACTCAGCCCACCCGGCGCCTGCGCCAGCACCAGAAAACCGTCGGACATCGGGGCCGAGAAGAGGCATTTGTGCCCGATCAGCGCGTAGTCGTCGCCGCCCGGCAGCGGCGTCGCCACCGTCGCGTTGCTGCGCACGTCGCTGCCGCCCTGTTTCTCGGTCGTGCCGATGCGACCGATGCACTGGCCAAAACGATCGTGGGTGCGCAATCGCGGACGGTCGCGGTGCGCATCCCAGCTCAGCCGGCACAGTGCGTCGCCGGCCATGCGCCCGCACGCTTCGAGGTGCGCGGCGAATGACGAACCCCCGTCGCGGGCCACCGCCTCGCGCAACGCCGCATCGGTGCCCCAGAGATCGCAGGCTCCCAACTCGGGCGGCTGATTGCACACCGCATGCGTTTCGGGGATAGGGGCTTCGATCAGTGTGGTGGACATGGCGCGCTCCGCACAGCGAACAACAGTGCCCGAACTCAAGCAGGTTGCCTGAAGCGCGTTTCCACAGGTTTTCAAGCAATTTCACGGTGCGCTTCAAGCGCGCGCAGGAACTCCGCAGGCAATGGCCAACGTCCGAACCAGCCGCTACGCGTACCGGTCAGTATCCGCAGCGACTGTCCGCGACTACCGGGAATGCGCGAGAGTGGATGGAACATCAGATCGCGCACGGCGGCGACGCGGTCGTGGTCGGACTGGAACAGCGGCGTCAGCCAACGGCTCCAGAAATGGTAGATGCCCAGATGCCTGCGGCGCACGCGCTGATACGCGTCCAGCGCCTCGGGCAGCGTCGGCGCGGCCCGCAATGCATCGCGCAGAGCAAGCGCATCGGCCAAGGCCATGTTCACACCCTGCCCCAACTGCGGGCTCATGGCGTGCGCGGCATCGCCGATCAGCACTGCGCGGCCACGATGCCAATGCCGAACCACGGTATCGCGGTAGCGCGCCTGCGCGAGCCCTTCTGGCACCGCCGTCGTCTGCAGACACTGCGCGGCATCCGGCCAGATCTCGGCCACTTCCGCGCGCCAGCGTGCGGCATCGCGGCCGGCATCGGCCAATGCATCGGCCGGCAGACTCCAGAAAAAACTCAATCGCGAGACCGGATCGCCCGGGCGCGTACCCACCGGCAACATGCCGACCATCCGCCTCGCGTGCCGATACCGCTGGCGCAGCTCATCCGGCCACGGCCAATCGCCCGCAGGCACCAGACACCACTGCGCGCCCCAGGGATACGGCCGATCGGACACGATCTCGCCGATCTGCGCGCGCAATTCGGACGCCGAACCATCAGCGACGACGACGAGATCGAACGGACCGTGTGCATCGCTGTGTTCGTCGCGCAGGAGACCCCGATCGTGATCGATCTGGACGATCCTGCGGCCGCAGTGCAGCCGGCGCTGCTGTGTCCATGCGGCATCGAGGATCTCGAACAGGGCGCCACGCTGCAGCCCCAACCCGAACAGCGCCGGATGCAGTTCGCGATAGCGCATGTCCATTACCGCGCGCGCAGCGATGGTTTCGCCGTACAACCGGCGCACCACCGCACCGTGCTCCAGCACGGCATCGAGCAGACCGAGGGCCCACATTACGCTCAGCCCGGTGGGCTGCAGCAGAAACCCGGCGCCGACCGGCCCGGGCACCGGAACGCGCTCGAACGCTTCGACGTCATGGCCGTCTCGACTCAGGGCCACGGCGAGCGCCTGCCCGGCGGTGCCGTAGCCGACCACTGCGATGCGCATGGGGGATCTCATCGCAACCACGCAGGCATCGAAGCCGCTGCTACGACACGCACACGCAAGGCCATCACGGGCATGGCATCACCAGAAGAAACATCGTCAACATCACCACCATCGACATGAGGCCCATCGGGACCGGCAGTACGGACACAAAAAAGCCCCGCCGAAGCGGGGCCTGGACAATCGGGGCGGGCGACCACGGAGAGTCGCCGACCTCAGGCAACCGGCGTAATGTTGGCCGCCTGCGCGCCTTTCGGCCCCGTCGTGACTTCATACGACACGCGTTGACCTTCCTGCAGACTGCGAAAGCCTTTGGCACTGATCGCAGAGAAGTGCGCGAACACATCGGCACTGCCATCCTCGGGGGCAATAAAGCCAAATCCCTTGGCATCGTTGAACCACTTCACTGTTCCGTACGGCATATTCCTGTTGACCTCGATTGGGATGCGGTGGCGTGCGTCGTGACTGCCCAAGCTAGGGCCCGCGTGGCGCACGGCGCGAGTATGCCTGAGCAAAACCCGCGCGCAAGGGGGTTCGGGGCAGACGCGGGCAACCGAAGCAGATCCGACGCCGAAGGCGCGCAGCTCAACTGCGCGAGAGCAACGCCGACAGCAGCGGGCCGAGTCCGGCACTGGCCGCCTCGACATGCGCCAGCACTTCTTCCAGCGTGATCTGCTCGTCGGGGTCGGGGCCTGCGCCTGCGGCCCAGTTGGCGACGATCGCGAGGCAGGCGTAATCGAGGCCCAATTCGCGCGCCAGCCCGGCTTCGGGCATGCCGGTCATGCCGACCAGATCGCAGCCATCGCGGCGCATCCGGGCGATTTCGGCCCTGGTTTCCAGTCTCGGGCCCTGGGTCGCGCCATAGCAACCACCGTCGACCACCGCTACACCGGCGCCTGTCGCCGCCGCGAGAATTTCGGTGCGCAGCGCAGGCGTGTAAGGGTCGCCGAAGTCGACATGCAGCACATCGCTACCTGTCTCTTCTGACAGCGTGGACACACGGCCCCAGGTGTAGTCGATCAATTGATCCGGACAACCGAGCACGCGCGGGCCGAAGCGTTCGGTGATGCCGCCGACGGTATTGAGCGCGAGGACGCGATGCGCGCCCAACGCTTTCAGCGCTGCGAGATTGGCACGGTAGTTGATCCTGTGCGGCGGCACCGAATGACCCTCGCCATGGCGCGCGAGAAACGCGACCCGCCTGCCGGCCAGCGTACCGACCCGGATCGGGCCCGACGGCGCGCCGTAGCGCGTCACCGGCTGATGGCTTTCCACATCCTGCAGATCGGCGAGTCTGTATAGACCAGTGCCGCCGATGATGGCGATGGCGAGATCCTGCACGGGAATCATGGCATCACTCCTGCAACGCGTAGATCGCGGACAGATTGCGGCCCTGCTCGCGGTAGTCCATGCCGTAACCGAAGACATAGCGGTCCGGCACCTCGATACCGATGTAATCGGCATCGATGCCTTCGACGCGGCGATCGTGGACCTTCACCGCCAGCACCGCGACACGCACATCGGCGGCGCCCTGATCCTCGCACCAGCGCTTCACTGCCAGCAGCGTATGGCCTTCGTCGAGGATATCGTCCGCCAGCAGCACGCGGCGGCCGCGCATCGGCTTGGCCGGACGATGCAGCCACGCCAGTCCCGAGCCCGAGGTGTTGCCGCGATAGCGCGTGGCATGCAGATAGTCGAATTCGAGATCCAGCCCGCGTTCGCCCAGCGCGAACGCCAACTGCGTCGCGAAGGGCATGCCGCCATGCATGATGGTGACGAACAGAGGCGGCGGCGCATCCACCGCGTAATCGGCGCGTACGGCATCGGCCATCGTCTGGATCGCGCGTTCGAGCGTGGCGCGATCGTGGATCACATCCGCTGTGGGCAGCACCTGGGCAAGGGTCGGCGCGATCATGCGGATGCTCCGGCCTGGACGGCGAGGCGCATCTGCGCATCGCCGTATCGGGTTTCGGCGCGCAGGCCGTCCCAGTCCATCGCACCACGGCCCATCACGCCGGCCAGCACGTCCGTATCCAGTACGCGCCCGGCCACCGCCGCAAGCGACTCCTCGACCAGCTCCGGATGACAGACCAGCACGACATCGCAGCCGGCATCCAGATGCGCATCGATGCGCTGGCGGATTCCGCCTGCGGAAAATGCCGCCGCCATACCGATGTCGTCGGAGAACACCACGCCGCGAAAGCCCATCTGCTCGCGCAGGATGGTCTTGATCCAGAACGGCGAATAGCCGGCGGGTTCGGGCGCGACCTGCGGATAGGTCACGTGCGCGAGCATCACCGCATCGGCGTTCGCTTCGATCCCGGCCACGAACGGCACCAGATCGTGCGCGCGGATCAGCTCGAGCGGACGGTCGTCCGCCGCGACATCGAAATGCGTGTCTTCCAGCACCGAGCCATGACCCGGAAAATGTTTGAGCGTCGCCGCCATACCTGCGCTGTGCATGCCACGTACGTACGCTTGCGTGAAGTCGGCGACGATATGCGGATCGGCGGAAAACGCGCGGTTGCCGATCGCCAGATTGCCGCGCCCCAGATCCACCACTGGCGCGAAGCTCAGATCGAGACCGGTGGCCCGGATTTCGCTGGCCATCAGCCAGGCGTGTTCTTCGGCCAATGCCAGCGCAGCGACCGGATCGGCGGCGTAGAGCCTGCCGAAATCTTCCAGCGGCGGCAGCGCGCTGTAGCCGTCCTGGAATCGCTGCACACGGCCGCCCTCCTGGTCCACACAGATCAACTGCGGTCGCGACGCGGCCGCGCGGATTGCGGACGAAAGTTCCGCGATCTGCGCTTTCGATTCGAAATTGCGTTTGAACAGGATCACCCCGGCGCAGGCGTCGTGCTGCAGCCAGTCTCGCTCCTGCGCGGTGAGTTCGGTACCGGCGACGCCGATTACAAGCATGGGGAAGACTCCAGATCAGTCGCCGCTTTCTCCGCTTCGCTCCATTGCGAATACGGACGCGACGCGAGGACCAAATTGTAATAACGCGCACTGTCGGTGACTTCTCTGCCAAGCCACGCAGGACGTTCGAAGCATTCGTCGCCGGAAGCGAGTTCGATTTCGGCGACCACCAGCCCGGCATTGTCGCCGGAGAACTCGTCGATTTCCCAGACATGGCCAGCATGTTCGACAAGATGGCGGCGCTTCTCGACGCGTCCGCCGATGCACAGCGCAAGCAGCGCATGGGCATCGTCGACAGGGATCGGATACTCGAACTCCTGCCGGGTATGGCCGATATCGCGCGACTTGAAATTCAGTCGGGCATCGTCGCCCTCCAGCCTGACGCGCACCGAAACCCGCTGCGCTTCATTGCCTTTGAGCACGGTGTCCATGGATGCCTGATCGTTCAGATAACCCTGTGCCATCGGAATCACCTGCGAAGTCCGTAACCGCCAGGTGTCGTCGATGACGAGGAATTTGCGTTCGATTTCGAGGGCCACATTGGACTCGGCGCTTGCCCGCAGGCTGGGGCGGTATTGTAGGCGCTGGGAACGTTGCGAAACGACGGCAAAGAATGCCCGCATGCGATGCATTTCACACCCGGCCGTCATGCTAGGATTAAGGCGGTTGCACGGCTTTTATCGAATTTTTAACAATTCTCGGCTTGCCGCGCGAAACTGACGAACGCCGATCGTCCACCACACGACAAGGATTCTCGCCATGCCCAGCGACATTCCACAGGACGGCCTAGCGCCCCTCATCGGCATCAACGCGCGACGTCGATCGCGGTTGGACGAGGAAGCCGAGAACGAGCGGGCCTCGCTTGGCCTGGATGCGCTGAACGCAACCGAAGACACCGTCGATTTCGACGGCTCGGCCGACGACGCGATGGACTTCGACGACTTCGACGGCGGCGCAGCGTTCCTGCTCATGCCCCACGAGCGCAAGCTGCCGATCGCCGCGCAGCGCCAACTGATTCTGTCGCGCAGAAAAACCGAGGACGACGACGACGAACCGCGCGACATGATTGGCGGCGTGC
Source organism: Lysobacteraceae bacterium (assembly GCA_044340325.1). GTDB lineage: Bacteria > Pseudomonadota > Gammaproteobacteria > Xanthomonadales > Xanthomonadaceae > Lysobacter_I. The sequence goes on from JBIITV010000163.1 coordinate 7,633, forward strand.
CAGTTCGTCGCCGGGCACCGCCCTCGAATCCTGATCATCATCACCCGGGAGTGCTCAGCGGAGCCCGTACGGACGCGCCGCCGGGTTCGATCGTGGGCGACGGCATCACCGGCAGCGACGGCACCTCCGGCGGCACCCACATCACGGCCCGTACGGATGTGAACGCAGACGGCGACACGAGCAATCAGGGCGGCAGCGGTGGCGGTTTCCGAATTGGGAATACCGACGCGATAGCGTCCATGAACGTACAGAGTCCCGCAACGACCGCCGAGAACAAGAACAGCGATGACAGCGCGGCCGGTACCGGTGGCGGTACCCGCATCGAGAGAGGCGCGGTAGCGCAGGTGGAAGCCGCAGCCAGCGCAAAGAACACTGGCGGGGATGCCAGGGGCGATAGCGGCACCGGCATCAACACTGCCAACGTCGGCGGCGGCCGTATCGAAAGAGCAGATGCGACACCGGCAGTGAACCCCGGCGCGCAAAACCCAGGCGCGCAGAACGCAGGCACGCAGAACCAGAGTGCCCTCGTCGACAACAGGAACAGCGATACCGGCACCGGCAGCACCGGAGGCGGTACCCGCATCGAAAAAAGCGCTGCGGCACCGCCCGAAGCCTCCGCTGCAACGGCCGGCAAGATCGTCGCGATCAACGACAGCAAGATCAGCGATACCAGCGCCAGCGGCACCGGCGGAGGTACCCACATCGAAAAAGTCGCTGCGCCATCGCCTGAAGCCTCGGCTACCGCCGGCGGCAAGATCACAATCAACGACAACAAGAGCAGCGACGCCAGCGCCAGCGGCACCGGCGGAGGTACCCGCATCGAAAAAAGTGCGGCCGCTCCCACGGAATCTCTGGCGAAAACGGACAAAGCGACCGCCGCCGACAGCACATCGGGCGGCAACAAGGTTGAGAAATCCGCCACCGCTGCGCCCGGCGTGGAGGCAGCGTCCAAATCGGATCGAACTGCGGCCAACCCGGGCAGTGCCCAAGCGCCGCCCTCGGCCGACCCCAAGACCGACAAGCCTGCCGCCGTCGCCGCCAATCCCGGAACGGTTGAACCAAAAACAGACAAGCCCGCAGCCGCCGCGACAAACGTCAGCACGACTGAACCGAAAAGCGACAAACCCGCAGTGAGTGCGGCAAACGCCAACGTCGCCGAACCGAAGACGGACCGCCCCACCGCTGGCGCAACCAATACCAATGCCGCTGAGCCCAAGATAGATCGCCCTGCTGCGACGCCTGCTGCTGCGACGCCTGCTGCTGCGACGCCTGCTGCTGCGACCCCTGCTGCTGCGACCCCTGCTGCTGCGACCCCTGCTGCTGCGACGCCTGCTGCTGCGACCCCTGCCGCTGCGACGCCCGCTGCTGCGACGCCCGCTGCTGCGACGCCAGCTGCTGCGACGCCAGCTGCTGCGACGCCAGCTGCTGCGACGCCCGCTGCTGCGACGCCCGCTGCTGCGACGCCCGCTGCTGCGACGCCCGCTGCTGCGACGCCCGCTGCTGCGACGCCCGCTGCTGCGACGCCTGCC